>JANLTJ010000100.1:0-17315 GCA_031362885.1 Betaproteobacteria bacterium
ATCCACCACCGCAGTTCCATCGACAAAGGCCCGCAGTTGGGCCAGCGTACTCAATTGCTCGTCTTTCATATCGATCACCATGCCTCGCATCATGATCGATCCCTGCCGCTCGTTCAGACTCAAACCCCGTTGGAATCACGCGCCCCGCTCAGACTCAAGCCCCATTGGACAAGGCTCGATATTGCAGGATGCAAATGATTGGAGCAAGATTTCAGGAGGGGTTTTCTACAACTTTGTTAGGCCTTTTGTTGCGTGATGCGCAACACGGTATAGTTCTCAAATGATCCTGTCGTTCCGCCACAAGGGGCTGCGAAAGTTCTTTGAGTCGGGAAGCGCGGCGGGCGTTCAACCCCATCACTTTAAGCGGCTTCGAATGCTGCTGGCGGCCTTGGACACGGCAAAGTCCATCGAGAATATGGACATTCCAGGGTTTCGGTTGCACCTTTTGAAGGGGGAAGAACGGGATCGTTGTTCGGTGTGGGTAAATGGTAACTGGCGCATGACTTTTGAATTCAAGGACGGACATGCCTACGTCTTGGACTATGAGGACCATCACTGATGGCTATGCACAATCCGCCCCATCCGGGCGAGTTCATTACCGACGTGTATCTTGAGCCTAACAATCTGAGCAGCCGCGAGCTCGCCGCGAAGCTGGGTGTGTCCGCCTCGACCCTGAATCGCGTTCTCACTGGCGCCAGTGGCATCAGCCCCGAGATGGCGCTGCGGCTTTCCAAGGCGCTAGGCCGCTCGCCCGAGAGCTGGCTTGCGATGCGGTACACCTACGATCTTTGGCAGGCGAAGCAGCATGTAAAGCTCGGCAATGTCAGCAGGGTCAAACTCACGGCGGCTTAACCGTCGCTTGCAGGCTACGCTCCGCGCTGCGCGCGCCTGAAGCGCGGCGATAGAAGAACCTTTTTCGCGCAGCCTGCTTTTCCTGCATGCGCTCATGAGCGGCGCGGGCATTTTTGTTTGCGGTTTATCTGACTTTCGGTTTACTTCCATCACGCTCTGTCGAACGTTTTACCGAAAGCTTCTTGTTTCTTGTTACCTTCCTCGCAGCCAATTTCCGTAATGCGCGAGCTTCGCGATTTCTTGCGCCAGGAAGTCATGCTTCTCCTGCGTGCCAGGCTTTCCTGGGCCGAGTGGCACAACGCAATTCGTCCGCTTGATCGTTCTGGATGCTGACCATTTCCGGCTCCACTACTGAAAATCGCTCCTCGAAACAGCGCCGGTTTTCGCTGTCAAATTTACCGTCTCATTCCTTACAATCGCTACATCGCTTGCATGGTTTCGACGCGGCCAAGACGGGCCGTATGAAAATGCGCTCTAATCTCAATACAGGTCGGGCAAAATGGCTTTGCCCAATCTAACTGCCAACCAATCCATGACCGAACGCTGTTCGCATACAACCCGATGAACGAGATCACCCATCCGCTGCGGCAGAATGCGCACAGCGACATCGCTGCGACGGCAACACAATGGCTGCAAGCATTTGATGACGCCCTGAAGCAGCGCAACGCGCAGGCAGCCGGGGCGCTGTTCCTATCCGATGGCCATTGGCGCGATGTGCTCGCCTTTACCTGGCACTTGCAGACAATGAATGGGCGAGCGTCGATTGAAGCGACGCTGACGCGAACCATGGCGAGCACGCAGCCCCGGGGATTTCGGCTTGCGCGAGGGCGCACACCGCCGCGCCGGGTCAGCCGCGCCGGAACCGAGACCATCGAAGCCCTGATCGAGTTCGTCACCGCGCATGGCGCGGGCATCGGAGTGTTGCGCCTGGTGCCCGACCCGGGTCACGCAGATCGAATGCTCGCGTGGAACCTGCTGACCTCGCTGGACGCACTGGACGGTCAGGCGCAGCCGGCTGACCCGGCGCAGGCGCAACCGAATGGAGGTCAGCGGGAATTCGGCGGCGAGAACTGGTTGGACCGGCTGGAAAAGCGCCGCGCGTATGCCGACCGCGATCCCGCGGTGCTGGTGATCGGCGGAGGTCAGGCGGGATTGTCGGTGGCAGCGTGGCTGCAAAATCTCGACATCGACACCCTGATCATCGACCGTCACGAACGCATCGGCGACAACTGGCGCAAACGCTACCATTCTCTGGTGCTGCATAACGAAGTGCATGTCAATCACCTGCCCTTCATGCCCTTCCCGCCCAACTGGCCGGTGTTCATTCCGAAGGACAAGCTGGCGAACTGGTTCGAGGCCTATGTCGAGAGTCTGGAACTGAATTACTGGACCGGCACTGAACTGGTGGCAGGCCGATACGACGAAGCTGCGGAGCAATGGGCGGTCAAGCTGCGCCGCTCCGACGGCAGCGAGCGAGTCATACGCCCGCGCCATCTCGTGTTCGCCACCGGGGTGAGCTGCATCCCGGTGAAGCCGGAACTTCCCGGACTGGAGTCTTTTGCCGGAACCGTGATGCATTCGGAAGCGTTTACCAGCGGCGCAGCATGGAAAGGCAGGAAGACCCTGGTTCTCGGCACCGGCACCAGCGGCCACGATACCGCGCAGGACTTGCAGGCCGGCGGCGCGCAGGTCACGCTGATCCAGCGCAGCCCCACGTATGTCGTGAGCCTGATGGAAGCGCAACGGGTCTATGCCATTTATGGCGAAGGCCCGCCGACCGAGGATTGCGACGTGTTGGCGACCTCCTTCCCTTATCCGGTGCTCAAGCGTTCCTACCAGTTATCGACGGCGCAAATGCGCGCGGCCGACAAGGTGTTGCTGGACGGGCTTGCGGCGCGCGGATTCCGGCTGCATTTCGGCGAGGACGACACCGGCTTCCAATTGATGTATCTGCAGCGCGGTGGCGGCTATTACTTCAACGTCGGCTGCTCGGAGCTCATTGTCGAAGGCAAGGTCGGCCTGCTTCAGTATCAAGACATCGACCGCTTCGTCCCCGAAGGCGCGAAGTTGCGCGATGGCGGCATCGTGCCGGCGGATCTGATCGTACTGGCCACCGGTTACCTCAATCAGCAGGAGGTCGTGCGCAGGCTTCTCGGCGATGCCATTGCCGGGCGTATCGGACCGGTGTGGGGATTCGATCAGGGCGGTGAACTGCGCAACATGTGGAAACGCACCGCCCAGCCCGGACTATGGTTCACCGCCGGCAGCCTGGCGCAATGTCGCATTTACTCGAAAATTCTGGCCATGCAGATCAAGGCCTGCGAGCAAGGTTTGTTGAGCAAGAAGGTTTCCGTCCACGAGTCCTGAGATGTCGCAAGACTTTGCGGCGCCTGGCAGACCAACAGGCTCGCATACAATGCCGCCATGAGAGACTTTCTCGTCACGCTGGAACGGCTGCAAGACGCCGCCGTGATCGTCTATGAATCCTTGGCGCCCACGCCGCAGTACGCCTGGCCGCTGCTGCAATCCGCGCTCGGCGCGCAAATCTGGGTCAAGCACGAGAATCACACGCCGATCGGCGCTTTCAAGTTGCGCGGCGGACTGGTTTATTTTCGCGACCTCGCGAAGCACGGCGGCACACCCGCCGGCGTTATCAGCGCCACGCGTGGCAACCATGGCCAGTCGGTCGGCTTCGCCGCGCGTAAATACGGCATACCCGCGACCATTGTCGTACCGCAAGGTAACAGCGCCGAGAAGAATGCGGCCATGCGCGCAATCGGTGTCGAGTTGATCGAACACGGCGAAGATTTCCAGGAAGCAAAGGAGCGCGCGGCATGGATCGCACAACAGCGCGGGCTGCACATGGTGCCCTCCTTGCATCCCCTGCTGGTGCATGGCGTGGCGTCCTATGCGATGGAGTTGCTGAGCGCGGTGCCCGACCTTGATGTGGTCTATGTCCCCATCGGCCTGGGTTCCGGGGTGTGCGGCATGATTGCCGTGCGCAACGCATTGAACCACCGTGCGGAAGTGGTCGGCGTGGTGAGCAGGCAGGCACCCGCCTACGCGCTGTCCTTCGAGCAACGCCGCCCCGTCGAACACCCGGCGACTACCCGAATAGCCGATGGCATGGCCTGCCGCACACCGGAACCGGAGGCGCTCGAGATCATGTGGAAACACCTCGCCAGGATTGTGCAGGTCGACGATACGGAAATCGAACATGCGATGCGCCTGCTGTATTCGGCAACGCATAATGTCGCCGAGGGCGCCGGTGCCGCGGGACTCGCCGCCGCGCTTCAGGAGCGCAGCCGGCTCGCGGGGCGCAGGGCGGCCGTTATTCTGAGCGGCGCCAATGTGGACCGCGATGTCTTCGCTCGGCTGCTCGCCTGATCGCCGCTTGCTATATGGAGCCGGCGGCGGGAAGATGCGCACGATGCATGATCCGGAACTACGAATTCTCCGATTCAAATTCACCACTGGTGTGACCAAGTCTCGAACATGATTTTATTCAGGCAAGCGCCTCTCATCCTGCCCCTCTCCTTTACCTCAGATGTTCTCTTGTCCCCGCAAGCGGGGTGGGAAAATTGGATCGGGCAACTGGAATACCATGCCTTTTGACCCCAAGGCGCCCAGCGGCAGCAGGGCACGAAATGTTCTGGGTGGTCCGTTGGGCGAATGCAGCAGCAAGCCAATGACCGGTTTCTATCGCGACGGATGCTGCAACAGCGGCGCTGACGATCACGGCGTGCATTCCGTCTGCACCCTGATGACGGCGGCGTTTCTGGAGTTTTCGCGCGCGCGCGGCAACGATCTTTCCACACCGCTGCCGGAATTCGGATTTCCCGGATTGAAGGCGGGCGACCGCTGGTGTCTGTGCGCCGCGCGCTGGCGCGAAGCGCTCAAGGCGGGATGCGCACCCCGGGTGGCCCTGAACGCGACACACGAGCGCACGCTCGATTACGTCAGTCTGGAAGAATTGAAGAAGTATGCGATCGATCTTCAGTAGGAGCCAAGCGTCATGAGCATAAAAATTCAAAGCGAGGATTTGACCGACGCGGAAGCGTCGTTTCTAAAGTGGCAGTACGGTTTTGACGAGGAAGATGAACCTTTCGAACGCGCCCTTTGGCAGGCCATCATGCGGGGGTGGGAAGCGGACAAGGCATCGCGGTCGGGCACCCATCATCTCGAACGCCTGGGCCGTGCCTATCCCGAGCATGTCGCGTTGTACTCGAGTTTCAAGTCCGATGGTGGCGACAACGTTTGGGATGAACTGATCCGCCGTGCCGGCCTGTCTGATCGGCGCACGGCCAAGGTGGACACCTCGATTGATCGCCGTCGCGCCGCGCACCAGGCCTGAGCCGGGAGTCTTCTATCGGTCGGCGGATGCGCTTTCCGCCATGAATTCCCGCAACACCTGCACCACCAGCCGGTGGTCTTCTTCCTGCGGCAGGGCGGACACGGTGATGGTGCCAACCACGCCGACATTGCGCACGATGAGCGGAAATGCGCCGCCGTGGGCGGCATATCGGTCGATATCGAGCCGGGACGACTGCTCGAAGGTCGTGTTTTTCGCGCGGAACTGGGTGCCCACACGGAATGAACTGTGCCCATGACGATTGACGACGTTGTTCTTGCGCCGGATCCAGGGATCGTTATCGGCCGAGGTTCACGGTGAGCAGAAATCTACCCGACTTTCGTGACCCGCGCTTCCTGCTCGATCACATCCGCCACACGATGGCTTTCTACCATCCGCGCGCCATTGATCCGGCTGGCGGCTTCTATCATTTCTTCCGCGACGACGGCAGCATCTACAACGCGCATACCCGGCATCTGGTGAGCAGCACGCGCTTCGTCTTCAATTATTCGATGGCTTATCGCCGCTTTGGTGACGCAGACTATCTGCACGCGGTCGAGCATGGCGTGGCTTTTCTGCGACAACGGCATCGCAACTCCGCCGCCGGCGGCTACGCCTGGCTGCTGGACGGCAAACAAGTCACTGACGCCACCAATCACTGCTACGGACTCGCGTTCGTACTGCTGGCTTACGCTCACGCGGCGATGGCAGGCAGCGAAGCCGCGCAGGCCTGGATTGGCGAAACGTTTGATCTGATGGAGCGCCGATTCTGGTCGCCGGTCTTCGGCCTTTATGCCGACGAAGCCGCTGCCGACTGGTCGACGCTGGCGCCGTATCGCGGACAAAACGCCAACATGCAGGCCTGCGAAGCCCTGCTGGCGGCATTCGATGCCACGGGTCAGCCGCGCTATCTGGAACGCGCGGAACAACTGGCGCGTAACATCACCGTAAGGCAAGCGGGCCCGGCTTACGGACTCATCTGGGAGCACTACCACGCCGATTGGTCGGTGGACTTGGATTTCAACAAAAACGACCAGAGTAACCTCTTCCGCCCCTGGGGTTATCAGCCCGGGCATCTCGCCGAATGGGCCAAGCTGTTGCTGATACTGGAGCGGCACGCGGACCGGCTCACTGATCCAGATTGGCTCGCCCCGCGCGCAGCGGAATAGTTCGACCCCGCGATGACGCAGGCCTGGGACAACGAGCACGGCGGCATCTGCGACGACGACAAGTATTTCTGGGTTCAGGCGGAGGCGTTCGCGGCGGCGGCGCTGCTGGCGAAGCGCACCGGCGCGGAAAAATACTGGCAGTGGTATCAGCGCATCTGGGACTACGGTTGGACGCATTTCGTCGATCACCAGTACGGCGCCTGGTACCGCATTCTCAAGCGCGACAACCGCAAGTACAGCGACGAGAAATCCCTCGCCGGAAAAACCGATTACCACACCATGGGTGCGTGTTACGAGGTGCTCAACGCCATCCGGACCTGAGCGCGGCACTGAGCGCGGCACGGGCCTCGCATTCATAGTCCGATAGAATGCCGGCTTGCGCGGCCAGGGAAGTTCCGGCGAAGTTCGAGTCAGACCTGGCCCGGTTAATAACAGCGGAGAATCTTCATGCACGATCTCGTCATTCGCGGCGGCACCGTAGTCGATGGCACCGGTGGTGCGCCACGCGTCGCGGACATCGCGGTCAACGGCGACTTTATATCCGAGCTCGGCGGCGATATCGGCCGCGGACGCCGGGAAATCAAGGCCAGCGGCTTGCTGGTCGCGCCCGGCTTTGTCGATATCCACACTCACTACGACGGCCAAGCCACCTGGGACCCCTACCTGACCCCCTCCACCTGGCACGGCGTGACCACCGTCGTGTTCGGCAACTGCGGGGTCGGATTTGCTCCGGTGCGCCCCGGTGCGTCCGACTATCTCATCAACCTGATGGAAGGCGTTGAGGATATTCCGGGCACGGTGCTGGCCGAAGGCGTGAAATTCAACTGGGAATCTTTCCCCGATTATCTCAATGCCCTCGAAGCGGCACCAAAAGTCATCGATATCGGTGCTCAAGTACCGCATGCGGCCCTGCGTTTCTACGTCATGGGTGATCGTGGCGCCGATCATGCCGCAGCGCCGGATGAAGGCGAGATCGCGCAAATGGGTGAATTGCTGGAGCAGGCGCTACGCGCCGGTGCTCTGGGCTTCACCACCTCGCGTACCACCAAGCATCGCGCCAGAGACGGACGGCTTACACCCAGCCTGTCGGCGGGAGAACCGGAATTGTTCGGCATTGCCGCGGCGATGAAGCGTGCCGGGCGCGGCGTGATCGAAGTGAATTCCGATTTTGGTCCGGGTGAATTTGAAATTCTGCGCGCAGCAGCGCAGATTTCGGGACGGCCGCTCTCCGTGCTGCTGTTGCAGGTGAACGATGCGCCAGAGCTGTGGCGCGAGACCCGGGCGCAAATACATGCCGCGCGCAAGGACGGCGTCAACGTCAATGGCCAGGTCGGTTGCCGGCCAATTGGCGTGATGATGGGCCTGGAAACCACCATCCACCCGTTTTCCTCACACCCGGCATGGCTGGCACTGCATCACCTGACCCCGGCGCAGCGCGTTGAGGCCCTGCGCCGCGACGCCTCGCTCAGGAACAAACTGGTCGAGGAACGCCCGGCCGATGAACACACAAAACGTATTGCCGATGCGCTAAACAGAATTTATGTCGTTGACAATTCGTATGACTACGAACCGCATCCGTCGTTGAGCATCGGGGCACGCGCGCGCAGCACGGGTGTCAGTCCATGGCTGATCGCGCTCGACGCCATGATGGCCTATGAGGGCAAACAATTGCTGGTGGAAACCTTCGAGAACTACACCGAAGGAAACCTCGACAACATCCGCGAGATGATCGAGGACGAAGCCACGGTGATGGGCATCGCCGATGGCGGCGCTCATGTCTGCACGGTGTGCGACGCCAGTTCTCCCACTTTTCTGCTCACGCACTGGGCGCGCGACCGCACGCGCGGCGCGCAACTGCCGCTGGAGTTTCTGGTTCGCAAGCAGACCCGCGACTGCGCGCTCGCCTACGGGCTGAAGGATCGCGGCGTGCTCGCTCCGGGCTACCGGGCCGACATCAACATCATCGATTTCGACAAACTGGGCATGCGCAAGCACGAAGTCGTCTACGATCTGCCAACGGGCGGGCGGCGCCTGATGCAGCGCGCGGACGGCTATCGCCATACCTTCGTAGCCGGCGTCGAAACCTTGTGCAACGACGAACACACCGGCGCCATGCCGGGAAGATTGCTGCGCTGAATTTTCCGCTCATTTCCAAACGCATCATGGGTAAAACGTTCCGGGTCGAGTATCCGATCCGCTTCTCGCATTGCGATCCAGCGGGCCAAGTTTACTTTCCGCGCTTTTTCGATCTGCTGCACGATGCCATGGAAGACTGGTTCAACCTCGCACTCCAGGAACGCTTTGCCGATCTGTTGATGACGCAGCAACTCGGTACGCCGACGGTTTCCACCCAATGCGATTTTCTGAGCCCGGCGCGTTTCGGCGATGTGCTGGCCATTGATCTGTGCGTGGCACGGCTGGGCAGCAGCTCCATCGAACTCGAATTCAACGCCAGCATCGAAGGCCGTGCCTGCCTGAAATGCCGCCACACCATCTGCATGTTCTCCAAGGAAACGCGCAAAGCCATACCGATTCCGGAACCGCTGCGCAGCCGCATGCAAGCTTATGTAACGCACAGCAAGGAGGGGCGATGAGCATCAAACACGGATGGACGGGAGCACGAGCACTGTGCTTGATCGTATGTCTTTCAGCATCGCCGTTGTCGTTGGCCGCGGAGGGTACCGGCAGCAAGACCACCAGCGCAGATGTCTCGAGAAAAATGGAGGAAGCGGCAAACACCATCAAGAACTATTCCGCCGAGCAGCGCGATGAGGCACTGACAACCGCAAAGGATGTTCTCGCGGAGACTGACAAGCATATTGATTATCTGGAACAACAGATGAGCCGCAACTGGGACCAGATGAATGCCTCGGGACGCAAGCAGGCGAAAGAAACCATGAAAACCCTGCGCAGGCAACGTCAGGATCTTTCCCAAAGCTACGGCGAATTGAAACGCAGTTCGGCGAACGCCTGGGAGGAGGTAAAACGCGGTTTCGCGAATAGTTATGGCGCATTACGCGAGTCTTTCTCGAAGGCAGCGAAGCAATTTTGAGCGTGACTTCCCGCGACGTATCCCGGTCCTTCTGGATCTTGGTATTGCTGGCTGCCGCCTTGCTGATGATCACCATGGGTTCGCGCCAGTCCCAGGGTTTGTTTCTGTCGCCGCTCAATACGTCGACCGGACTGGGCATCGCCAGCATCAGCCTGGCGATGGCAATCGGTCAGTTTGTCTGGGGTGTGACGCAGCCGATCGCCGGGGCCATCGCCGACCGTTACGGACCGGGTCGTGTGCTTGCCGGTGGCGTAATTCTGCTGGCAGCAGGCTCCGCAATCACGCCGTATATGACGAGCTCGGCGGGATTGATTTTCTCGCTCGGTATTCTCATCGCGGCTGGTAGCGGTGCTGGAAGCTTTTCGGTGCTTATTGGCTCGGCGGTACGGCATGTGCCACCGGAAAAACGCGGCATGGCGGCCGGCATCATCAACGCCGGCGGATCGTTCGGCCAGTTCGTGTTCGCGCCGATCACGCAAAAGCTCATCAGCAGCCTGGGCTGGATGGGCGCGATGTGGTCGATCGCGCTGATCTCGCTGGCAGCACTGCCGCTCACGCGCGCACTGCGCGGCAAGCCGGTCAGCGCCGCGGATCAGGCACGGGCTGTGGTGGCCAATCCGGCGGACAAAGGCATGCGCGCAGCGCTGCGCGATGCCGTGAAAGATCGCAGCTATCTGCTGCTGCATGCGGGATTTTTTACCTGCGGCTTCCATATCGCGTTCCTGATCACTCACCTCCCCGGGGAAGTGCAGTTGTGCGGTCAGTCTGCTCAGGTTGCCAGTTGGTCGCTCGCCATCATCGGTCTGGCCAACATTCTGGGCAGCCTGACGGCGGGCTGGGGCACACAACGCTTTCGCAGCAAATACATTTTGTTCTGGATGTACGCTTCGCGCACTTTGCTGATCCTGGTGTATCTCGCCGCTCCGAAGACCGCGTTGACCTTTTATCTGTTTGCTGCCGGGCTCGGCCTGACCTGGCTCGCCACGGTGCCGCCAACCGCCAACATCGTGGGCAAATTGTTTGGCACCCGTTATCTTGCAACCTTGTTCGGACTCACTCTGCTATCGCACCAGATCGGGGCCTTTTTCGGTGCATGGCTGGGTGGGCTGGCCATCGTCCAACTCGGAGATTACGCCGTCATGTGGTACCTCGATGCCGGACTCGCCGGGCTCGCGGCGCTGGTCAACCTGCCGATCCGTGAAGGGCCGGTCGCCGCCAGATTGCAACCGGCCTGAGGTTCTTGGCTGGCGGTTCTGCGCTGGCGGCGAATCGCGTAACATGGCGCGATGTTGCAAACAAGGCGGCACTGGCGCTGCAAACTCCCGCATGGCTGATTCGGAACATTGGGCTTTTCCTGAAAATCTTCAGCCGCGTCAGGACGACTTGCGCTACGACCTCGAATCCGCGCTTGACGCGGTCGTGCAATTGCATGCGACGATTCCAGACGATGCCTTTACCGCCCCCATTCTGGGCACCGAGCGCGCGGGCAACGGCGTTGTGATTGGGGACGACGGTCTGGTGCTCACGATCGGCTATCTGATCACGGAAGCAAGCCAGATCTGGCTGACGACCAATAGCGGCGATGCCGTCGCCGGATATCCAATCGCCTATGATCAAGCCACCGGATTCGGACTGGTGCAGCCACTCGGCCGCCTTGGCTTGCCCTCGATTCAGCGCGGCAGCGCGTCCGCCACCGCGCTCGGCGAGGACGTTATCGTTATTGGTCATGGCGGACGCGAGCACGCATTAAAGGCGAAGGTTTTCGCCAAACGCGAGTTCGCGGGTTACTGGGAGTACCTGCTGGACGAAGCCGTGTTCACCGCGCCCGCGCATCCGCAATGGGGTGGTACGGCTGTGGTGGAAAAAGATGGCCGCCTGATCGGCATCGGTTCGCTTCTGGCGGAAGAAATCTCGGACGGTCAGCAGACCCAGGGCAACATGATCGTGCCGATTGATTTGCTCGAACCCATTCTCGACGACATGCTGAAGTTCGGCCGCCCAAACCGTCCGCCACGTCCCTGGCTGGGCATGTATGCGGCGCAAACTGGTACTCAGATTGTAGTGGGCGGCCTGGCCAGGGACGGTCCGGCACAGCGCGCTGGCATCCGCCAGGGCGATCTGGTACTCGAAATCGCGGGAAAGCGTGTTGCCTCTCTGGCGGACATGTTTCGCGCAATTTGGGCGATTGGCGCAGCCGGCACGGAAATTCCAATGACCCTCGCGCGCAATGGCTCACAGCTCAGCGTTCGTGCGCGATCCGTCGATCGCGGCGACATGCTGAAGAAGCCTTCATTGCATTAGCATGACAAAATGGATTGGGAACGTGTCGGCAAACAGGCGGGATTTCTGCTCGCCTTCGCCATCGTTGGTCACCTCCTGCGCAAACTGATGGCGTGGTTGCCCGAGCGCGACCGCTGGTACGTGGCCTTGATCTGACTGTCCGTATGCGGTCTCGGTGTCGACTGGTCTGGTCTGCACTTCATGGTTGGAACCTTTCTGGCCGGAGCCACTGTCAACAGTCACTGGTTCAATCAGGAGAAGATGGACCTGCTGCGTCACCATGTGCTCCTGGTCATCATGCCGGTATTCTTCCTGAGCACCGGCTTGCGCACCAATTGGGAAATGGGCGGGACCACTCATCAGCAACGAGACCTTCACCGCGCTATTGCAGATGGCGCTCGCCGGCACCTCACCGTGCCCGTGGTGTCGTCGAAACTGGCGCGTATGAAAGAACTCATCTTCCGGTCGAAGTGATATCGGACCATTGAGTCTGCCTGGGGGTTCGTCCTCATCCGGGCTGAGAAACCGCCAGCGCGCTGGCATTGACTCCGCACAAACGGGCCAGGCCGCCGGATTGTCAGGCCGAAGTGGTCATCCGGTGAACTCTCGGGCATGCTGGGCCAATGACTCACGAGGACAAATTATGCACATGCCTTCTACCTCAAAGACCGGGCGAAAAAATCCCTGACCGAGACGGTGCGCAGTTTCAGCGGCTATCTGCCGGACCGGATTCCACTGCCGCACCCAAGCTGGCGCAGCAAGCTGTGGATGAAAAAACATCCCTGGTTCGAAGAAGAACTCCTGCCGGTGCTGCGGCGCCGGGTCGCGGAAACGCTTCGGCTGTAATGCCGGGCGATGCTGGACGGTTTGATGACCTTAGTTGCTCCAGCCGCTCCAGGCACGCGCTGGTATCAATTCGGAAGATCGCAAAATCCAGGCATCGTTCCTTGCCGGCGAATGATCGAAAAGCCAGTTGTGGCGGCGACAAGGCTTCGATGATGACGAGTTGATTGCTGGTAAGCCTGAACACGCCTCCGGCTTCCAGCATTTCATCGCCGGGTTCGTTTTCCTGGGTAATCCAGAGCCCTCCTGCCAGGCATCGCACCTCAACGCCTTTCGCTCTGCGAAGCCGGATCAACGCGCCTGTATCGATCTCCACTGCCATTTGGCCGATGCCCATCTTCATCCCTGACCTGCGACTCGTGATCATCACGATGGTAAGTTCCCGCCAACAACCGTTACAGCGGCACCAGTGTTAAATTGTATCCATAACAGATTGAAATATTCAGAACTGTACTGGCCTACTCCACCGCGAAGTGTGTCTGTTGGAGGTCGCGGCCCATGGGCATAGTCACAATCATGAGCGATGAAACGGTTTTAACGGAGTTGATCCCGTGTGCGATGGTTGCCCGGCGCATCCACCGTCAGCCCTGCAACGTATAGGACTCATCCATCTACTGCAAAGGTAAACCGCCATGAAACTCTCGCTCGCCTTTTTCCTGTTCGGCCTCGCGCTATCTGGCGCCAGTATCGCCGCCGATAATTCCGTCCCGCGACCGGACGGCGCCGCCACGGCGGTATTTGCCGGCGGATGCTTCTGGTGCATCGAAGCGGATTTCGAGAAACTGCCCGGCGTGTTCGATGCCGAATCGGGTTATGCGGGCGGCACACTTAAAAATCCCACGTACGAGCAAGTCAGCTCGGGTGGAACCGGGCACACCGAAGTGGTCCGCGTGTACTACGATCCGAGGAAGGTCAGCTACCCGCAACTGGTGGATTACTTCTGGCGGCACATCGACCCTACGGTGAAAGACCGCCAGTTCTGCGATGGCGGCAGCCAGTACCGCAGCGCCATCCTTTACCAGAACGATGCCGAGAAATCCGTGGCCCAGGCCAGCAAGGCGGCATTGGAGAAGAGCAAGCGTTTCGCCAACGTCCATACCGAAATCATCCCGGTCGGCACGTTTTATTCCGCGGAGGAATACCATCAGGACTACTACAAGAAGAACCCGGTGCGCTACAAGTACTACCGCACATCCTGCGGCCGTGACGCCCGCGTCAAAGAGCTGTGGGGTAAAGACGCCTCCTGAGGCGCGCTCTGCGTAAACGCGGAACGAAGAACAACGTGGCTTGCTTGCGGGGGCTGCGCAGCCGGACGCGGCCCTCGGCCTGGTTCAGCCGTTCTTGATCATCCGCCGCGATGGTTACCGAATGCGCACCCGAAACAGCAGATCTGCACTTGGATTGCCGCCGCCCGCCGCATTCATGGCGCCGGTTGGCCTTAAGCGTATGTGGCGCACCGTGGCATCGAATCCGTTCAGGTCGGGCACCGGCGTGTAGGTCCAGACGGTGCCGTTCTGGGAAAATTCAACGCTGTCGCCTGGACTGCCAAGCCCGGTAAAGGTCCAGGCGAGACCGCTCACCGGGGTGCCTTCGGTGAAGATCACCGGGCCCGATCCCGGCCCGCCAAGATCGCCCAAGAACAAATCCAGATCGTTAGACAACGCATCGGTAATGACCACAGTACCGGAGTCCACCGTCCCGGGCCCGGAATTGGTCAGCCGCACGGTATAGGCCAGGGTGGCGCCAGGGATGGCCTTGGGATTGACGCTGTTGTTGATCGGGTCCGAGATCACACTGGCAAATTTCAACAGAAACAGCGATGGCATCAGTCCGGTTACCGTCAGCGTGGCGTTGACGTTGTTGACGAGATTCAGAGAGACCCCGCTCAAGTTAGCTTGCAAATTGTTATACACACCTGCCGTCGCCGACGTGACATTGACCGAAATGGCACACGTGGCCTGTCCCGATGACAGGGTCCCTCCGCTGAATGTGATGGTGTTGCTGCCCGCACTCGCCGCAACCGTACCGTTGCATTGCGGGGAAGCCGCAGTGTTCGCGACCACTACGCCGGCCGGCAGGGTATCGGTGAACGCGATCAAAACGTTGACCGGTGCGGCAGCACCCTGGGCAGGATTGCCAGTGCCATTGGTGAGGGTAAAGGTCAGTTGGGACGTTGCATTCGTTGTGATGGTCGAAGGACTGAAGGCTTTCGTGAGCACCGCGGCACGCACATTGAAGGTGTCGTTGACGTTGGAAACCAGCACGGTCGATCCGGTTAATCCGCTGATTCCGGGTGTGCCGTTGACCGTGTTGACCGTTCCTGCGGCACCCACGGTGACGGTCACGACGATGGTACAAACGGCATTGGCCGCCGCGTCATAGCCATTAAATAACCGGATACCCGTGCTGGTGCCGGCAACCAGGGCAGCGCCTGCGGGATTCGTGAGGGATGCGCCGCCCGCAGTGCAGGTATTGGATAGCGTGCTGCGGTAAATCATTTGCGCCCCCGCGACGACAGGGAAATTGTGCGTGAATCCCAGGTTGGTAATCGCGGCATTGCTGTTGTTGATGGTGTAAGTCAGCGTTACCGGCATGTTCACGCCGACTGGATCGGGTGAACTGACCATGGTCAGCGTCGGCGCCGCGGGCGCGCTAACCGTCAGCGTAGCGCTGGCCGTATTGCCGGTACCGCTATTGGTGGATGCCACCGCGCCGGTGGTATTGACGTTGGCACCGACCGTCGTGCTGGTCACGTTGACCGTGATCGTGCAACTTGTCCCGGCGCCGCCGGTTGCGCCGCCGCTCAGGGAAATCAGGGTATCGCCCTGCGCGCTGCCGGGAGAAACCGTGCCGCCGCAGGTATTGGTGAATGCGGGCGTCGCCGCAACCGACATGCCTGCGGGGAAAGGATCAACGACAGCCAGGCCCGCCAGTGAGACCGTGTTTCCTGCCGGGTTGGTAATCGTCAGTGTCAGCGTAGAGGTGGCGCCAGCGGTGATGCTGGCTGGCGCGAAGGACTTGCTGAGTACCGGAGAAAAATAAACATTGGTGATGTCTGAATCCGAGTTGTTGCTGGAATTGTTCGGCGGCTCATTGCCACCTGATACCGACACCGTATTGGTGACTGGAGAAGCAGCGGCGGCAACGGAAACCGTCAACGTGATCGGCGGGGCGGAGCTGTTGGCGGCGATGGCGTTGGCGGCCGTGCGGTTGCAGGTCACCACCTGACCCACCGCGGTACACGCGGTCCAGCCGGTTCCAGTACCGGACACGAAAGTCAGTCCGGCGGGCAGGGTGTCGGTCACAACCACCGGGTTGGTGCTGGTGGCAAGGTCGCCGAGGTTGGTTACCGTCAACGTGTAGACACCATTCGTACCCACGCTGAAATCACCGTTGTGCGATTTCGTGACCACCAGATCGGGCGCATCCACCAGTGTGGTGATCAGAGCTGAGCTGTTGTTGGCCAGCAGGTTTGCTGATTCATTTGGATTGCTGACGCTCGCTTGATTGGCAACGCTGGGCGCGGCGGCAGCGGCGATGGTCACGGGAAATACGACCGTGCTTGATGATCCGCCAGCGGCGATGGCCGTGGCTCTGGTGCAAAGGACGACGGAGTCCCCTGCTCCATTGTTGGGGCCCGCGTTCGTGCACGTCCAGCCGGCCCCAATGGTCCAACCCGTGCCGCCCGAGTCCGTGGTCAATGTCACCCCGGCGGGCAAGGTATCCGTCAGCGTGTAGGTACCGGTCGTGGCACGACCGCCGATGTTGTTGACGCTCAGCGTGTATGTGGCGGTGTTGACTCCCAGCACGAAATTAGCCGCGGTGGTTTTGACCTTGGTCACAGTCAAATCAAAATCGACAACCGGCGTGGTCAAGGCAGTTGAGTTGTTGCCCGTGACCGCAGCCGGTTCGCCACCACCGGTGACGCTGGCGGTGTTCGTGACGCTGGGCGCCGCATTCGCCGCCACCGTCAACGGAAATACAACCGTGGTGGACGTGGCGCCGGGGCCAATCGCAGTGCTCCTGCTGCACGAGACTACATTGCCGCCCGCGGCACCGGTGCACGTCCAGCCTGCGCCGATGGTCCAACCTGCGCCGCCCGCAGTCGTGGTCAGGGTCAATCCCGCCGGCAGCGTGTCGCTGAGCGTGTAGCTATTCGCGCCGGTGGTCAATCCGCCAATGTTGGTCACGCTTAAGGTGTAACTTGCGGCCGTGCCCACGGTGAAACTGGCGGCGGAGGTTTTGTTCACCCGCAAATCCGGACAGCTCACCGCGCAAACGGTAGTGACAATGCTGCTGCTGTTGTTGCCATTGTTGGCGGCCGGCTCGCCGCCGCCGGAAACCGTGGCCGTGTTGGTCACGCTGGGCGCGGCGGCGGCGGCGGGAAGCACGGTGAGGGTTATGGCATTGGCGTTTGCCGCACCTGCGGCCATGGCCGCCGTGCTGGTGCAACTCATCAGGGTGGGCGTGGAGGCAGCGCAATTCCAGCCGGTGCCCGCCGCCGAAACCAGCGTCAACCCGGCGGGCATGGGATCGGTGACGGTGTAGGCATTGGCGCCCGTAGTGAGACTGCCGAGCGTATTGTTGACGGTGATCGAATAGGTGGCGTTCGTGCCGACCGCAAACGAACTGGTGGCGGTCTTGACTGTGCGCAGGTCCGGACTGGGCGTGATGGTGACGCTGGCCTGATCGTCTTCGGTTGCGCTGCTGTTGTTGGGGATGGAATCCGGGTCGAACTGATCGGCGTAGCTGATCTGGGCCGTATTGG
>JANLTJ010000101.1:0-4052 GCA_031362885.1 Betaproteobacteria bacterium
ATCCACCACCGCAGTTCCATCGACAAAGGCCCGCAGTTGGGCCAGCGTACTCAATTGCTCGTCTTTCATATCGATCACCATGCCTCGCATCATGATCGATCCCTGCCGCTCGTTCAGACTCAAACCCCGTTGGAATCACGCACCCCGCTCAGACTCAAGCCCCATTGGACAAGGCTCGATGATGTCGCGTGCGGACAACTCGACTATACTGGCCCGCGACTGGGGGGCGTCCATTGCGCAAGCGTCCAGTCACCACAAGAAAATAAAATCAGGGGGAAACGTCGTGGTCTGGTCCCAGGTATACGATCCGCTCGGCAGCACTATCCTATCCACTCTCGTCTGCGCGATTCCTGTCATTGTATTGCTCGGTGGTTTGGGTGTTTTTCATATTCGCGCTCATTACGCTGCGGTCGCCGGCCTGGTTGCCGCGCTGGGAATTGCGTTATGGGTGGTGGGTATGCCGGCGCAGCAGGCGGCGAGCGCCAGTTTTTACGGCGTGCTGTTTGCTACTACAACGATCTGCTGGATCATCTTCAATCTGATTTTCCTCTACCGCATGACGCTCAAAGCCGGGCTGTTTACCGTCTTGCAGGACAGCATCGGCGGCATCACCAACGACCGCAGATTGCAACTGATTCTGATCGCATTTTGCTTCGGCGCTTTTTTTGAAGGTGCGGCCGGTGGTGGCACACCGGTGGCGGTGACCGCCGCGATTCTGATCGGACTTGGGTTTTCACCACTGGCTGCTTCCGGCTTGTCGCTGATTGCCAATACCGCGCCGGTGGCCTTTGGCGGCCTGGGAACGCCAATCATCGTATTGCATTCGGTCACGCAGCCCGAGAATCCAGAATATTTGCTTACGCTCTCCGCGATGGTGGGCCGGCAGTTGCCGTTCTTTTCCGTGATCGTGCCGTTCTGGCTGGTGGCGACGTTCTGCGGTTGGCGGCGCACGCTGGAAGTCTGGCCGGCGGTGCTCGTCGCAGGCCTGTCATTTGCGATTCCGCAGTTCGTAATCTCGAATTATCACGGCCCGTGGCTGGTCGATATGCTGGGCGCGATGATCTCGATGGTGATTCTTGCGTTGTTCCTGGCAGTCTGGAAACCGAAGAGAGTCATGATTGACGCATCCGGAAGCGGGGCCACCGTGGCCACGGCCGATGCCCTGAAGGTCGATCATGGGCACAGCCGCGATCTGGTGATCAAGGCGTGGATGCCGTGGGTGATCCTGACCGTGATCTTGTTCATGTGGGGCTTACCGGTGGTCAAGGCATTCCTGAACGTCAAAGGCATTACCTATTGGGAATGGCAGATACCTGGCCTGCATAATCTCGTGCAGCGCGTGGAGCCGGCGGTGGCCATACCCCGTCTGGAGCCGGCGGTATGGAAATGGGGCTTCATCTCGGCGACCGGGACCGGCATCTGGATCGCAGCGGTGATTGCCGGCTGCATCATGGGGTTTAAGCCGCGCGAGATGTTCAAGACCTGGATCGAGACCTTCGGGCTGATGAAGTACTCGCTGCTCACGATTCTCGCCATGCTTGCGCTCGGCTACACCACGCGCTACTCAGGCATGGATGGCACCCTCGGACTGGCGTTCGCGGAAACCGGCTGGTGGTATCCGTTTTTCGGCACGCTGATCGGTTGGATCGGTGTGGCGCTGACCGGAACGGATGCGGCATCCAATGCCCTGTTCGGCAGCCAGCAGGTCATTACCGCCAACAAGCTCGGGCTCAGTCCGACACTGATGGCGGCGGCCAACAGTTCCGGTGGCGTTATGGGAAAAATGATCGACGCGCAGAGCATCGTGGTGGCGTCCGTGGCGACCAACCAGCAAGGCAAGGAGGGTGTAATCCTGCGCTATGTGTTCTGGCACAGCATCTTTCTGGCTTCGCTGGTCGGCGTACTCGTCATGCTGCAAGCCTATGTGCCTTTCTTCCAGGCTATGGTGTTGGAGTAGCCACAGCTAAGTTTTTCCCGGCGCGGCGATGTTCGTCGTGCCGTTTAATTTGGTGACAGCAATGATCGAACATAAATTGGCGGCACTTGGCATTGTTCTGCCAGTCGCCGCGACACCTGCATTTCAGTATGTTCCGGTCACCATCCATGAGCGACTGGCCTTTGTCAGCGGGCAATTACCACGCCGGGGCGATACGCTGATTGCCGGAAAAGTGGGCGCTGAAATCAGCCTGGAACTGGCCAGGGAGGCCGCCCGCCTGTGCATTTTGCAAGGATTGGCATGCCTTGCTCAGGCGCTCGGATCGCTCGATCGAGTGGAACGAATACTCAAGCTCACCGGCTTCGTGGCCTCGGCGCCGGGGTTCAATCAGCAGCCCGGGGTTATCGACGCCGCTTCCGAACTGCTGGTGCAGGTGTTCGGAGAAGCGGGCAAACACGCCCGCAGCGCCATCGGAGTTGCTGAATTGCCGCGTAATGCAGCCGTGGAAATTGAATTAATCGCGGCACTGCGCTAAGTGCAAGGAGAAGCAAACGTGAAGTACCACAAGCTCGGATCGAGCGAACTCAGTGTCTCGGAAATCTGCCTGGGCACCATGACCTGGGGCGAGCAGAACAGCGAAACTGAGGCGCACCAGCAACTCGATTACGCGGTTACGCGTGGCGTCAACTTCATCGATGCTGCGGAGATGTATCCGTTGCCGCCGCAAGCGCAAACCCAGGGCAGCACGGAAACTTAGAAAATAACCGCGCAAGGCCGTGGATTCGGCTGGGTTCGCGGAGGGCCCGGTCCGATTAACCGAAAATCCATTCAGGACGCTCTCGATGGCAGCTTGCGGCGTTTGCAAACAGATTATGTCGATCTGTACCAGATTCACTGGCCAGATCGGTATCTGCCCTTATTTGGCAACACGTTCTACGACCCGGGGCAAGAGCGCGCGACGGCGCCGATCGAAGAGCAACTGGAGGCCTTCGCCGGTTTCGTCAAAGCCGGTAAAGATCCGTTATCTTGGTTTATCCAATGAATCACCCTGGGGCGTTATGGAATTCCTGCGCCTTGCCCGAGACAAGGGGTTGCCGATGGTGGCGTCAGTTCAGAACGCTTACAACCTCCTGAATCGGAGTTATGAAGCCGGGCTGTCGGAAATTACGCGCCGCGAGGGCATCCCATTGCTGGCCTACAGTCCGCTCGGTTTCGGACATTTGTCGGGAAAGTATCTGAACGGAGCCAAACCCGAAGGCGCCCGCCTGACCCGGTTTCCTCCTTTCGGACAGCGCTACGACAAACCGAATGTGATACCAGCGGTTGGTGCCTAAGCTGAATTGGCCCGAAAAGCGAACCTGTCGGCGGTTTCATTGGCCCTTGCCTTTGTGCGCAGCCGATGGTTTTGTGCCAGCACCATTGTTGGCGCAACCACCATGGAACAGTTGAGAGAAGACATTGACGCCGCAGGGGTCAGTTTGTCGGACCAGGTTCTTGCTGATATCGACGCCATGCATTTGCGCTACCCGAATCCGGCTGTCTGAATCGCCCGACGCCCTTACCGGGCAGGGTGTTTTGCCATTCCCAGATCAGCCGCTGACCCGCAAAGGTTTGACAGGCCTTCCATTCTTATCGATAATCCGCCGTTTCGTTCGGAGGGGTTCCCGAGTGGCCAAAGGGATCAGACTGTAAATCTGACGGCTCTGCCTTCGAAGGTTCGAATCCTTCCCCCTCCACCAACAGTAGTCAAGACGGGACGGGCGAAGGCGGAAAGTTGGATTGTCAGGGCCGATGGGTTCGAAGGGCGCAGCCCAGATTGAAGGCGGGTGTAGCTCAATGGTAGAGCAGAAGCCTTCCAAGCTTACGACGAGGGTTCGATTCCCTTCACCCGCTCCAGAAATTGTTTGGCAGTTGTTTTTGGCGACTTGAAGGCGAAATGTCCAGCGACGTTTCGGCGAGTTTGCCCATGTAGCTCAGTGGTAGAGCACTCCCTTGGTAAGGGAGAGGTCACCAGTTCAATCCTGGTCATGGGCTACATGGGCAAACTCGCCGAAACGTCGCTGGACATTTCGCCTTCAAGTCGCCAAAAACAACTGCCAAACAATTTCTGGAGCGG
>JANLTJ010000145.1:0-3413 GCA_031362885.1 Betaproteobacteria bacterium
ATTGAGCACGGCGTAGTAGCTGAAGAGCGCCACATGGCTGCCGCCTCCGGTGGAAGCCAGCACCGGCGCGAGAAAACCGCCAGACACGCCCAGGATGGCGAGCGACATCGCGTTCTGCAGCACCGCGAGCACCGCGCAGAAAACCGCTATCGCAACCAGCAGAACGAACGCCGCTTCGCCGGGAATCAGATGAAACAACCGGAACGCGCCGAACACGATCAGAAACAGCAGACCAACGCCGCCGCCTTGCATCGCCAATGCGTAGACCGGCTTGGTATCGCGCAGGCGCCAGCCCAGAACCAACATCACGACAGCGCCGAGGGCCACGCCAATCAATCTCAATTCGATGGGCACCTGTGTGTGCTCGTAGGCATACCTGAGCAGCAAGGCCACACCGAAGAACAGCACGATCACTCCGACGCGCACCAGTGCATTGCCGCCGGTGAGCCAGGCCCAGGCGCGGTCGATGATCGTCGGCTCGGCGGGCGGTGCCTCAATCTCCGCGACTCCACGCGACGATGGTTGTGGCGCTTCGTCTGGACTTTCTGGAGTCTGCGCGGGCTGAGCCGCAACTGGCGGTGCTGTCCTGACCGCTGCAGGCTCGGCAGGGACACTTTGAGCGGAAGGCCGAATCGCCGCAGCGGATTGCGCGGCCGGCGCGACTGCAACCCCGGCCCGCAGTTCCCTCACTGCCAGTTCGAGCGCGGCGATTCGCGCGTCCCAGTCCGAGTCGCGAGCCGGTTTGCGGTTCAGCCCGATTACCGCACCGACAAGCGCACCCAGCATGCCACCCCAGACCGTGCCCTCGCCCAGATTGAAAACGCTGCCCAGGATCATTCCGCTCAATAGTCCGATAAACCACATCGCGTCTTTCCTCCGTCAGCCGTGCCGAATTACCACGCATGGTTGCACACAAGCAGACCACCCGCAAAGGCCAGGCCGCCTGCCCGGAGGAACTCCTGCCGACGGAGATCGTTCACTTGCGACGACAGCAGCGTATTGATATCGTCATCGCCTTCACATTGCATGCACAGGTGATTGCATGGCGACCATGAGCATTCGTGGACTGCAGCCGAAGGTCCTGGCGCGCCTGAAGCGTCAGGCTGAACGCGAAGGCAGCAGTCTAAACGCGCTGGTATTGCGGCTGGTACAAGGCGAAGAGTCGGCGCGTGCGCACGGCAAGACGCAGCGAACCTACGACGATCTCGATGCGCTGGCGGGAACATGGAGCGCGCAGCAGGCGCGCCAGTTCGATCTGGCCACGGCACCCTTCTCCGAGGTCGATCCGGCACTCTGGAAGTAGGTGCGCACATGCGTGCGATCGTGATCGAACCAATGCCTATGCCGCTTTCAAGCGCGGTGACGGCGCCATCGTCGAGGTGATGAAGCATGCCCCCGAGATATTGCTTTGCGTCACCGTGCTCGGCGAGTTGCTGGCCGGCTTTGCGGCCGGCACCCGCGACAGCGCCAACCGGCGTGAGTTAAAGCTGTTCATTGACTCGCCGAGGGTGCGCGTCGTGCCGTGCACCGCTGTCACGGCCGATGTCTATGCCCGGATATACGCCGCGCTGCGAGGCCAGGGCCAGCCCATCCCGACCAACGATTTATGGATCGCCGCCAGTTGCCTGGAATACGGTACGGCTCTGCTAACACCTGACGCGCATTTCGCGCAGGTTGGCGGCCTGAGCAGCGGCGCAAGGCTGGACGATTTCCTGCCCTGAAAAGTCGGGGAGGCGCTTCTTTCTATCGATCATTCCCTTGAGGCACAGAGGAGGATTAGGGTGAGAGGATTGAGCATCTGACCTTGCCACGTGTCCGCGCGCGCGATGCTGCTCGTCGATCTGCACAGTCGTGACAGAATGGCCATTCGGCGAGCCGGAGCAATGGATAACGATCAGATCGACAGCGCGCAGGCGGTGACGGTAGCCGCGCGCGCCCCCCGGTTGGGAAAACTGGTTCAAAACTCCGGGAGGGACAGATGCGAATCGATATCGCATTTGCTCGGTCAACTGACCATGCGACTAATTTAAGCGCCACGCCACGTCAACTCCGAAGCAACACCCCGTTGTTACGAAAAAAGTCGAGAATTTTCATTCTAGAGAAATTGCATTGGCCGCCAAAGAAATTATTATTGACATGCCCAATTTCGGCATCGGTCATGCCAAAGGCGGTGCCCCAAATACTTCGACCATTTTTCGGCGTCAGCCTGAGGCGGCGGAGATTGGTAGCGTGATAACCGAACCCCAGAAAACAAACCTCCGCCGCCACTTCCAGCGCCGCTCGTCCCGTATCGAATTCACTATTGCCCTCATCGGCCTCATGAATAATCGTGATGCCGGATGCCGCCGAAGCGATGCTCTCCGGTGAAATTAAGATGCTGAAGTCTCTTCCGCCAGAATCCAGCTGCTTCAGCTTGCCAAGTTCGCCGTGCAAGTGAATGATCTGAATGCACGCAAGATGTCTGGCCGCATCAACTTCGGATATTCCGTACGTGCCGCAAATTGCGTGTAAAAGATAATATTCGAGAGACCGATCGTAGTTGAAGGTGAGTATCGTTAGTCGGTTGCCCCCTAATTTATCTGGTGTAACGGCTTTTAGCTGTCCCCAGATGTACGGATACCAGTCGTCTTCGGTTGCGCTCCGCCCTGTCACGTGGGACGGGCTTTCCTGCTGGATCAAGGCGCACGCGATGACTTTTTTTCCACAATCGACCAGTTCGGGTCGCAGGGACAGAAAATCATCGATCGAAGAAGCGCCGGAGCGAAGAAGATCATTGCGCAGTCTGTGCAATTCCGACGCGTCGATATTCATTGACGTGAGAATCTTCTTCTCGTTGGTTTCAATATCCGGGTTCAGAAAATCACAAATGTTTCTCAGGAGCCTATCGCCCGAGGGCAATCCATAGGGCATGCTGCCCCCGGCGCCTACTATGAGGACGGTGGGTCTTGTAATCATTCGCCGTGCCGGAACGCCCAGGGGGCAGCGGCTTGTTGTCGGCCGCCCACAAGCCGAGGTGCGCGCGCCGCGCATCGGTCTGCAGGTCGAACAGTGCGATGTCCCTTGCGTACTTGATGTACACCCAGGCGAGCCCGCGCTTGAGCATTTCACGCCGGGCGTTGACGCCGTTGCAGTCGATGTCGGTCACGGTGCGGCTGTTTCAGACAAAATTAATTGTAGAGGCGTGAACTCAAGCAGCCTTTTTTAGTTTCATTTCCACTCGCAATCCAGCTGCCGCCAGCATATTCACCAGCGTGTCGAGACTGAAGAGGTCGATTTTCCCTCGCATCAGATCGGAAATACGCGGCTGGGTGACGCCAAACTGTTTGGCCGCCTGCGCTTGCGTCAGACCATTCTTCTCAATGTGTGCAATCACAGCCATCATCAGCGAAGAACGTGCCTTCATGTGCGCTGCC
>JANLTJ010000160.1:0-6600 GCA_031362885.1 Betaproteobacteria bacterium
ACGTCGCGAATTCAGGCTCTCAAGATATAACCACATTCGCCATCAACCCAACCTCTGGTGTCTTGACCAAACTTGGGACCGAAGTGCGAACTGGCAACGGTCCGCGATCAATTGTCACCGTGAGTTTCGTCCAGTAAACGAGAGCAGAGAGTGTCAAGTACGGCTCATCATGGACCATTGTTAATGTCCAATGGCTACGGACACTTTTCTAGCGCGTGACTGGAAGTTCCTGAGCTTCTGGAAGGGTGCGTGCGAACGAAGCGCGTGCCGAAATCCGCGCAAAGTGCCGGTCCAGATTTGGCGCCTCTGCACGCCATTCGAACGCCGGATAACGGAAATCCAGGTAACCCAGCGCGCAACCGGTCGCCACATCCGCCAGCCCGAAGCCGGACCCGGTAAACCACTCCCGATCTCCGAGCAGCCGGGACAATTCCGCGGTGCCGGCGACGATTTTCTTGTGCTGGCGTGCAATCCAGTCACGGCTTTGCATTTCGAGCGCGCGCGTGCCTTCGAGCCGGATCAGGACCACGGCGTCGCACACGCCATCGGCAACCGCTTCTATCTGCTTGTGGGCAATGCGCAGGTCCGGTGTGCCCGGGATCAGCGGTGGCGGCGCATCCAGCGTCTCCAGATACTCGATGATCACCTTGGAATCGTGAATCACGCGCCCGTCGTCGAGCACCAGCGCCGGGACTTTGCCCAGCGGGTTGAATCCGGGCATTTTGCTGCCGGGCAGCCAGGGATTCTCGACCATGGTTTCGAAGGGGATGTTTTTTTCGATCAAGGCGACACGCACCTTGCGGGCATAAGGACTGGGCCTGGCGATGATGAGCTTCATCTGCGGACACTCCAGAAACAGTTAAGCAGCGGGCAGTGTTTCAAACGCGACCCGTTGCGCAATCGGAAACAATCGAGATGGATCGGCCATCGTGCCAACCCGGCCTTGACGAACCGCCGCTTCCCCGCCATAAAGCGGCCTTGTCACCGGCCATCATACGCAATCATATGAGCAATCCAATCCGTTATTCGATTTTTTTATCCCACCCGGAGGCGCATCTGTTTGAAGTGTGCTGCACAGTCGCCGATCCCAATCCTGACGGACAGATGTTCTCGCTGCCAACATGGATTCCGGGCAGCTACCTGATCCGCGAGTTTGCCAAAAACGTGGTGCGCATTCGGGCGCACAGCGGCCGGAAATCGCTGTCCATCGCAAAACTCGACAAGAATACCTGGCAGGTCGCCCCGCATGAGGGCGCGGTGAGCGTGACCATGGAAGTTTATGCCTGGGACTTGTCGGTGCGCGGCGCCCACCTGGATGCCACGCATGCCTTCTTCAACGGCCCGTCAGTGTTTCTGAAAGTCCATGGCCGCGAAGAGAATCCTTGCGAAGTCGGGATTCTGCCGCCGAAAGGAACCCAGTATCGCAACTGGCGTATTGCCACGGCGATGCGGCGCAAAGGCGCGAAGCCCTGCGGATTCGGGACCTATGAAGCAGACCACTACGACGAACTGATCGACCACCCGGTCGAGATCGGCAGCTTCACACTGGCTACGTTCAAGGCCTGTGGCGTGCCGCACGACATTGCCATCACCGGCCGGCATCGCGCTGACATGAAGCGCCTCGTGCGTGATCTGAAGACGCTTTGCGAAGCCCAGATCCGGTTTTTCGGCGGACCGGCGCCAATGCAGCGTTACGTGTTTCTGGTCACCGCGGTGGGCGAGGGCTATGGCGGGCTGGAGCATCGCGCTTCGACCGCGTTGCTGTGTTCCCGGGACGACCTTCCGCAACCGGGCGTGGAAGAGGTCACCGACGGTTACCGGACGTTTCTGGGCTTGTGCTCGCACGAATATTTTCACACCTGGAACGTCAAACGCATCAAGCCGGCGGCTTTCAGCCCCTATGATCTCGACCGCGAGAACTACACCACGCTGTTGTGGGCTTTCGAGGGTTTCACCTCGTATTACGACGACTTGTTCCTGATCCGTTCCGGGCTGATTTCGCGCGCGGCCTACCTTGAATCCTTGGGCAAAGCCATCACGCAGGTTCAGCGCGGCAGCGGGCGCCGCAAACAGACTGTCACCGAGTCTTCCTTTGATGCCTGGATCAAGTATTACCGCCAGGACGAAAATGCCCCCAACTCGGTGGTGAGCTATTACGTAAAAGGCAGCCTGATCGCGCTTTGCCTGGACCTGCTGATCCGGACCGAAACGCAGGGCCGCAAATCGCTGGACCACGTGATTCGGGCGCTGTGGAAACGGCACGGGCTCAAAGGCATCGGTGTTGCCGAAGACGGCGTGGAAAAGCTTGCAGAGGACGTGACAGGACTCAAGCTCAAGCGCTTCTTCGATCTCGCGTTGCGTTCGACGGCCGATCTGCCGCTGAAGCCGCTGCTGGCAAAGCTGGGGATTGAGATGCAATTGCGCCGCGCCGAATCCGCGGCCGATCGCGGCGGGCGGCGGAGCGCGAAGTCAGGGCAGGCGCTGTCCCGGCGCGTGGACCTGGGCGCGCGCACCTCGGGCGATGGGACTGAACTGAAGATCACTCAGGTTCTGGACGGCGGCCCCGCACAGCAGGCCGGCATCGCGGCGGGCGACGTGCTGTGCGCCATCGACGGGCTGAAAGTAACCGGGAAGAATCTTGAAAACCGGCTTT
The DNA here is from genome assembly GCA_031362885.1 of Betaproteobacteria bacterium. GTDB lineage: Bacteria > Pseudomonadota > Gammaproteobacteria > Burkholderiales > JACQAP01 > JACQAP01. Next base: position 2,654 of record JANLTJ010000160.1, read on the forward strand.
CCAGGCACGGCCACGGAGAAGTGGTGACGATTCATGTCTTTCGGCGCGACGAGTTGCATGCACTGACCGTGCAACTCACTGCCGCGAAAGCCGATACCTGCACTCTGGAAGTATTCGACGAAAAAACCGGTGCTCCGATGCGGCGCGCCTGGCTCGCGGAACGGCGCGCGCAGAACGCCGTGCGGTGAATCGATGCGCTGGCTATCCACCCGTTGCGCCATCGCAAACGGAAAGACAGATTTGGCGCTTGAGCCGGCCGTGGCAGCGCGATCTCAATTTGCCCGTTATAGGAAAACATCTTCGGTGCCGAGACGGGCGATGGTCGGCAACAGATTGAGCCCTGATTCGGCCTTGAACCTTTGCGCCGACTTTCGAAGTGCGTCGATACTCATGCTCACGCGCGCCCCAATCTTCGCCACCACCACGGTATTGGCGTCGCACGGCGGCAGGACCAGCACCCGATCATCGAAGGCTTGACGAATCGGACCGGCATTCGCTTTGGCGCGAGTTTTCCGGCTAAGCAGGTTGGTCACCAGCATGCCGCCGGGATTGAGCCGCGCCCGGCACAGCCGGTAAAACGCCAGCGTGTGCAGCCGCCCCGCGCGCCCTCTGGCATCGAAGCCGTCTATCAGGATGAGATCGAAGCGCCCGCGCGATGCGGCGATGTAGCGGTAGCCATCGTCAATCTCGATATTGAGGTGGGCGGATTCGTCCGGCATCCGGAAGAACTGCCAGGCGTTCAGTACCACCTCTGCATCGATTTCGACCACATCAAGCCTCGCCCCGGGACGGAAACGGCGCAAGAAGCGTGTAATCGACGCCGCGCCCAGCCCGACCTGAAGCACGCTGCGCGGCCAGGCGCGCTGCGGCTGCAACAGCAGCGGCATCATCATTTCGCGCGTGTAATCGAGTTCCAGCGACCATGGACGGGCCAGACGCATTGCACCCTGAATCCAGTGCGGATCAAACTGAAGATAGCGCACGCCATCCTCGTCATTGATTCTGATTGGCATTGCAGGAACGCAAAAGGGAAAGGGGTAAATCCGGAAGGCGGCGATCTTATCCGGGACCGGCGGCAGCGTGAAGCGCAAACAAAGGTTCAGGCGCTCAGGACGAATCCCTCATAGTTACTGGCGGCCACTTCCGCGCAGATTTTCCGATAGTGCGCCATGCCCCCGGCGTAAGGCATGAACACCTGTGGCTTGCCGGGTATGTTCGCGCCTAGATACCAGGAGTGCTTTGCCTGCGGCAGCACGGTGGCTTGCGCAGCCGCGTTCACCTTTGCCACCCAATCATCCATCGCCTTGTCGCTGGTCTCAATGCGGGTCATGCGCGATTTGCGCATATGCCCGATACAATCGGTGATCCACTCCACATGCTGTTCGATGGCAACCGGCATGTTGCACAACACCGACGGGCTGCCGGGCCCCGTGATGGTGAACAGATTCGGAAACCCGGCCACTTGCAGGCCGAGGTAATTTCGCGGCCCGGCCGCCCAGGCCTGGTTGAGCGTCAGGCCGTCGCGGCCGCGAATGTCCATGCGCAACAGCGAGCCGGTCATGCCATCGAAGCCGGTGGCAAAAACGATGTCGTCCAGCGGATATTCGCCATCGCGCGTGCGGATGCCACCGGGTGTGATGGCTTCGATCGGCGCGGCACGCACATCGACCAGCGCCACATTGTCGCGGTTGAAGGTCTCGAAATAGTCGGTGTCGATCGGCGGGCGTTTCGCGGCATAGGGGTGGTCGATGTCCGCCAGCTTCGCCGCGGTGACGGGATTCTTCACGATCTGGCGGATCTTGGCCTTGAGAAAATCGGAAGCGGTCTTGTTCGCCCCGTTGCTGGTCACCAGGTCGTGGAAAGTGGCGCGAAAGCGCAGTCCGCCGGTCTCCCAGGCTTTCTCGTATGCGGCTTCGCGTTCCTCGGGCGAAACCTCCAGCGCCAGGCGATCGGAGATGCGGAACGGATGGCCGTTTGGAGTTGAGCGCGTGATCTCGCGAATCTCTTCGATATTGTTCTTAATGTAGCGTTTGAATTCCGGGCTCAGGGGACCATTGCGCGCGGGCACGCTGTAGTTCGCGGTGCGCTGGAACACCGTCAAATGGGCGGCGGTTTCGGCGATGACCGGCGCTGCTTGTATGCCGGTGGAACCGGTGCCGATCAGCCCGACCCGTTTGCCCGCAAAATCGACGCCTTCATGTGGCCACTGCCCGGTGTGATACCAGCGTCCCTTGAAGCTGTCGAGGCCGGGGATGTTCGGGACATTGGCGCTTGACAGGCAGCCGACCGCGCTAATCAGATACCGCGCAACGTGATGCTCGTCATTTTCGGTCGTAACCCGCCACAGGTTGGCCTTATCGTCGTAGTGCGCCGTGGTGACCCTGGTGTTGAACAGGATGTCGCGCCGCAGGTCGAAACGCTCGGCAACGTGGTTGAGATAGCGCAAGATCTCTGGCGGTCCGGGATATTTCTCCGACCATTCCCACTCGCGCATCAGTTCATCGGAGAACGAGTAGCAATAGGAGTGGCTTTCCGAATCGCAGCGTGCGCCGGGGTAACGATTCCAGTACCAGGTGCCGCCGATGCCCGCGCCCGCCTCCAGCACCTTGACCGAAAGGCCCAGCCGCTCGCGCAGACAATGTAGTTGATAGAGGCCGGAGAACCCGGCGCCGATCACCAGCGCATCGAGAACACCGGGCTGGCCGCAGTTGAGGTCTGAAGTTTCTTTAGTCGCGCTTTTCATTGCTACCCACGTTACAACGGAATAAGGCCGTCAGGCAAACTGCTTGGCCAGTTTAAGGCTCTGCCCCTGATAGTTCGAGTGGATGCCCTGGCCGTAGAGCATCTCGGGTCGATCGGCCATACGCTCATAGCGCAGCCAGCCGACGGTCTGCCCGTGTTCAAGCAGAAAAGGCACCTCGTGTGAGCGTACCTCCAGCACTCCCCGGCTGCCCCCCGCTTTTCTGGTCTCGGCGTTCCAGCCAAATCCAGGATCAAAAAAACCGGCATAGTGAACGCGAAACTCACCGGCGCGCGTATCGTAGGGCATCATTTCCGCCGCATACTCGGGAGGCACCGCGATCGCTTCTTTCGTCATGAGGATATAGAACTCATCAGGATCCAGTATCAGCGAAGAGGTTTTGCGAAACCGGATGGGCTCCCAGAAATCGAGCGGGTCATAGTCCCGCCGCTCCAGATCGATGCGCCCGGCGTGCTTCTTTGCGCGATGTCCGATCAAGTCACCTTCCGCGCCGGAGCCTTCCAGGTCCACTGTGAAAGGCAGCACGCCGGTTTTGGTCGCCATCGTTTTTTTCTCGAGATCGCCGGAGCCTACAATCTGGCCCTGATCGAGAAGCTGCCTCCAGTCCGCTGACGTGATGGGTTTCGGCTCCTCTCCCCGCGTGCGGCGAAATCTTAACTGGTTCAGGCGGGTGCCGGTTTTCGCCACAACACTGAAACTTCGCGGCGCGACTTCGATATAGAGCTCCCCTTTATAGCCCTCTGCGACGTGGTCAAAAACAGTGGCTTCATCAGCAATCAGACGGGTCAGAATATCCAGCCGGCCGGTTGAGCTCTTCGGATTCGCGAAAGCGGCAATTTCGCTTTTCAGACCAATGGCTTCCAGAAGAGGGATCACATAGATTCGTCCCTTTTCCAGAACCGCCCCATTGCGAAGATTGATCTTGAAGTTGTCGAACCGGTCATCGAGCTGTCTCATTTTGTCCAGCACTTTTATTCCCTTCCCGGGAAGAAAGCTCGTATCCACCGGGTACGCCCAATCGCCCAGACGCAGGTCTATGCTGGCTGGTTGAATCTGGTCTTCGTCGATCGTGGTCAAGATCGCGGAGGTCCTGATCTCCCGGTTGTTCACCATCTCTTTGATCTTCTGGCTCGGAAGAATGCCGGTGTAGTCGCCCAGGCGCGGCGCGGCGGCCGGGCCTGGATTG
>JANLTJ010000184.1:0-7149 GCA_031362885.1 Betaproteobacteria bacterium
CGCAGTGCGCGGGCGTGAGATCGTGTACCGCCAGCGTCAGCGCTCGCGTGCCGCGGTGAGCCAGACGCAATCTGACTTCATGACCGACGCCAATGGGCAGCGACCCTGGCACCGCCCGATGTATCCCAGGCATCGGCAGACGCAGCGCGAGAACCGCATCGATCAGCGCCAGCAACGCGATGAACACGCTCACACCCATCCAGACCGGCAGCGCAAGCGGCCAGATCGAAGCCACCAGGCCGCCGACGGCGGTGGATCCCGCCAGCCAGAGCAGGCGGCGTGATGGAATCAGCATGCGCCGCAGACCTGGGAAGAGGTGCGGGGAGCGAGGGACGAGCAAAGGCACAACGCAATCATGTCCGTTTTCACCGTGTTCAAATCGCTACGGTTCAAATGTGCGCCGTTCAGCTTCTTGGCGCCGCCACTTTTTCCAGCAAACCGGCGAGCAGCGTATCGCTGGTGTGGCCCTCGATCTCCATTTCCGGTGCCGGCGTAACGCGGTGACGCAGTGCCGGCAGGGCCATGCGCTTGACGTCGTCGGGGGTCACGACGTCGCGACCCGCAATCAACGCCGCGGCGCGCGCGACGCGCAGCAGCGCGATGGCGCCGCGGGGACCAGACCCGGCCGCCACGCCATTCCATGCGCGCGTCGTGCGCACGATGCGCACCAGGTAGTCGAGAATCTGGTCATCGACCTTCACTGTCATGGCGAAGCGTTGCAGGTCGATGATGTGCTCGGGCTGGAGCAGGGTTGCCACCGACTCGACGTTGAGTTTCTCGCCGACCTGATTGGCGCCCACCTGAAGTACCAGGGCGATTTCGTCTTCCAGGGATGGATAGTCGATCCGCACCTTGATCAGGAAGCGATCGAGTTGCGCTTCGGGCAGCGCGTAGGTGCCTTCCTGCTCAATCGGGTTTTGCGTGGCCAGTACCATGAAGGGCGCCTCGAGCACATGTGAAGTGCCTTCGATCGTGACCTGGCCTTCCTGCATCACTTCTAGCAATGCAGCCTGGGTCTTCGCGGGCGCCCGATTGATTTCATCAGCCAGCAGCAGATGTGTGAATACCGGGCCACGGCGCGTAGTGAACTCGCTGGTGCGCGGATCGTAGAGGGTGTGACCGGTCACGTCGGCGGGCATCAAGTCGGGTGTGAACTGGATGCGGGCGAAGCGCCCGGCGAACGTCCTCGCCAGTGCGCGCACCAGCAGGGTCTTGCCCAGACCCGGCACGCCTTCGATCAGGACATGCCCTCCGGCGACCAGCGCGGCCAGCACCTGATCCACGACTTCGGCTTGGCCGACGACGGCGCGGCCAATCTGGGCACGCATCTCTGCCGCCACGCTGGCGGCTTTCTTCAGTTGATCCGGCACTGCTGCTGTGTTCATTTGTTCCCCTTTTTGATCCTGATACCGGGCTGGCGCAAGGCCAGCCTTTCGTGCACAGATTGATAGAGTCTTACCGTTTGCATGAATTCCGTCATCCGCGTCACGCGGGCGGGAGCCAGCAACAGGCGCGCGCGCGCGGCATCGAGTCCGAGCAGGTCTTTCAACAGGGTCTCGCGCTGCGCCTCCGGGGCTGCCAGCAGGTCCGGATGCGCGCGGGTGATGCGGCGCAGGCAACCCTCGCGCGCGGCTTCGAGCAACTGCGCCGCGCCGCCGTTGGCCCACAGGAAGCGCCCGCTGGCACGCAGGTGATCGAGGAGACGCCGCCGCTCGCGCGTGGCATCCGGCGCAACCGGACCAAAGCGTATCGACGCGCGCCACAGCCACACGGCCAGCAGCGCAAAAGCACCGGCAACGCACGGCCATGCGTTGGTCATCAACCAGCCGGCGAGCGAAGGCTGGCTGCGATTGTTGAAGAAAATGACTTCGGCCGCAGGCGCTTGCAATTGCGCCACACGCCACAGAAATTCGGCATGGTCGTGTTGGCGCAGTTCATCGCGGGTCATCCAGTCGAAGTCATTGAGCACAAGAACCCGACCGTTGCCGTGTTCCAGCATCAGGGCGACCGAAGCCATGCTGCCGATGAAACCGGCGCCGCTGTCGTGCGCGTCAATATCCAGAGATCGCCGCAAATTCACGCGGACCGGTGGTGCCGGTTGCGGAATTGCGAGAAGGACCAATTCGGTCTTCCGGTTTGTGTCCGCCGCATGAACTTGCGCCTCGCCCTGATCGTTGAGAAAGCTTCGCCGAACCGAAAGCGCCCCAAGCAGCGGGTCGGGCTGATGCGCATCCTCGGCTTCAATGACGAGAAAGCCGCCGCTATCGACCCATTGCAGCACGCTTTCGCGCAGGGGCGGCGCGATGCCGTGACGGTTGGCCGGCAACCAGAGAACACCCGCGGCGGGAAGGGTACTCAGTTCCGGCATTGAGCGGATTTCGCGCACTGTCATGCCCATTTGTTCCAGCACGCGTATGGCGGCGAGCCAGGGGTCGGTGCGCGCGCGGCCCTGGAACCCGATGTCATTGGGTTCGGTGCGGCGTTCGAAGTTGGCCAGCAACCAGCAGGCACCGGTGCCTGCCACGGCGATCACCAGCAGCCAGATCAATACCGTGCGCAGGAGGCTCATGCCGGCTGCTCTTTGAAGCGCGGGCGCCCGGCGGCGTGGCGCTGCTCCGCGAAGTGCGTTCGCCACTCCCGGCAGAGCGTTTCGACGTGTGCGTCGTCGATGCGCCGCGACGCCCAGGCAAGGTCCTGCCATGCGCGCACCAGGTTGCCGAAGTAAGCGGCGGATGCCGCCGGCAGTTTCTGCGTGGCGGCACGCAGGCAGTCATCCTCGGTGCTGCCCGCCGCCAGCGCAACCTGGTGGTGATGGACCAGCGCCGAGAGCGCGCCGCGATAGAGCAGCGACAGCGCCTCGCGCACCTGTCCTTGCCCGGTCAGCGCCGTCGCCGTTGTCGGGATATCATCCGGCAACGATTCGGGCGTCAGGTCCAGGCCGAACAGCACGCCCGGTGGTTCGTAGGCAGGGTCTGTGCGTTCCATCCACCGGGGTGCGAAGCGCTTCAGGTAGTACAGCGCCGCCACCAGTAATATTGCGGCGAGAATCCAGATCACTTTTTCACCGATGGCTCCCAGCAGCAGGCTCAGGTTCTCCCAGAATTTCTCATTGCCGGCGGCCGGTTCTACTTCCGCGAACGGCTTGCCGATGTAATGCCAGCGGGTCATCTCCTTCGATCTGGAGAATTCGGGCGATGCGAATACGGCATCCGCCGCCAGTCGCGCGGCGGTGGGCTCGGATCGATGTTCGTCGTCGTCTTCCGGTGCGGGGCACGTCCCGGTGGAAGCGGGTGGTGTTTCCTCATTCAGGGAGATGGCGTACACCGGACCGGGATTGAGAAACAACATCATTGCGACCGCGGCAATGATCGTGACCGAAGCGAGCGCTCGCGCTGGCGCGCGCAGCCGCTCTTCGAGCCGGTGCAGGGCCAGTTCGATGTCCCAGGCTTCCAGTACCGCACGGCGATTCAGATACAGCGCGAATCCCGCGATGACATAGAACGGTTCCAGCAGCGTGACCGCGCAGACGTAGTAAATTGCATCCGGCCATTCCCACGCGCCCATTTGTTCGAACCAGCCAAAGAGCGACTGGAACTGCGCCGCATCCGGGGCAGGCTCTCCGCCCGCCGGTTTGAGCATGCCGGAGAAGGCGTGCAACGCGTAGAAGGCGATTGCTTCCAGGTGCATGCACACCAGCGTAAGCCAGACCGCGTAGCTGCGCATCCGGCTGCCGAGCGCGCTGCGGCGGCGTCTGCCGGCGCGTCCGGTCTGTTTTTCCAGTTGTGTAACCGGCATCGAAAACGAGCGTGCCGCGCTGAACCGGTACAGCGTGAGATCCCGGATCAGACCCAATCCCAGCCATTCGCGCCAGTTGCGCAGGGCGTTGCCCGGGGCGGGTATGTCGCCAAACACGGCACGGCTCGCGGTGTGCAGCACGGCGCGGTCGAAGAGTGGCTTGAGCCACCACAGCACAATGACGCCGTAGAACTTGTTGTCGAACACGATGAAGCATATGGCCGCGGCAGGCAGATACAGCGCCAGCCACACCATCCAGATCGGGAGCCACCATTCGCGCGCCATCTGAAAACCCAGATCAATGGCCTCCCAGCCGCCGCGCGGGCGCAATTGCACCGCCAGGCGATCAGGTTGCACGCGAACGCCCTCCAAGGCAAAGGTAGCCCATCAGCAGTACCCAAAGCGTAATGCCCACCGCATACTTGGTCGTTGCCGGAATCGCGCTCAGCGGAGACCAGAATCCTTCGATGAATGCGGCGATCGTGAACATCAGCGCCGCGCCATACATCAGCCGAACGGCCGGTCGCGAGGCCGCGATGAGCGCACTCTTGCGCGAGCGTCCCCCCGGTGCAATCAGCGAGCCGCCCAGCTTCATCCCGGCCGCCCCGGAGATCACGATCGCCGTCAGTTCCATCGCACTGTGGCCGGACACGAAAGCCCAGAAGGTTTCGCCGTATCCAGTCACGGTGACATGGCCGGCCACCGCCCCGATCGCAACGCCGTTGAAGACCAGGAAAAAAATGGTACCGAGCCCGAATACCAGTCCGGTGGCGAAGGTCTGAAAACCGATACGCACGTTGTTCCAGATGTAGTAGGCGAACATGAGCACGTTGTCGTCCGCAGCGCGCAAACCTGGCCGCGGATTGGCCGGGTCGTACATTTCGTGGTAAGCGGCAAGCTGGTCCGGGTCGATGAGGTGGTGCACGAAATCGGGCTGAAACTGCAACACCACAACCAATGCAAGCAACGGACCCATGAACAGCAGCGTCGCGGCGATGACCAGTTTCCATTGTTCGCGCACCAGACGCGGAAAACCTGCCGCGAGGAAAGCAAACAACTGTGCCGACTGGCCGCCACGAGCGCCGTACAGCAAATGATGCCCGCCGAGCGCGAGGCGGTTCAACCGGTCAACCAGTTCGGGGCTGTACTGCCGCTCCCTGGACAGGGCAAGCAACTGGCATATGCGCCGATAGGCGCGCGGGACTTCCACGGCTTTGAGCGTCACCGCGCCGGCCGCGGATCGATTCCGGCGGTTCTTGCCGCCGCGCTCCAGCCACTGTTCGAACTGCTCCCAATCGGCGTGATGCGCGTTTTCGAAATCGGTTTGCTTCATCCCCGGCCCATCAAATGATTGGCGATGCCGATCAGACGATCAACGGCAAGCCGGCCGTTGGCGGTGCCGACCAGTGTGCGGGGAATTTCAGCCAGTTCCGCGGCGCGCTCTTCGGTCAGTCGCGTCGAACGCTCGGCGAAATCCAGCACCGCACGCTGATCGTTCACCGATAGAGCCAGCCGGGGAGCCACGGGTCTTGCCGCGGGAATCTGCTGCACGATCTGTCTGGCATCGCGATAAACGACCAGAGTATTGGCGGCCAGGTCGCCCAGACGCTTGAAGTCGCGGTTGATGACCATGGTCAGAAATCCGATGAAATAAAGCGCCGGCAGGAAATCCACGATCCGAAGCAGATTACGCGTCAGCGCAGCAGGCCAGCGTATCGGCGTGCCATCGTCGTTAAGCACCAAGATGCCCATGGCGCGCTTTCCGGGCGTGGCGCCGCGCCAGAGCACTTCGAACACGGTCGGATACAGCCACTCAATCAGGAAGGCGATAAGCAGCAGCATCGCATACCCGAATTTCCCAAGCACGGCGAGCGCGACGCTCAATGCCAGCATGATCGCACCACGTACCAGCAAGTCGATCATCCAGGCCAGCGCACGCGGCACCGGCCCGGATAAGCGCAGAGTCAGTTCTATGCCCTCCGGAGTGGAGATGCTGCGGGTGGTGTCGAGCACCGAATCAGTTTTCGTAAAAAATGTCGCGATAGCCGGTGTAGATCGATGCGAACAATACCGGCCCCAGCAGCAGCCATCCGAGCAACACCGGAAGCGTGGCCAGAATACTCAGAACGAACATCACGATGCCCCAGATCAGGAACGGCAGGATATTTTTCAGGCAGGCGTAAAAACTGGACTTGAGGGCATCGCCGACACCCATGTCATTCAATACGATCAATGGCGCCGCGAACCAGATCGCCATATAGAGCGGAATGCTCAAGGCCAAGGCGACCAGAATGCCGAGCATCATGCTGACGGCCATGGTGCCCATGGCCTCCGGGGAAGGTTGCTCTCCTATCAGGCCTCCGGTAAACAGCCCGACCAGGCCGGCCCCGAAGATCAAGGCAATCACCACGAAAATGGCGATGAAGGCCACCAACATGAACGCGCCCACTCCGAGGAGCCGGCCGGTATTGGTGCGGAATCCTGCGAACAAGTGTCCGACTTCGAGTCTGTCTCCCCGGCGAAGAGCGTCGCACCCGAGCATCATCCCCCCCGAGAGCACCGGGCCCAGGAAATACAGTCCCAACTGCCCGACGATCGGAATCAGGCTCATAACGATGACGATTACGATGAACACGATAATCAGCAGTAGTGCGGTAAATCGATTCTCCGCCAGCAGCGACCAGGCGTCGGAAATCCAGCTCCAGCCGTTGCCCGCCGGAACTCCGCGGCCACCTGCGATGTAATCACCATCGGTTCCAGCCTGCGAAACATCGGCGACATGGGATTTCGGTGCGGCGTACGGATCGATTGCCATGCTTCCCTCCTCTGGATGTCGGATGCCGGATGCATCCGGAAGTCGCAAGCGTAAGGGCAGGGGACTTTTCCCGCAAGTTCGAGCAGAGTAACTCGCGGAGCATGCAGCGCCGTCAGCGACAAAACAGCGGCGTGAAGTGTGCGAAAAATCCGGTCAGAAAAGCTCGATCTTGAGCTGGAAGAATACCAACGCAACCATCTTCGGGTCGATTTTTGGAACGGAGGTGACATTGAGCGCAACACGCCCGCTGCCAATGGAGACTACCGGCAACAGGCCTGGAAACAGCCGCCCCCGGTTATGGTCCTCGCGATGCATCGCAAAGCCGATCAGGCCAAGGTCGATGTGGCTCGCTCCGATCGGCAGCCCGAAGCGCCGCACGATCCCGCCGCCGGCGTACCAGGAGACATTGCCCACTGAATCACGGAATTCCGATGCGCTTATAAATGGAATCCAGTTGCGGTCGGGTTCAGAGAAATCGTACTGCACTCCAAGACCCCAGTTTCTTTCGTTGTAGCTCTGCCCGTCCTGCGAATCGAGGT
>JANLTJ010000027.1:0-14557 GCA_031362885.1 Betaproteobacteria bacterium
GATGCGCTCATATTCATGCACTACACCGGCATTCGCTGCGGTCCGCCGGAAGTAATGGCCCGTATCGCCGCCGGCGAGATCGTCGATGCATCCGAGTACTACCATCGCAGCACGCCCTGCTTCGAGACATCATCGCCCAGATACGCATGGCTCAACCGTATCGTCGCGGTGGGGCTCGGCTGGCGCAAGGCCGACCGGGCCGGCTACGAAGTGTTCGAGATTCTCTAGGAGAAAAGATAGAGCGCAATGACAGCCCTCAGCCCCTGTACTTGCGCTCCTCAGCTTTGAAAAAAATTGATCAACGGCGTGATCTTCTCGCGCGGCACCAGAGAAGACCACACGCCGATGATCTCGCGCGTGCGATCCTGATGCGGCACGCGCTTTCCCGTCATGCCCACGCCGGACACCGCCATGCCATCGACTTCGCGGCCAACCTTGATCGCCTCTTCCCTGGTCTTCGTGCGTGCGGCCACGCGCACGGCGATTTCGTAAGGCTCGGGCGCGTCCTTCGGGGTCATGGCGCCGTGGATGGCGTTCAGGCCCAGAAAGTCGATGCGGATTTCCTCGGCGTCGAGTTTCACCACCTTGAAGCGCTCTTCGAGAATCTTCTTCGCCAGTTGGGCGCGTCGCAGTGCGCCGGGACCGGCGTAGAAAAACATATCCTCGCCGATGAAGCCTTCGGTGCAGCCGATGGAGACTTTCAGTGTCGGCGTGCGCGGCTTGCCGGAGATATTGCTGATGCGCACCCGGTCGGGGCCGACCTGTTCGAGTCTGGCAGAGGTGAAATCGACAACGACGTCGGGCGTGATGTAGTTGGCCGGATCGTGGACTTCGTAGAGCATCTGCTCTTTCACCGTCATCAGATTGATGGCACCGCCGGTGCCTGAAACCTTGGTCAGCACGGCCGAACCATCGGCTTCGACCTCGACGATGGGGAAAGCCAGATTCCACGGCTCGGGCACATCCTTGAAGCCCGGATCGGAAAAGTAACCACCGGTCACCTGTGCGCCGCATTCCATCAGGTGCCCGAGGCCGTTGCCGGCGCCGAGGCGGGCATGATCCAGCGCTCCCCAGCCAAATTCGTACATCATCGGCGCCATGAAGATTGACGGATCGGCCACGCGCCCGGTGACGACAATCTGCGCACCTTGCTCAAGCGCGGCGACAATCGGCTCCGCGCCGAGATAGACCTCCGCCGAAACCAGGCTCTCGCTCAGGGTCGACGTCGGTTTGCCGTTCTCCATGATCTGGCCGGTCAGTTGCAGTACGCGATCCGTGATCAGGCTGCCGTTGACTGCCGCGACCTTGATGCCGGTCGCGCCCAGCTTCCTGAGCCAGTAGACGATGCGCTCTGCCGCTGCGTCGGGCGCGATCCAGCCCTGATTGCTGATGATTCTGGTGCCGCGCTTGATGCAACCTGGCAGCACCGCCTGCATGCGATCATCGAGATAAGTGTCGTAGCCCGGAAAAGAGGGATCGCGGCGCTTGCGCACTTGCGCTGCCGAGATGGTCGCCTCCGCCATGGTTTCAAAACACAGGTAATCCAGATCGCCGCGTTCGGCATTCCAGCGCGCCGGTTCGATGCGGTCGCCCCACCATGCCGACCCGGCGCCGATGCGCACGATTTTTTTCATGTTTCGGTCCCTGTATCTGGTTGGTATTAGCGGGCGCAATAGTGGCGGGTCGCGGCTGTCGCGTCAATTTGTGCGACAGCTTACGCTGTGCTGAACCGTTCCAGCCGGAACGATTTCTTTTGGAAGGATTCCTTGACAAGAACGCACTCCGGGAACGAATATTCCGCACAAATCCCGCCACGAGCGGCCTTGTCCGGAGGAGTTCATTCATGCTGAAGCTGACCGCCACGCGCCTCGCGCGGCCGCTGGTGCTGTGCCTTTTGTTTGCCGCGTCATCGGTCTTTGCGCAATCGCCCATACGCATTGGCTGGCTGTCGTCATTGACCGGGCCGCTGTCCTCCGCCGCCATCGCCGAGAACCAGGGCGTGCAATTTGCCGTTGATGAAATCAACGCTACCGGTGGCATCAATGGACGAAAGCTCGAACTCATCACGCGCGACACCAGTGGCGAACCGACCAAAGCGGTGAATCTCGCCAAACAACTCGCCTTCGTGGACAAAGTCGATTTCATCATCGGCCCGGTGAATTCCGGCGAATCGCTGGCCACCGTGCCCATCGTGGCCAAGGCCGGTATTCCGAATATCGTAATTGGCGCCATCGATGAATTGGTTGATGCGCGAAAATTCCCGCTTGCCTTTCGTCCCATCAACACCAATACGCAATGGATTGCGGCGGCCAACAACTACGCGCTGAACGTGCTGAAGAAGAAGAAAATCGCCGTCATCGGCGACACCTCGGGCTATGGCACGGCTTCATCCAGGCTCGCAGAGGGTTTACTCGACAAGGCGGGGGTGAAGCCGGTGTATTCCGTGCTGGTTGACCCGAACAAGACCGATCTCACGGACGAACTCAACAAGGCTAAAGCCGCGGGCGCGGATGTCATCATGCCGTGGTCGGCCGCGACCGGTTTGCTTGCGCGCCTGTTCAATACCCGCGGCGACATGGGCTGGGATGTGCCCATCGTTGGCCACCCGGCGATGATGGCGCCGCCGGTGCGCCCGCTTCTGAACAAGCCGGACTATCTGCGCAATGCCTTCGCCGCCGGTTACTTGAGCACCACATACGACGCCAGGGGCAAACTGCCCGCACGCACGCAAGCGCTGATGGACAAGATCCGCCCCAAGCTGGGCAAGGGCGGCGAAATCGACTTCATGTTCTGGTGGGTGGCGTTGGGCTACGACACCGTGAAAATCGTTGAGCATGCGGTGAAGACCGCCGGCTCGACAGACAGCGCAGCAATCGGCAAGGCGCTGGAGAATACCAGGGATTTTCCCGGCGTCTACGCGACGTATTCCTGGAGCAAAGAGGACCGCAACGGTTTTCCCGACAGCGATATCGTCGTTAATGTGGCGGGCAGTTTCAAGGATGGGAGTTACGCGGCTGCGGGGCGTTGAGGCTACTGCTTGCCCCCGGTCGCAATGGCAAATTGATCGCGGTCCGGGAGTAGAGCGTTCGCCCTGGAGGAGGCGTTCAACGCAGAAGATTTTTTCAAATTGCGCCCTTGAGAGGTGCGCGCAAGATGCATGAGGGTCTTTGCGGGCAAGGCCTGCAAGATCAGGTCATTCGATCCCGTACGCCTGTGCTGCCAACCCGGGGTAGAGCCGTTCGCACAGTGCTCTTCTCAATTGCTCCGACGAAAGATCCGCGGCAAAAGACGCCTGCACGATGGCACGGGCGGACTCGAACATGTTCACGCCGATCATGAATCTCTGCACCGGCTCCATCCGGGCATAGCGCTCGCGCACCATGCGCGCGATTTCAGGACTGGTATCGTTCACGCAGGCATCCTTGAAAATTTCGAGTTCAGTAAGCATGGGCCAATGGTACGACAACGGTGGCATTAGCGGACACAGCGAGCGCCCCACTTCGTCCTCCGCACAAGACTCAAAAGGACCGCCTGGTCACTTTGCTTTACAGTGACCGGGCTGCTGGCTTCGCTGTCGCCGGATCGAAGATGCGCGTTGCCGGTGGCGCCTCGCGGCTTGAGACGTGCACCTGCGCTCGCTCTTCGCCAATTGCCACTCTCAAGGCATAATGGGGGCCGGGATTCCCGTATGATGAATCTGATCGAACGTTACCGCGATGAAGTCGCGGCCTTGTGCCGGGTTGCCGGGGCCAGGCGGCTGGACGTTTTCGGCTCGGCCATCCGGGCCGACTTCGACCCTGGTGCCAGCGATCTCGATTTTCTGGTCGAGTTCGAGGAGCTTCCGCCAGCGAAGTACGCCGACGCCTACTTCGGTCTCAAGGATAGTCTGGAAGAACTCTTTGGCCGCCCGGTGGACCTCATCACCGAAGCCAGCCTTGAGAATCCGTATTTCCGCGACCGAGTGCAGGCGGAGCTCCGGCCGGTCTATGCACGCTGACGCGCGCAAGTTGATATGGGATGCGCGGCACGCCGCCGAGCTCGTCGCCCAGTTCACCCGGGGCAAATCCTTCGGCGAATACGAAGCAAATGATCTGCTTCGTTCTGGTGTCGAGCGTCAACTGGCGATTGTTGGTGAGGCGCTCAATCGGCTTCGCAAAATCGATCCGACGACGGCCAGCGCGATTGCCGATCTGTCCAGGGTTGTAGGTTTCCGGAACGTCCTGGTCCACGGTTACGCCACGGTGGACAATCGGGTTGTTTGGGGAATTGTTGAGGCCAATCTGGACTCTTTGCTGGCCTCGCTCGAGCCCCTGCTCTCTAAATCCTAAACCGCAATACCGCCTGTGTCGGGCCCAGATCTAAAGTGAGTGGATTCATTCGCCGCGTCACGGCACGATTTCTTTGATCTTGTGATCTCACGGCGCTCGTGCATCGCCATTGCGTGAACCGTGCAAACCGATGCGCGCCGGCCAACAAGAGCAGCCTGCCGGTATTGCCTGCCTCTCTCCGGGCAACACCGGTTTACGCGGCGTCTTCGTGGTCAATCGCCGTTTGCGAGGTTAAACTGCCGACCACGATCAACATCCGCGGCGGTTTGCGTACTCTGACGCGGGAACACTGACCCGAATCCTTCATGCTTGTCGCTTTGATTGCCGGCCTCGCCACTGGCGCGCTGTACGCTGCTGCGGCGCTGACCTACAACGTGATGTTCTCGACTTCCAAGGTGTTGTCGGTGACCACCGGCCATATCTCGATGCTGGGCGGAATTTTCGGCGCATGGTTTCTGTCCACGCTGGGCTGGCCGATTCCGCTCGCTTTGCTGGGGTCGATGGTGGTTGGCGCGCTATTCGGTTTTCTCACCGATTTGATCGCGATCCGCCGTGTGCTCGCGCGCAGCGACGAGCATCTGTGGCTGCTTTCAACACTCGCGCTCGCAACCATGGTGCAACAAGCCGCAGGACTGTGGTGGGGCACCGAGCCGAAACCGTTTCCGCGCCTCATCCCGCAGGATTTTTCCGCCGGGCTCGGTGACCAGAAATACTGGCTGCCGATCGCCATTGCCATTCTGCTCGCGGTGGCGCTCGAACTGTTCTACCGGCGCACGCTCTACGGCAAACTGTTCGTCGCGATGTCGGAGGATGCCTTCGCGGCGCGTGCGCGCGGCATTCCCACGGATCGCATCCGCTCGGTGTCTTATGTCATTGCCGGCGCCATGGGTGGGCTGGCGGGATTTGCTGCCGGGCAACTGACCTTCGCTTATTTCGCACTCGGGTTGACGCTGACCCTGAACGGCTTCATTGCGCTCGCCGTCGGCGGGCTGGGCAGCAATATTGGCGCGCTGGTTGGCGGAGCGGCGCTTGGGGTTCTCAGCGCGGTGGCGACTTATTTCGTCGGCGGCGAATACCAGCAGACCATTTCGGTGGGCTTGCTGATGATCGTGTTGTTGCTTAAACCGGCGGGGCTGTTTGGCAGCCAGAGCGTGCGGCCGGTATGAGGTTTTCCAACAAATCAGTTGCCATCCTGATCGTGACGGCGGCGCTGATTACGCTGCCGTGGTGGGCGGGCGATCTCTACAAGCTGCATCTGGCCGCATTGATTTGCGCGTACTGGGTGCTGATCGGCGGGCTGAATCTGGTTGTGGGTTACTCGGGGCAGTTGTCGATCGGTCATGTCGGATTGCTTGCCATCGGCGCTTACTGTTTCGCCATTCTGGCCGGTACGCATGGCGTGCATCCGGGATTAGCCATCGCGGCATCGGGTGCCTTGTGTGCGTTATGCGGATTCCTGCTCGGCCTGCCATCGCTGCGTCTGCCCGGCTTTTATTTCGCCATGGCCACCTTGGCCTTCGCGTTGATCGTGACCGAAATCACACTGGCGCAGGGCGAACTGACCGGCGGCGGTGTCGGTCTCCCGGTGCCGGGATTGCCGGCGCCGTTCGATACGCCGCGCGGCAACTACTGGCTGATCCTTAGCCTGGCCGCGCTGGTGACCTGGCTCACCTGGAACGTGGCGCGCCACACCTGGGGACGGGGACTCATCGCCGTGCGTGACAGCGTGGTAACGGCACAGGCGGTCGGCGTGCCGGTGTTGCGCGTCAAGCTCACCGTGTTCGTTTTCAGCGGCTTCACCGCTGGTGTGGCGGGGGCGTTGTTCGCCATCCTGCAGAGCTACATTACGCCGGACACCTTCGTATTCGAACTCGGCTTGTTCTTTTTCGTCTGCATCATCATTGGCGGGCGCGGCCACATTCTCGGGCCCGCCATCGGCACCATCGTGCTCACCGCGCTGCCGGAGATGGTCGCGCCGCTGGCGAAACTGGGAAATTTTTTCTACGGCTTGCTGCTGCTTGCCGTGGTGCTGCTGGTGCCGGAAGGTATCGGGCGGGTGTTTGACCTGTTGATCGAGCGCTTTCGCCCGCGCCGGGACGAGAGTCATGTCGTGAAGCCTGATCTCGACCGTCTGGCAAAGGCCATCCGCAGCGGGCAGGCGCGATGAGCCTGGCCGCGCGCGGCATCAGCAAACGCTTCGGCGGACTGACGGCCTTGTCGCAGGTATCGCTGGAACTTAAAGCCGGCGAGGTGCACGGCCTGATCGGTCCGAATGGCAGTGGCAAGACCACGCTGCTCAATCTGCTCTCCGGTTATTACCGGCCCGATGGCGGAAAAATCACCCTCGATGAATCCGAAATTTCGCTCACCAGCGTTCAGCAGAGAGCCAATCTCGGCATTGCGCGCACCTTCCAGAAGCCGCGCTTGCTGCCGACACTTTCCGTGCTCGACAACGCCATGCTGGGCGGTTGGCAGGATGCCCGCGCCGGTTTTCTGGCGAGTGCATTCTCACTGCCGCAAGTGAAGCTCGACGAACGCTTGTTGCGCAGCCGTGCGGAAGAACTGCTGCATGGCGTTGGCCTCTCGCATGCCATCGGCCGGCGCGCGAACTTGCTCGAACATGCCGAGCAGCGCTTTCTCGAAATCGCCCGCGGCTTGGCGCAGCGCCCGCGCTTTATGCTGCTTGACGAACCGGCGGGCGGGCTGACCGAAACTGAGATCGAACATCTCGGCGCGGTGATCCGCGTCATGCGCGATGCCGGCGTTGGTGTTCTGCTGGTCGAGCACCATACCGATTTCGTGTTTCGCGTTTGCGATCGTGTCACCACGCTGGATATCGGTGCGGTCATCAAGCGTGGCACGCCCGATGAAGTCCGGCGTGACCCGGAAGTCATCCGCGTCTATCTCGGGGCCTGAGATGAGAACCGGCGCGCCGCTGCTGAAAGTGGATCATCTGCATGTCGCCTACGGCAAGGCGGAAGTCGTACACGGTGTTTCCCTGGAAGTGCGCAGCGGCGAATTCGCCGTGATGCTGGGTCGCAACGGTGCAGGCAAAAGCACCACGCTGCATGCCATCTCGGGACTGATCCCAAAGCGCGCTGGAGGCGTCGAATTCGATGGACGCGATTTGAGCCACGCCAGCCCGCGTGACATCGTGCGCGCCGGCGTGGTGCAGGTGCTCGAAGGCCATCGTGTATTCACCACGCTGACGGTGGAAGACAATCTGCTCATCGGCACTTACGCGCGCAGCCCGCACGGCGATCGCTCCCGGTTGGGGCGCATCTATGAATTGTTTCCGGAACTGGCCGAAAAGCGCCATGATCCTGCTGCGCGCCTGTCCGGTGGCCAGCAGCAGATTCTCGCGGTCGCTCAAGGCGTGATTGCAGAGCCGCGTCTGCTGATTCTCGATGAGCCGTCCGCCGGGTTGGCGCCGCTGGTCATTGACCGCATTCTTTCGGTGGCGGCGGATCTGTGCAGCGGCGGCATGGCGATCCTGCTGGTCGAACAACTGGTGGAAAAAGCGCTGCGCCGGGCCGGGTACTGTTATTTGGTGGAGACCGGCCGCATCGCTGCCGCAGGCACGCCGCAGGAAATCCAGGCAAGCGACGTATTGCAGCGCACTTATCTGGGTGGGCATGGCGCGGTTAAAAATCAATGAGCTTTAAGAAGTACAAGGTACATCTGAATTTCACGTAAGGTGATGCATCAATTTCGATTGCGTGGCACGCGCCCTCGCGTCACCCCTCCCGGAGGGAGAGGGGTTATGTGGGATGCGATGTAAAGCTTTAGCGTGAGCGGGAGACCCCCCGGCACTGCCGGGGAGGCGGTAGAAGTTTTACAGATACGGAAGTCCATCGGAGGAATCTCCCGAATGTGAGCCGCAAAAGCACACGAGGAGGAATTTCACGATGGACAAGTACGCCGTAACCATCGAGGTTCGTCGCAACAGCGGACGATGTTTTCCCTCATCCCAACCCTTCTGCTCCGCTCCAAGTGTTCCCTCGCTCTCCGGGACAAGGGAACACTTGGAGCAGAGCACAGGGGAAGGGTTTACGTTTAGTTGCCAACACCAATTATGGAACCACGAAAAGGAAAGAGCACCATGACTCAATCACCACGCTGGAAAAACCGCCCGCCCGGCTCGACTTGGGGCGACTTCGGACCGGATGACCAACTCGGACGCTTGAACCTGCTCACGCCGGAAAAAGTAAAACAAGGCATTGCCGAGGTGAAGGAGGGGCTGGTGTTCTGCCTGAGCCTGCCGCTCGATTATCCGGGCGGCAATGTGCTCAACCCGCGCCGCCATCCGCCGATTCTGCGCCCGACGCTGCGCAACGGCCGCCCGAACATGATTTATCTCGTACAACGCGACAATCCGGATGCCACCGATGTCATCAACGACGACGCGGTGATTTTGCATCTGCAATACTCGACGCAATGGGACAGCCTGGCCCACGTCGGCCAGTTGTTCGACGCCGATGGTGACGGCAAGCCCGAGCCGGTGTTCTACAACGGCTACCGCGCCGGCAAGGAAATTTCCGGACCGAGCGATCCGGACGATGCCGGCGCGATTGGCACCGTGCCCGCCAAAACCACCACCGCCGTTCACGCGCTCGGCGTGGAGAACATGGCGGTCAATTGCGTGCAGGGGCGCGGCGTGATGATCGATCTGCATGCGCACATCGGTCGCGCCAGTGTGGCGGTCGGCTACGAGCAGCTCATGCGCATCATGGAGCAGGACAAAGTGATCGTGGAAAAAGGTGACATGGTCTGCCTGCACACCGGCTTCGCGCAGATGATTCTGGAAATGAACAAGCACCCGGATCAGCACAAGCTCGAACACTCCTGCGCGACCCTCGACGGACGCGACCAGAAGCTGCTGCAATGGATCACCGATTCCGGTCTGGTGTCTCTGATCGCGGACAACTACGCGGTGGAAGCGCATCCCGCCACCCATCACGATGGCCGCTGCGCAATGCTGCCGCTGCACGAGCACTGCCTGTTCAAACTCGGCGTGAATCTGGGCGAGATCTGGCATCTGACGCCACTTGCCAACTGGCTGCGCGAACACAAGCGTTCGCGATTTCTGCTCACCGCGCCGCCGCTGCGCCTGCCCGGCGCGGTCGGCTCACCGGCGACGCCGGTGGCGACGGTATAGAAGGGCAGGGACGAGGGGAAACCCCCTTCACCTTTCACACCCCATCCCTCGCCCCTCGTCCCTGCCCTTACTTTTCGAAGGAAAATTCATGTCCTACATCACCGGCGTCGGCCTGACGCCTTACGGCAAACATCCAGGCAAAAGCACGCTTGATCTGATGAGCGCGGCGGCGAGCGTGGCGCTCGCCGATGCACGACTCGAACGCGCGGACATCGACGGGCTGATTTGCGGATATTCGACGACCATGCCGCATCTGATGCTGTCGACCGTGTTCGCGGAACACTTTGGCCTGAAGCCCGAGTATGCGCATGCGATCCAGCTCGGCGGGGCGACCGGGTTTGCCATGGCGATGCTGGCGCATCATCTGGTCGAGTCCGGCGCGGCGAAAAACATTCTGGTCGTGGCGGGGGAAAACCGGCTCACCGGGCAGAGCCGCGATTCCGCGATTCAGACTCTGGCGCAGGTCGGCCATCCGGTTTACGAAGTGCCGCTGGGTGCCACCATTCCGGCGTACTACGGCCTGCTTGCCTCGCGCTACATGCACGAACATGGCACAACGGAAACCGATCTCGCCGAACTCGCCGTGCTGCTGCGCAGACATGCCGGTCTGCATCCCGGCGCGCAGTTCAGGGAGCCGATCACGGTGGACGCAGTGCTCGCCTCGAAACCGATTGCTTCCCCCTTGAAACTGCTTGATTGCTGCCCGGTATCGGACGGTGGCGCCGCATTTGTCGTGAGTCGCGCGCGTAGCGGCGATTGCGCGGTGCGCATCCGCGGCACCGCGCAGGCCCATACGCATCAGCACATCAGTGCCGCGGCCAGCCTCACGCATTTCGGCGCAGGTGCATCGACGCAGAAGGCGCTTGCCGCCGCCGGCATCAAATTGATCGACGTCAACTACGCCGCGATCTACGACAGCTTCACCATCACGTTGACCATATTGCTGGAAGAAATCGGCTTGTCGCCGCGCGGTGGCGCGGGCCGGCAGGCGCGAGAAGGCCGTTTCAATCACGACGGCCCCCTGCCACTTAATACCCACGGCGGCTTGCTTTCATATGGTCATTGCGGCGTCGGCGGCGCGATGGCGCATCTGATCGAAACGCAGCTGCAACTGACCCGGCGCGCGCAAAACCGGCAAGCGAAAAACGCCAGCCTGGCCTTGTTGCACGGCGACGGCGGTGTGCTGTCATCGCATGTTTCGTTGGTGATGGAGGCGGCGCCATGAATACCGAACCCAAGGATTGGACGCAGGATGCCGAGGCAATCACCTATCAGACCTGCACTGCATGCCCGGCGGTCTGGTATTTCCGGCGCGGTTTTTGTCCAGAATGCGGCGCAGTCGCGCCAACCACGCGGCAGGCATCAGGACTGGGCACGGTGCATGCGCGTACCTTGGTCGCGCGCGCGCCGAGCGAGGAATGGCGTGCGCATGCGCCTTACCTGATCGTGTTGATTGATGCTGACGAAGGTTTTCGTCTGATGGCCCATGGCGATAAAGATCTGAAGATCGGCGAGTGTGTGCGTGTCCGGTTCGTGTCGCTCGCCGGCAAGAAGATTCCGTTTTTCGACCGGGCCTGAAACTTGAAGATCATTTTTCGCCGCAAAGGACGCCAGGGACGCCAGGGGAATTCAACGTCCAAAGTGGAGAGCAAAGCAATGCTGGATTCGGTCATTCAAGCATTGCGATTTTCCGGGTTACTTGGCGTTCCTTGCGGTGAGCGCTGTTTTTCTCATAAGGATAAGCAATGAAAGACCTCATGCGCGACGCCCTACGTACCGTACTGAACCGGAAATCCATTGCCATCATCGGTGCGTCGGAAAACGAAAACAAAATAGGCGGGACGCGCGGACACGTTGGCGCCGCAGGCGCCCGTTTTCGGGTAGCGCGTCTGCGTCCGTCGGGCCACGAAGCAAGTAAGAACGTATTCCTTGGGAGGGTGATATGAACAATGTCTTGCGCGACGCGCTGCGCACCGTCCTGAATCCGAAGTCGATTGCCGTCATCGGCGCGTCGGAAAACGAAAATAAAATAGGCGGACGCCCGTTACTCTATCTTTCCCGCCATGGATACCGGGGCAAGGTCTATCCGATTAACCCGAAGCGCGCCGAAATTCAGGGCTTCAAGGCTTACCCTTCGCTCGCCGACGTGCCCGATGCGCCGGAGGCCGCCATTGTCGCGCTCGCTGGCGATGCGGCCATCGAGGCGGTCGAGCAATGCGCGCGGCGCGGGGTCAAGACTGCCGTGGTAATGACTTCCGGTTTCGGCGAAACCGATCCGGTCGAGGGCAAGGCCAAGGAAAAACGCATGCGTGACGCTGCCCACGCGCACGGCATGCGCATCATCGGGCCAAATTCGCAAGGGTTGGCCAACTTTGGCACCGGTGCCATCCTGTCGTTTTCCACCATGTATATCGAAGCCCCGCCCATCGATGGCCCGATCGCGGTGGTCAGCCAGTCGGGGGCGATGAGCGTGGTGCCTTATGGCCTGCTGCGCGCGCGCGGCCTCGGTGTGCGCCACTCGCACGCCACCGGCAACGACGCCGATGTCAGCGTCGCCGAACTCGCCTCCGTGGTGGCCGAAGACCCGGACCTGAAACTGCTGCTGCTGTATCTGGAGAGCATCATCGATCCCTACTTTCTTGCCGAGACGGCGCGCATCGCCCACGCGCGCAACCTGCCGGTGATCGCGCTCAAGTCCGGGCGCACCGCCGCCGGTCAGGCAGCGGCGAAATCGCACACCGGTGCACTTGCCAACGAAGACCGCACGGTGGATGCGTTTTTCGAGAAGCACGGCATCTGGCGCGCGCGCGATACTTCCGAACTGGTGGCCAGCGCGGAAATGTATCTGAAGGGCTGGAAGCCCAAAGGCCGGCGGCTGGTGGCGATCAGCAATTCCGGCGCGGTGTGCGTGATGGCGGCGGATGCCGCCAGCGGTGTTGGCATGCCGATGGCAAAGCTGGCACAAGGTACGCGCGACGAGCTTGGAAATATTCTCCCCGGCTTCGCCACCACCACCAACCCGATCGACATCACCGCCGCGCTGCTCACCAACAGTGCGTTGTTCTCGCAAATTTTGCCGGTGCTGGCGCGTGACGACGCGGCGGACGCTTTTCTCATTGGCATTCCGGTGGCTGGCCAGGGCTACGACGTCGAAGCCTTTGCGCGCGACTCCGCGGACTTCGCCAAAGCCACCGGAAAACCGCTGGTCGCCGCGATTCCGCAGCCCAATATCGCTGCGCGCTTCACCGCGCATGACTTGCCGGTGTTTGTCACCGAATACGAAGCGGTGGCGGCGCTCAATCAGTTTCTGTCGCACGGCGAACGCATCGGGGCCGCGATAGAAAGGGGAGCCCAAAGCCCGCATGCACCGGTGATGTCGGCGAAGGTGCCGGTCATGCTGAACGAGGCTGACAGTCTGAACCTGCTCGCGCGGGCCGGTGTTCCGGTCGTGGAGTACCGGCTGTGCCAATCAGCCGACGAGGCGGCTGCCGCGCTGGCGCACTTGGGCGGTCCGGTTGCGGTGAAAGGCTGCTCGGCGCAGATTGCCCACAAGAGCGAACTGGGACTGGTACGCCTCGGTCTGACCAAGGTCAGTCAAGTGCGAAGCGCATTCAAAGATATTCAGAAGGCACTGACCGGGCACAGCGCGCGCTTCGACGGCGCCATCGTCGCAAAAATGGCACGCGGCCGGCGCGAACTGATGATTGGCGCGCGCCTCGATCCCGTATTCGGCCCGGTGATCCTGGTTGGCGATGGCGGCAAATATGTCGAGGCGATGCCCGATGTGCAATTGCTGATCGCGCCGTTCACGGAGGAAGAGCTCAGAGCAGCGCTGGGTCGCCTGCGAATAGCACCCCTGCTTGATGGCGTGCGTGGCGAGCCTGCGCTCGACGTGGACGCCTTCTGCGCCGCTGTTGAGGCGGTGGGCCAGTTGATGATGAATCCACAATCGGGCGTGGTGAATCTGGACCTGAATCCGGTGCTGGTGGGCGCCGCAGGGGAGGGCTGCGTGGCCCTGGATGCGGTGATTTATGGGTAGTGAGCAGCGATTGATGCTGAACAGGGGTATACGCCTCCCAACCGGAAAAATCAGGGGGGAACTGCGGCGTCAGCGATGAACCCTGCAGTTCCTGCAAGCGCGCGCGACAGCGCGCCGGTTTCGAGGGATCGAGCAGGATCCTTTCCGGGAAGGATATGGAGCACTATCTGCGCCAACGAAAGTTGTTTTTGATACAACGTTCCAGTGTCGGCGCTGTTTTTTTCCTGACTGGCTCTTGTCCTTGACCCTGTACACAATTACCCTTCCGCATTCACTGCCTTGAGCCCCTTGGCTTGCGGGGTAATTTGACTACACGGCTGTCGGCTCCGGCTGAAGTGAGAAAGATCGAAAGACTCGTTTTTGAGCACCGGACTTTTCTGATGGAGAAATTCCATGAATTCCACAGCCGCTGAATTTGAAGTGCTTGCGTCACGGACATGGGTCGAGCGTCGCACGGTATTCGTTGAACTGACGGACGGGCGGCAACTTGGATTTCCTGCAGACCGATTTGACCGTTTGAGTCAGGCAACCGACGAGCAATTGCAGAAGGTCAAATTGCGTCTTAATGGCTATGCATTGCGCTGGGAAGAGCTTGATGAGGATATTACCGTCCGCGGCATCCTTGAGGGCAGATTTCAGCGCTCGTTGTCCGCGGCGGCGTAGTCAACGAATAGTGCGCGCAATCGGTGATCGTTGAGCAATGAGCCTGATGGGCTGATTGCGATCATCGAAGCACTGGTCTTGGCCCCTTCACCGCTTTCTGGGCATTCCTGCAAGCGCGCGCGAGAGCGCGCCGGTTTCGAAGGGTCGGGGCGATTTATCCCGACGCGTCGGAACCGTTGTAGCTCCCTCTCTCACCCCGGATTGCTACACTAATGATCGACAATGCGCCAGTCCCCGAACGGTTGTAGCTCCCTCTCTCACCCCGGATTGCTACACTTTGCGTGGTGTAGCCCTGACGTTCCTTGGCGTTGTAGCTCCCTCTCTCACCCCGGATTGCTACACTAAACAGACAGGAGGCAACACCATGAC
>JANLTJ010000031.1:0-3492 GCA_031362885.1 Betaproteobacteria bacterium
GTTCTCTTCATTTTTCTGATGCCTCGGCAGGAAGCTGGAACGGAAGGCGTGAAATTCGACGATGTAAGAAAAGTAATCAATAGTCGCTGCGTTGCCTGTCACATGGCGAAGCCGACTTTCCAGGGATTGAACGAGGCGCCCAAAGGCGTCCTGCTCGACACGCCGGAGCGTATCCGGGCGCAGGCGGCCATGATTGTTTCCCAGACCGTGATCGCCAGGGCGATGCCGCCCGGCAATTTGACGCAGATGACCGACGAGGAGCGCGCGTTGCTGGCGCGCTGGGCGCGCGGCGGCGCGAAGCTTGATTGAGGGTCCGGGCAGGCCTATGCTCAAATGGCTCCGCAATGGTTCCAAGGGGCAATGATGCTGAATCTGACACTCAAGAACATCCCGGAAGTCCTCCACGGGTCGATCACCGGATCGGCGACCGCGGCAAGCGCAAAGGGCTCAAGTGATCGTTGTTGACACCAACATCGTTCACTACTGCTGGGTGCGCGGACAGACCCCGCGATTGGATCCGGCGTGGAATTCCAGGCAGTTGAACTGTCGATCTACAACAAAGGGACCGTGATCTAGCGTCTGTTCATCGACGGCGAAATTCAGACTGACGCCGCGCTGCGGCCTAAGAAAAATAATTTATGGGAGCTCGCGATAGCGTAAAGGTTAAGATTGCTCGGACCCGCATCATGTTCCATCCCTTGGCTAACAATGCTCGCACGAATGCACCTTGGTGCGCGGACCCCGTGTTCGTGCCGCAATTAAAGTAGATCGATCGCATGCCGCTTGAGTGCGCCGATGCGCCGGGGCTGAGGAGCCGAAATGGGAGCACTTCTGCGAGCAGTCCCGGATAGACTTTCCTATCCGATGAGGCCGCCAAGCCGCAGGCTAAGCGCGCGCTTGATCGTAAGCCGTAGGGTAATCCTCGCGGCCCTACAGAGGATCTATCCGTGCTTTTGAAGTTCTTCCATAAAGGTCTAACCCATGTACAAACTTATCAGTGCCACGCCCAGTCCCTATGCGCGCAAGGTGCGCATCCAGCTTGCCGAAAAAGGTATTCCCTTCGAACTCATCACCGAGGTGCCGTGGGACAGCGAAACGCAGACACCGCGCTGGAACCCGCTGGAAAAGCTGCCGGTGCTGATCTGTCCCAACGGGGAAAGCGTCTTCGAATCGCGTTACATCAACGAATGGATCGAATTGAGACACCCGCAACCGCCACTGGTGCCCAAGGATACCGACGGCATCCTTGCCGTGAAGCGCTTCGAAATCATCGTCGATGGGGCCTGCGACGCGATGGTGCTGATGTTTTTCGAGAAAGCACGTGAAGAAGACAAACGAAGCGCACCGTGGTATGAGCGTCAGCAAAGAAAGCTCGCTGGCGCCCTGCGTGAACTGTCTCGCGTGATCGGTGACAAGCCGTTTTGCCATGCCGACACCTTTTCGATGGCGGACATCGCAACCGGAACACTGCTGCGCTATCTGACTGTGCGTTGGCCGCAGAACGACTGGCGCGTGCAATATCCGAACCTGGCAGTCTTTTCAGACCGGCTCGAGGAAAGGCCTTCATTTGCCAACACCCGGCCGGTGCCCCAGCTGATTCGGGACCGCGTCGCATGAGCCAGGAGAAGAGTTCCGCTGCGCTGGTCAAGGCACGGCTCGATGCACTGATGAGCCATTGCGGGTTGCGCACGCCGGCGGGAACCAGCATCGAGTGCGACGGCCCGGCCCCCGGTTGCCGCCCGGCTTATTACCAATAGCGGCTCGCGAGACGACATAAGCGCCAATTGTGCGCCGATGCGCCGGTGCTGAGGCGCGCAAATGGGCGCGTTTCTGTGAGCAGTCTCGGATAGACTTTCCTTTGCCACAACGAATCACTACGGGGGGCACTATGAAACGATTCATCTGTCGCAACACGTTGGGATGGGGACTCGCGCTCTTGAGCGCGGTGTTCGTTGCGGGCTGCGCACAGGATCCGGTACGCGGGGGCGCCTCGCTCGTGACCGAGGATTTCATGATTCCATCCGCTGATCCCGGAGTCCAGCTCTTCGTGCGCAACAAGCGCGCCGCGAACCTCACGCGCTTTTCAGCGGATAACGTCGTGCTCTTTGTGCATGGTGCCACCGGGTCGCCCGAGACTGGGTTCGACTTGAATCTCGACGGCGTGTCATGGATGGAATGGATGGCAAGTCGCGGATACGACACCTATTTTGTCAGTGTGCGCGGTTACGGCAAGTCGACGCGTCCGCGCGAGATGAACGAGCCGGCCGAAAGGAACGCGCCGATCGTACGCACGGATACGGCGGCGAAGGACGTCGGCGCAGCAGTGGATTTCATTCTCAAGCGGCGTGCGCTCAGCAAGATCAATCTACTGGGCCACTCATGGGGCACCACGATCATGGCGGTCTATACGACGACGAACAACGCCAAGGTGAACCGTCTCGCGTTGTTCGCCCCGCAATGGGTTCGCACGCAGGGCGCCTCGCTCGTCGACAGCGGGGGCTCTCTGGGCGCCTATCGCACGGTGACGGGAGATGCGGTCAAAAAGCGCCGTGCCACGGGACTCCCGGGCGGCAAGCAGCAGGAATTGATGCCGGCGCGATGGCTGGATGCGTATCTCGAAGCGGCTTACGCGAGCGACCCGTGGTCTGCGACACAAAATCCGAAAGCTTTCCGCGCCCCAAACGGCGTGGTGTTAGACGGGCGTGAGTATTGGAACGTGGGCAGGCCCATGTACGACCCCGCCGATATTCGCGTGCCGACGCTGCTCGTTCTGGCCGAATGGGATGCTGACACGCCGCTCTATATGGCGCAGGCGCTCTTTCCAAAGCTGACCAACGCGCCGCTCAGGCGGCTCGTGGTCATCGGTGAAGGAACGCACAGTGTGCACGCGGAGAAAAACCGCATGCAGCTTTTCCGTGAAGTTCAGACGTTCTTCGACGAGGGCGCTGCGCAGCAATGAGAGGCCATACATTTATCTTGGTCAATCGAACGCCCCGGATCGAGGGGTCGTTGATTTAATGCACCGCTTGGGCTGGGTCACTCGTGCGTGCGAGCGCGGGTCGCTCGTCACCACCTTCCATCCGTGCCGGCACGGTAGGCCGAGCACCCGATACTGCATGCTTCCTGAGCGGGCAAGACGAACCGGTTGCGCACGAGGCACCCCTCTACCGTCGCCCTGGATGCGGCGAAAATGAAGTATATACTTCGCACATATACTTTTAGGTGGCGACAATGAAAACGGCCAAACTGTTTCGGAACGGGCAAAGCCAGGCGGTGCGGCTGCCCAAGGAGTTTCGCTTCGAGGGCGACGAGGTGTTCATCAAGAAATCCGGCAGCGCCGTAGTTTTGATCCCTCTGGTCAATTCCTGGGATTCCCTGATCGGCAGTCTGGACAAGTTCACCAGGGACTATCTGACCGGCAGAGATCAACCCAGGCAGAAAAAGCGCGCGGCGTTATTTGAATGAAGGTCATGCTCGATACCAATACCTGCA
>JANLTJ010000056.1:0-2147 GCA_031362885.1 Betaproteobacteria bacterium
CAAAGGGAGGGATATTCGCCACGGTGTTCCTGCACCATCCGAACCGCGCGTTCACGTACTTCCGGGGAAAAACGTTTTGATTTGCTCATGGCTCCATCTTCTCAGATTAAGGAGCCTCCTCAAATCCCGGGGCGATTCATACGTTCCGCAATCGCAGTCAGGGAGATTCCCTGGGAAATCGCCAGCAGCACTTCCATCTTGCGCTGTGAAAGCTGCTCGTGCGGCAACCCGGTTTTCTGCTCCTCTGCCCCGCCCAGCAGAATGTCGGCCATCGCCGCGCTTACATAGCGACCTCCGCGCGCCACCCTTCGAACCGCCAGCACCAGCTCTTCCGCCGTATTGTCCTTGTTGATGTAGCCGGAGGCACCGGCCGCAAACGCAGTGCGGGCGTATTCCGCCTCCGAAAACATGGTGTAGACGATGATCGGCAGACCCGAGGCATGCCGCTTGATGTGCTCCAGCAGCGCAAGGCCTCTGCCATCAGGCAGCGACAGATCCAGCAGGACCACGTCCATTGCGCGCCCCGCGATCGCCCCCATACCGGGCTCGTTTTCAATGGTCATTTCGCCGTCAAACTGCGCGCAACGCTCGCGCATGCCTTGAATGCCGAAACCGCCCGATCCGGCAAGCGCCGTTTCGCTGATACCCACCCCGTTATCCTGCACGGTCACATACAGATTGAACTCGTCTTGGGAAGCGAGGAGGTGCACCTCGGTCGCTCTGGCATGCCGCGCAACATTGGTCAGCGCTTCCTGCACCAGGCGATAAACGGCCAGGCTCGCATGACTGTCGAGCGCGAGTACTTCCGGCAGCACGACATTAACCTTGATTCCACTGAACTTGGAAAATTCCTTCGCATACCACAACAACGCCGGCGCCAGCCCGAGCGTATTGAGCATATGCGGATGCAGCGCGGTTGATACTTTGCGCACGCGCTGCGTCGTGGCATCGGCCAGATCGCACAAATCGGCCACGCGCCGGGCCACGACCGGGTCCAGTCTGAAACGTGATCGAACTGCCGACAGGCCGAGCTTGATGGCGGTCAATGCGCCGCCTATTTCGTCGTGCACTTCTCGGGCGACGCGCGCATTTTCTTCCTCCCTGATCGATTCCATATGTACCGAGAGCGCGCGCAGTCGCTCGGATGTCTCGCGCAGCTTGTGCTCTTCGGTCCTGCGCCGCGTAACGTCGGCCAGCGTGCCCACCATCAGGGGCTCGGCTGAATCCGGGCGTCACCGGGAAAACCGCCCCCGGATCGACAGCCGTTTGATCTCACCCTGCGGCCACAGCATGCGAAAATCCATTCTGAAGTGGTCGTCACGCCTGCGGCACACGGCCAGGGTGTGGCGCACCAGGCGATACCGATCATCCGGGCGCGCCAGCGCCATTGCCCGTCCGCTCGGCTGCAATGCCAAGCAGCTCCTTCCAGTGCGTGCTCAAATCCAGCATCCTGGTCCCGGAGTCCATACTCCAGAGTGCGAGGTCCGCGCTTTCGACCGCCATATCCAGGCGATCGAGCGCGCGCCGCAGTTCCCGTTCGCTGCGCATACGCTTCGAGACATCATCGATTAAACACACCAATCCCTGCAACTTGCCGGATCGGTCCAGAAATGACGCGACCGAAACTTCAACCTCGACCGCATCGCCATCGGCTGTGTTCAGAGTCATGCCTTCCACTCGCCAAGTCACCAGGGCTTTGGTTTGGCCGGGCGCGCGCTCCCATCGCAGACCCGGAAGGACATCACTGATCGGTTTGCCCAATACCTCTTTCGCGGTGACACCCAAAAGGCGCATGCCGGCATTGCTGATGGACTGAATCTCCGCCTGGGGTGAACACACGATCAGCGCGTCGCTGATCAGATCGAGCATTCTCTCGATATCGATCTGCGAAGCTCCTGTGCATTCAAATGTGTCGGTCATGACGAAAAACGCTAATCACGCAACCTGGCCAGGGCCAGGTTGGCATGCTTTTCACGTCCATGAATTGAATGTCAACAGACCCTAGAGGTTTGTTGAAATTCTCTGAATTTTCTCACGCGGTGCCTGTTCATGAAATGGGCTGTGCAAACGAGAAAACAGGATAGCAAGATGCGTGGAGCCGATGTGATGCAGGAAGAATTGTTCACGGTGGGCGGGCTGGATCGGTA
>JANLTJ010000104.1:0-43694 GCA_031362885.1 Betaproteobacteria bacterium
ATCACCGTGCGCTCTGCGCCCAGCGCGAGGCTCATGCCGCACCCTCACGCAATGCATTGGCGCCGCGAGCACCCGACATCCAGAGCAGCGCACCGACCGCGATCATCGCAAGGCAAAGAATTTGATTCAGATCCAGCGCGCCCCAGACCGGGAAGGTATTCGCGCGGAAGAACTCGATCAGGAATCGCGCTACCCCGTAGGCAATCAGTGCGAAGGCCAGACGCCGACCCGGCCGCGCAGCGTCAATCCGGGTTAGCGCGAGCAGCGTCAACATGGCGGCTCCCGCGTGATACCACTGCGTGGGATGCGCCGGAACGGTCTGCGCCGCGTTTGCATCGATCAGACCGGCGGCGAGCTGGATATCGAATGCTTCAGTCCCGCGCGCAAAAGTCACGCCCCAGGCCAGCTCCGTTGGAATGCCGGAACAACATCCGTTCACAAAACAACCGATGCGGTACACCGCGTAGCCCAGCGCAATGCCGGGGACTGCCGCATCCGCGTAGCGCAGAAACTCGCCGCCACGCAGCCGGATAACCAGCCAGCCGAACGCGGCCGCCCCCGTGAACGCCCCGAGCGCGCTGCGCGCACCACTTTCCTCCTGAGCGCCTTGCCCGGCTAACGCAGCAAAAAGCCAGCCAAGCAGCAGCGCACCGCCAAGTCCCGCCATGCCGGCGAGATACATGGTCCACGCATCAAGCCGCGCGCGCTGCGCCGCGAACGCCGTGGCGGAGAGAACCGCCACCACGGCGAGGGCCCAATACAGCACGGCGTTTGTGGCGAGGGACATGAAAGCCTGCAATCAGGACTGATGCTCTTTCTTCTGTATCTCCAACTTTGATTTGCGCCGGCGCAGGAAGGCGAGGCCACCGACACCCAGGCTTCCGACCATGAGCAGCGACCCGGCCAACATAGTCCCACCCCCATCGGGCCCATTTAGGGACACGTTTCGGAGGCTCCCACAGGATGTCTTTCGAGGCGGCTTGGGCGTTTCTGCCGGTGGCGATTCGCCGGGCGCCAATGCCCCTAACATCGTGTCAACTCGAATAGCACCGCCATCCGGTACCACCGCATGATATATGTCGGCCCCGGCTACTTGCGTCACCGCTTGGCTCGTGCTGAGTTGGTCAACGAATTGCTCAACTGCACCAGCGTGCTGGCCGATGGTTCCGAAAGTTCCGGCGGGCTCCATAACCCGATAAGTCTTCTGCCCGATCGTCAGCGTGCTGGGTGTAGCCCGGCTCACGTTGACTTCCCATATGTAGTTCCAGAGTGGCGCACCATTTTTATCCGGCATTTTGAGCAGATCGAGCTCCAGCTCTGACATCAGCTCGACGGGTCGGAGCCTTTCGTTCGGCGCCATGAGCGCGGTCGCCACCACGCCTTTGGGTATGCGCACTTCGTTGATATTGCCGACTCTCCCCGGATGCACTAGGAAGCGGCGTTGAGTGGACAGGGTGAACTCTTGTTCGCCCCCTGGGCCGGTGCCTTTTCCCCAGCCTATTGCGTTGATCTCGGCCTGTTGGCGCTTAACTGAAAGATTGGTGATGTTGAAATTGCGCCGCACACTCGATTCCCAGATGTTCGCATTCTGGTTCGAGTTCAGCAGCACCCAGATGCAGCTGTGCGAATTTCTTGATCCGGCCGGACAAGCCCCTAGATTGGGGTTGCAATAGTTGTCACTTGGCAGGATCTGAGTCTGCATCCAGATATCACTCGACGCGGTGACAGGCACATCCACGCGGCGCGAGGGGTTGGCGTTGGCCATGGTGGCGTTTAGCGGAGCGGCCGGGAGATTCCCCGCAGGCCGCGCAGGAATAAGATCCCAAGTACCGGGCAACGATCCGGCGTAGCTCGCCACGCCCCAATTTGCAATGCGAAACTCAGCTTGAATTCCGCGCCCGTCGTTGGCTGTGCCGTTGTTCCTTAGACGCGCTACCAGCGTATTCGTGACGC
The DNA here is from genome assembly GCA_031362885.1 of Betaproteobacteria bacterium. Classification (GTDB taxonomy): domain Bacteria; phylum Pseudomonadota; class Gammaproteobacteria; order Burkholderiales; family JACQAP01; genus JACQAP01. The sequence continues at coordinate 1,954 of JANLTJ010000104.1, forward strand.
CAGCAGTGGCATCGATATTGGTGCCCAGTGTACCGGTGGACGAGCGTACCCCAATTCCACCAGCACCACCAACGAACCGTACCCCTGCGCATGTGGAGGCGGTGGTGGCGGGTCCAAGATAGCGAGCAGGAATTGAGTCAAATGCATCATTTATCGTAAGAAAACTTCCGGTGATCGCCCTAAACCCCGTTGCGCCCGGCGTATAGTTGATCGTCCTCGGCCACGTGAACTGATTGGAAAAGTGTTCCTGGACGGTCACAGGGTTCGACACGCAACCGGCAACGCCGCAAAGTTTGACGACGTTGGCATAGAAACCGAACGCCGACCCGAGATTCACCCATCCGGCTACGGCGTTGGTCGGGAGCTTGACCTCCACGCTCCAGCCCTTGTCCGAAGCACCCATTTCCCATGAACGGACCTTGATCTCGGCGCCGGACGGCGCAGCAGCCATGCCGGTCCAGGCACTGGTCTGAAATGTTCTCCAGGCAACGTCGGCGGGTGGCCTGTCGTGGCGGACCAAGGCAGTTCCGGTGCCTGCGGCTCCCGGAGCCCCGGCGCCGGCCGCAACTGGACGGATGTCGACTCTGCGCGCACTGGTCGTGAAGCCAGTGGCCCCGCTTGTCCATCCCGGGTCGAGCACGAGGACTATGGAGTCATCCGCGTCGAAGGCCTGGTCGTTCTGAACGACGAAAGAAAAGTAAACAAAAGGCTGCGAGTTATGCCGTATGCCGCGGAGTTCCATCCAGGCCTGAGTGCCGCCGTAGGCATAGCTGTTCAGTCCGGAATTCGACCAGCCTTGCTCGATAGGATCTCCGGAAAGCGCGGGTACTCCGGTGACGAACCCAGCGTATCCGTCGACAGTTGGCGGCAAGCTGCCATGCCCGGGAAGCCCTTCGTGGGATGGGATGCAAAATGTTTCCTGCGCCCGCACGACACTGGTGGTTGCACCTAGCGCAAATGCGATAAGGGGAATCACGAGTGCGATACAGATCGAGCGGAAATTACCTTCTGATGTTTTCACCTTACACCTCCGTTGCTGTCATCAATGTTGGAATGAGTCTTGAGAAATGCTGATTTCTTTCAGAATCCGCGAATCGGAATTTCGATCCATGACACAAACCCGGCTCCGTCGACATCGGCGGTGCGGGTTGCCTTGATGACCAGCGTGCGCTTGCTCGAACCGGTACCGGACGAAGTTACCTCCACGCCGATCTGTTCGACTCCGCCCGCTGCCTCGGTTGACTGCTGTGGACTGTGGTTGCCGACGGTCCACCCGGTCGTATCGGGCAGAATCTCCGTCGTGTAGGTGTAGGTGCCTTTCACCGCAAAGGTAGCGTCCACGCGGATGATTGCCGACGAACCGAACCTCACCTCCACGCCGGGTACGCCGTCGATAGTCGCCTTGCGCGCATTGGCCGCCGGCCCAAAGTTCAGGATCGCGAACGTGGTATTGGGATCGCTAGGCGTCACCACCTGGCCAACGACAAGATGCAGTGCCGGGTTCGACACCTGGTTCAGGTTCTGGTCACCAGGTTTAGTAACCGACTCTGCGGCGAACACGAGATCGGCGACCACTGCACCCGCAGGCACAACGAAATTGACCCGCAATGCCTTCGGCACCCCGGGTTCGATGCGGAGATGTTGCGGGATCGCCAGGCTAGTGGAAATGTCCGTGATCGTCGTAGTCGAAAGCCAAATTGCCTCGGTTGCCGTACCGGTTACATTGAGGTAGCGCGCCCTGATTCGGTAACTTTCCCCAATGTTGGTTCTCGAGTCCACGAGAAACTCGACTGAATACGAGTCTCCAATGTTGATTTGCGACAGGCTGGGTGTCGTGTTCGTAATGGCCACAGAGCCGGCCAGGTTGGAGGTTGCCGGTAAAATGCGTATCGGGTGTGTACCTGTAAAGGCACCATTTCGCACTGTCACGATGTAGTCGCCCGGCAGGATCGAGAATCCGCCTGGGACGGTAAACACCACCTGATTCTGGCTGGCCGAGAAAAAACTCCCTACCGAAATTCCGCTTATCTGGACATTACCGTTGCCAGGGTCGTTCGGAAAATTGAGGCCAGTGACGGTCAGAATCTCGCCTACCCGCGGGGAGGCTGGGTCAACTCCCGTGATCATTGGCCGCAGACCTTCCGTCGATTCCAGTTCAAGGTTCGCCACCCGAGTGTGCAGATCGGCCAACCCTGAAAGAATTTGATTGAACAAGTCCGAAGAAATCACTTCCCCGGGGCGTACCTGCGTTGGAAGTGTTGCCATAAATCCTCCTATACCAAAAGCACTATGAAACGACGCAGCAGTTTGCGTAGTTGCTGTAATCGAAACGCGCCATATCGAATCGCGCCGTTGCAAGATCGGGCGCCAGGCCGCTGGCGAACGCCACCATCGGTTGGACTGATTGCCCGTCGTCTATCGCCTTGACGTTCTGCCATGGCCGGTACAGCCAGATAAACTCCTTCTGCGTGACATCCGTCGGCGCGTAGGCCAGCGCCTGCTCTTGCAGCCCGCCCATGGAACGCGCGTCAATGAATTCCGTGAGTTGATTCGACCCCGCTGCGGGACGGCGGACGATGCCGGCGAAGAAAGTCGATTCTGCAAAACCACGCAGCGGGGATTTTTGCAATGGCACAACGCCTAACGGCGGCAGGTAACGGAAATGCTCAGTGGCAACCACCGTGGCTGGATTGGCCGTCGCTGCGAGTAAATCGGTCAGGTGCTGCTGGAACTGCGCGCACATCGCATGCGCCTCGACCAGGCGGCGACGCCGCGCGATGAATGAAAACGACGACAATTCATTCTGGTTTAGTGGGTCGCGCCGAAATGAGAAACCGGACATGGAATCTGGTTCAAGCATTTGGCGGCGCGCCGCCCAGGTGTCGATGAACTGGATGCCACCCGCGGTCCAGAATACCAGCGCGAGCGGAACGTCGCGGCTATCCAGGCCAACACTGCGCAGTTCGTCGATCAGCCCGTACCGTGGTGCATCGACGCGCCAGGGGTCGATCATGTTCTGCTCGCGCGCCTCAATACCGAAACAGCGATAGGCGAGCCGGTTGCGAAACTGCGGGGATGCGTGATCCAGTCCGGCATAACGCTCCGGCCGGATGTTGATCAGGCGAAATTGCACCGCCTCGACATTCGCATCGGTGTTGCAGGCAACATTGGTCGGATCGAGACCGTTGGTCGGCGCCCGGCCTTCGCTGAGTTGCGCGGGCGCGATGGTCAACAGGTAGACGCCGGCACCGACGACGTAGCTGCCGCCGGTAATCGGGGTGCAGTTGGCGAACATGTAGTCCGCACTGAGCGCATCGAAGCGCCGCGTCAGCGCCACGCTGGTATCGGTAGTCAGTCTCAAGGTCTGGCCAATGCGATTGACCGCGAGTCCGGCCTTGATCTTGAGCACCGGGGCGGCTGGTTTGTCGTTGCTCGTATCGCGCGCGACTTCCAGGCCGAAGGCCACGCCGTCACCGACGGCCAAACCCAGGCGGGCATCGGATTCGCGCCGCGCCGCCTGTTCGCGAGAGAGGTCCTTGCCGCTTAGCAACCGGCCGTTGAAGAAATTCACGGACCGGATGCCGCCGTCCCTCAGCGGTTGTTGCAGTTGCAGAATGTCGTCCATGTTGATTTCAGCCTTTCGTAGCGCGTTAGAGCACGTACCAGATATTTACGCCGTCGGAAACGAGCATCTTCGGATTGGACACGGTGACGCTTGCGCCACCTACAATCGAATCTCCCGCGGTGGTATCCAGCGTGGATGTAGCGCCGACCGCCCGCACTATGTATAGACGCCCCGTGTTACCGGGCGCGCATTTGGGCAGCGTGACCGTTACGGCGCCGTCGCACACCACGACGTGATTTGCTGCACCGAGTGTGATATTGGCACTGGTGCGCACGAAGGGCACCCGCAGCGGGCCGGTCAGAGTCAGGCCCGCAAACGTCGGTATGGCACTGGTTGACAGGTCCTGAGGCAGGCTCGCTGTGCCGCCCGGGGTGGCTGTGCCAGCCTGCTCGCGGCCAGTCAACATCCACTCGTGCAGCAAACGGGAATGCGCGAGCATCGGCCGCGTGGATTCATCGACGATCACATTCGCGGGACTGCCGGCGATCTGCCACGCTCCGTTGGGAGAACCGCCGCTCCAGGCCACGTCACACTCAACCCGAGCCAGCAGCACGCAATCGACATCGGCGTGCTGCGGCTTGTGGCAGCGCATGGCCATCCAGATCGGGCGCAACTCCGTCACCCAAAAGCGCACCGCCACGCGCAGAAATTCGCTCGTCTGATCCGGGGCGATGGCCAGATCGAGAGGCGACAAATCGAACAGGTAGTCACCCAGCGTGGCAACCGACGCCGGAGGCGACAACGGCGGTGATGCATTCTGCGCGTCGAACCAGGGTTGCGCCGCGGAACGCAATGCGTCAAGCCACGACACCTCATCCACGACCGGTGGCGGACTGGTGTCGGTCACTTGCACGTTATCGCGCAGCCAGCGCGCGAAATCGCGCAGTGCGTCTTCCTCAACTTGCACCGGTGCCGATTTGCGCAGCTCCAGGCAATAATCGTCCGCGATGCGCGAATCAGCCATGAGTTGATCATCGGAACGGCAAGGTTCGCCGGGGATGGGCACCTTGCGCGTTGTGCAATCCCGATAGCACAACGTCAGATAGAGCGAGATCGTTCCAGAGGTTTCGCCACCGGAAGGCGGACTCGCGATCGGGGGAGACATTGACGGCGAGCCGGGATTGAGCAGTTGATTGACAGTTGCCGCGTTCTCGGATTTGGCCAGCCACTTGTTGATCACCGCGCATTGGTCAACCGGCACGCACACCTGCTTGCCGCTGGGCACGAACGCCGAGCCCGCGGTGACATACAGGCGAAGCCCCTCAGTGCCTGCTCTGTCGACCGATACCCGCAGACCGCTGGCGGTGCCGTAGCCGATGGCATCGCGCACCAGCCACTGGTCGCGCCCCGACAGGTAGGCGAACTCTTGGCGGAAATCGTCAACGCCGAGCACCATGCCCTTGGCGAAGTTCACATGCTGGGTCGGATCGAACGCCGCCGTTTCGAGCGCATTTGCCGGTTCGTTGCAGCAGCCCATGATTAACTCCTCAAGTAGTTCGTCAGCAAGCGGCCAGCACGCGGTCGCCATCTTTCGGACGCTCGGCTCCGCCGACGAAGCTGGCGCCGACATAAGCGCGGCCGAGCACGGCTTCGGGGATCAACTCCGGCGCGCGGCTTCCCGCACCGAGTTGGGTATCGATCCCGAGCCGCGCCTCGCCAACGCGGAAAAAAGCCCAGTAGAAGCGCACGTCGAACACGGTGTGCGCCGGTTTCTCCAGTTCCACGATGCGCCGCGCCAAACCCAGGCGGCGCTCCATCTCGTAGGGATCGGCCGTGACATCGGCGACAGGCAGCAATACCGAGAAGCGATGCGCGGTGCGATGCATCGGCAACAATTGGCGCTCGAATTGCAACCAGTCGGTTTGCGCAGCACGCGTCTGCGGCAGCACGTCGGGAAGTGCCACCTGATCGAAACCCGGCCACGCCGTTTCGTAGGCGCGGTTCAGGCGTTCGATGCTCCGGTAACGCCGGGCCAGGAAATCCTGCCAGCGCTGGCGCACCCAGCCTGCGCCGGCGAGCAGGTTGAATTCGCGCCAGTCGGTTGCACTCTGTGCCGACTTGGGCCAGTCTCGCGGCAATGTCGCATTGCTGGCCGCGCCGTGACGCACGTGCAGGAAGTTGCGCCAGCGGGTTTGCTCTTCGGCGCCCACGCTGGGTACGAAGCCCAGCTCGGCGGCACAGAATTTACGCCAGTCGTCTTGCACCTTTTCGTTCGTCGCGCTGTCGGCCTGCGGATTGATTGGCGGTGGCACCAGCGCAAAGGGCGAGATCTGCTCTGCCGGGGTGGCCCCTTGCCGGCCCTGCGATTTGGCGTGGCGGTCCGCAAGCCCCTCATTGCCTTCCCCCGGAGTCCATAGCACTTCGCGACGTACTTCGCGCGGACCGGTTGCGGAGTCGGCCGCGCCCGGGTCGCCCGCAACGAGAGCACCGAGCAGGCGCGTCTGGTAGGTTTCCACGATGCGGATTTGCCGCGCGCCGGCAGTCTGCCTTGATGGGCCATCGAATAACTTGATATCGATGCATGGGTTGAACGCGAGCTCAAGGGCCAGACGCAAGCCGTGAACCGTTCCGCGCCAGCGGAAGAAATCCATCGCGCGCAAAACGAACAGACGCTGCCGTTTTTCATCCCACGCCGGATCAAAGGCAACGTCGAACCATTGCGCAAGCCAGGCGAGCGTGTCCGCCGGCGCGATGCGCGGATCGAACAACGCCTGCAAATTGACTATGCGGTCTTCGACGTTGGTCAGCGTGCTCTCGAGATTGGCGAGCCAGCGCTCGAGGAAAGGCCCGGCGGTTGTATCCTCTCGATATACGGCAGGCAGGAAACGCTGCGGATAGGAGAAGCGCGGCGACCACACGCGCAGCGCCCGCAGCCGGGGCGTGGACATGCCGTTCTCGCTGGTGAGCCGGATTTTCAGTTGCAGATGGCGTCCTTGTGCGTTTTGCAGCAGGAGTTCCCATGTGCCAACGCCATTCTCGCGGCGTGTCGCGCGAGCGGCTTCGCTTCGCAGCCACGGCAGTTCCGGCCCGTTGCTGCGCAAATGTGGCAACGGTTCCGGCAGCCAGGTGCCCGGGAGTTGTGGCGCCTCGACGCCGGGTGAGCCGTTGCCATCGAGCAGATCGATACGCTCGTCTGCGCCACGGCTCCAGATCATGACCGACGTGTCGGGCGGCAGGCAGGCGTCGAGCAGCACGCGATCCCAGGTCGTGCCGACGGTGCCGCTGTCAAAGACCGGTGTCACGAATTCGCCCGAAGCCTCGAATTGCATCCGTGGTTGCTGCACGATCGGCGTCCACACCGGGTTTTCGATACCGCTGTCGTAATGCGCGCCACCTTTGACGGCGATCAGAGCGCGGCCACCGAAACGGCGCAGCGGAAACAGATCCGTCGCGCCCCTGAGTCCAAACCCACCCGCGGAATCCTCGATCCTGTAAGCGCGAACTTGATTTCCACTGCGGGTTGCAAGGAGCAGTTGCTTTTGCGCATCGCCCTGCTGGTAAAGTTTCACGTTCGCGAAAAGAAAGTCGTGCGCCAGATCCGGCAATGCAAGCCAGTTCGAGGCCTCAGCTCGCCATACCTCTGCTTCGCGGCGCAGCCGAACGACGCGCGATTGATTCGTGGCGGCATCGATGTCGAGCACAAGTACGGCGCCGTCGCCCAAGGTTTCTACCGCGACAGGGTCCACCACCCACGGCGGGCTGCCCTGCAATTCAATACCGGCGGGAAACAATGCCGACGCACGTTCGCGCAGCTCGCCAGTCAAGGGCTGGAAGTCATCGATCCGCGCACCGCGCAGGGGGATTTCCGGTTGTGCCGTGCTCACGACTGCCAATCTGCAATCCAGCTCCCACAACCGGCGATGATCGCGGTCGAGCACCCATACACCACCGCCATCGCGTGCCGACATATCGAACGGCTGGAAGTCGATGCCTGTCGGCCACAGCGTGGGCACCGGCGAACCGCCCGCCACGAGATCAAAACTGAGAAATCCCCGCACACTCCCGCGCGCGAACGCCACCACCAGATAATCATCAGTGGTCACGGCCAGCGCCAGGTATGTTTCCGGCAAGCCGGTATGCGCAGGCGGCTGCGGCATAAAGTCAAGCTGGCTTTGGTCGTGTTCATTTTCGCCGGTGAACGGCGCAGCCGGCCAGAAGACACTTTCGCGCCGGCTGCCCACCGAGTACACGATCAGGCTGCGGGGGTCGCCGCCGATGCGGTACACGTTGCCGTAACGGTCGGCACAGGCGCAGCGGCGCGCCTCAAGATCGAGCGGGTTTTCGCTGGGGGTGGCCGGCAGTTCGATCAACCGGGGCCGGATGCTCAATTCATTGCGCTCTTCATTCCATGCCGGCACGTTCGGACCAGGCTCGACGGACGGACTGCCGTGCAGCTCCCACCATGAGCGCAAGGTGCGCGCGTGCTCACCGTCGCCGTCGCGGCAGCGCCCCCAATCGGCCTTGCCGAGCAGCAGTTCAAAGCGCGAGCCGTTGACGTTCATCAGCAGTTCTCCGGGATTACCGGTACGGGCAGGAATCCCGCGGTTGCGGGATCGCTGCCAGAGGAGGAATCGCCGCGCAGGGCGCTGACCGGAACGGGGTCTCCGGCCACGACCGAAATTCCGAGCACACGCGGCAACTCGAGGCCAACCATCTCCACGGAATCCGCTTCGCCGCGATTTCCTTCGGCGAGCAGAACATCCGCGACCGAGGTCACGCCCGGAACCCGGGCGACTTCGGCCAGCAGTACACGACTCGACACTGCGGTACGCAGCGGCCAGCCCTTGGCCGGATTCACGGAACGGGGCGTGAACAAAGGGGTCGCGCGCGGTTCGCAGCCGGCATCGCCAATTGGCGCCAATACCGCGCGCAACCGCGTCTTCACATTTTCGACGACTTCCGCGATGGATAGCCCGGTGGCGACGTCAACGCCGACGGAAATCCAGATGCCTTTGTAGTCCGCGCCGCGCACGATGAGCTCGGTGGTGACCAGACGGCGCGGATCAAGATGCCGGCACAGCGCATTGAGGAACAGGCGATCCGCGCGAGGGGCGTCGGGTTGCTCCGGATCGAAGCGTGGAATCGCCATGACGGTGACGACGCCCGGCGCCGAGCCGGGCTCGCTTGGACTCAGGTCGGGATGATAGGCCGGCAGCACCTCAATGCGGCCAATCTGCACTCCGGGGGTGCGACAGGCGATGGACTCGAAGTCATCGACACTCACCAGCCGGTCGCGATGTTGCAGGAAGCGCTTGATTTGTTTTTCGCCGACTTCAACTGTTTCTGCGTCGGCCCCGCCCCAGGTCCTCACCGGATTGGAAACGCTGAAGCCAGATGGCAATTGCGGCGCACTGGTAATGGCACCCTCGGCAACGTTGCCCGCCGCGCCCCTGCAATACTCATAGCGGGCGAACACCCTGGCATCCGGAGGAATCCGGCGGCCGCGCAATCCATCTCCGAAACGCAGCACTCCTGCCTCCGCATCCAGCTCGAAAACGCTGGTGCGACGCTGTTCGCCATCGTCCCACTGCCGGCCTGGCGGCTGACGCGGATCGGATACCGGTACTTCCGGATCGGCGGCTGCAAGGTCGTCTATCGGCTTCCATTCTTCCGGCGTCTCGTTTCCGGTCCGCGTAGTCACGACAACCGAATCGGCAAGAACCGGCGCCCGCGCCAAACGACGCGATTGGTCCGGCTTGCCATCGCCGTTGGTCAGCGGCTCGGCCACAATGCGCTCGACTTGCCGCACCGGCACCGCATTGATGCCGATCCATTTGATGCGCGCTCGGGCGGCACCGTCAGCGCGCACGCGCAACCAGGTCACCAGCCGTCCGGAAAGCGCGGCGTCATCCAATGTTGGCGGCATGTTGCCCACACCGCCTTCGAGCGGATCGACATCGGTCCAGAGCTTCAGGCTGTCCGCCGCCGGCAGGACAAGCTGCGCAACGCCCGGAGTTGTGAGCAAGTCAACTTGCGTGTGCGGCTCAATCTCGCGATAGCGCGGATCGGGCCGACCGGCGCCATCGCGCTCCACTTTTCCACTGGCGGCGACATTGGGAATTTCAAATCGCAGCAGCTTGCCCGATTGCGCCTGGCCACCCGGAACCAATCGCGCCGAGACCGCGTCCAGCGCCGGCACAGCGCCGAGCATCAAGGTACGGCCTGCCAGTTCCTTGCGAATTTCCCCGGGGGGCGAGTCCTCGTCACGCGCAAGCAGCGCGATCCATAGAGATCGATCCACCGTATCGTTATTTACATCAACGCTGTCGATCGTCTTGCCGTCCAGTGCCGTGGTTTCGTAGAGCTGAACATCGGCTGGAAACTGCGTCTGATAGGACGCATAGAGCAAGCGGTAATAACTGAGCAGTTCGTCGGAGCGTTGTGCCATCTTGCGCTTGAAGAAAACCCGGGCTTCCACCGGCAGCACATCCATCGCCAACTGCGTGCGAAAGGGCACAGCACCGGCGCGCACTTCAAGGTCGGCAGCCAGCATCTGGGTGGTTTGTTTGCCGCGTTCGTTTTGGATCGTCACCATGCCTTGTGCGGCAGAGGCAGCGGCCAAGGGCACGCGCAGCAATTGCAGGAATTTGCGGCGCTGGCGTTCGGGCGTCAGGTTGGCACGGTAAAGAATGTTCTCGGTCAGAAAGGAAAACAGTTGCACCAGCGTGACGCCGGGATCGCTCTGGTTGAAGTTGGTCCATTCCGGGGTGTGAACGCGCGCACGCGCCAGGGTCTCGTCCACCAGTTGGCCGAAGCGGCGATCATCAATCACGGGGGTTGTGAGAGGCATGATCGAGTTTCTCAAGCGGCAGACAGGGGAATGTTCAGGGTGATGCGCTCACGCGCGGAGGTCGCCACAAGCCGGTATGCGATGGTGGCAAGCGCTACTTCCGCGTCCCGCGCGTCGGCCACGATGTCCACCGCTTCGACCTTGATGCGCTTTTCCCATCGCGATAGCGCCAAAACAATCGCATCCTGCATGCGCGCATGGGTGCTGGCATTGTTGGGTTCAAAAAGGAAACGTCCAAGCCCGGCGCCAAATTCCGGCACGCCCACGCGCTCGCCCGATTCGGTCTTCAGAATCACGGCGATTGACTCGCGGATGTTGCTTTCACCCTCCGACCAGACGAAACGACCATTGGCATCCACCCGGGGCGGGAAGGACATGCTGCGTCCGAAAACGTTGGTCATCTTTTCTTTCCCTTCAACCCCGGAATCGGGAAGCACATGATGAAATATGGCATCCAGCGGAAAATGAAATCCAGCAGGGAAATGATGATCATCAACAGGATCAGCGCACAAATCGTGATGATCGGAATCGACAGGGAACAGATCATTCCGATATTGATCTCGCCAGTCTTGCAGGAGCCGCCCGCACCGAGGTCGAGATCCTTGTGGAACGGCCAGGGCAACACGGAAAGCACCAGGTCAATGAAGCCCAGGCCTTTGGCGCGCTGCACCTGCCCGCACAACATGTCGGAAAGCACGAAGGCGGTGTTCTTGCTGTACTTGCGCAGCCCCGCCGGGCTGGTGTCCATCGGCAGGGAAATGCGAATCGCGCGCGCCGGCGCATCCGAATCGAAGAAGCTCGCGAGCTGAAATTTCTGCGTAGGCGCCGAGAGCACGGGGGGATGCAATGGCCCGCAATCGCGCCGTGTGTAAACGAAGCGCGCGACGAACCAGCCCGGATCGCCGGGATTGGCGGCGAGCGAGTTCTTCAGTTGCAAAGCGAAAGGCAACGGCGGTGCACCGACCTCCATGGATTCTTCAAGTGCGCGGCCAACCAGTGCGGTCAGTCGATCCACGTCGGTACCCAGACGCTCTCTCTGTTGCGCCGCTGTCAAGGGCAGGCTGGGCTGCGGGTTCTTGACGGTCGGCTTTTCGGGATCGGGAGTGAACTCGTCGCTGCTCAGCGCGCCCGCCTGAACAAGGTACTTAAACGGTCCATCCGGAAGATTGGCTGTATTCAAGCCAGCCAGCACAAAATGAAAATTCGGCCAGTCGGTGTGGCTCAAACTCTCCTTGTGATTGGTGTAGTTAAGCTCAATACGCTCCAGTTTTTCACGTACACCGGGCGCGCGAATGGCTTTCAGTGCGTCGCGCAATGATGACAGGGGAGTGCGCAGCTCGCTTTTTGCTTCTGGCCAGGCCAGTGCGGCTTTGAGATCAACTGTTAATCGCAGCGCGTTTTTCAGCGCGGTTGGCATCTCCGCCGTTCTCAGCCAGGCATACAGATCTTTCCGATCGTTGCTTTTCGGCGACTGCGCCAACGGTCCCGGATCACTGTTTTCGATCGCTGTCCATACATCCGGCAGATGCAAGCTCAGAAAATCGGCGAAGTCGAGCAGAATCAACCATGACACGTTCTGCTGCTGCAGGTTGAAATCAAAAACGCGCTTGTACTTCGCGGCGGCGGATTCGGGTTCGCCTTCCAGATCCGGCGTCGCAAACGACTCTATCGTCTTGTAGCTCGAACGGATCAGATTCTTCCACGGCTCTGCGACTTCCATCTGGAACTGGGTTACCCGGGCCAGTTTCGATTTGCGCTTCGCGGGTGGTTCCGCATTTGTCAGCAACTGCCGCTGTCCGGCGGCAAACGTCGGCGTGGCCGACCGGTCCACGCTCGCGCTGACAAATTCCTCGCGCCGCCCGACCGGCACAAACCCACCCCATAAAGTGCGCATGCGCATTGCGTCATCGCGATAGGTCAAGGGGAATACCGGCAGCAACTCCTCGCCGGCAACAAACTGGCCGGCGTCGTCGCTTACCCGATGCCAACGCCCGCCTTGCGCAGTTTTGACGTAGGCGAATTCCCTCAAATCACCGGCATTTCCCGGCGTAGCCGGCAGCAAGCGCCGGATCACGTAGTTGACTTGCTCTGTCGCGCCAGGCACGACGGCGCGTTCCGGCAATCCGGGAATGCCACAGAGCAGACTGGACGCAACCAGGTAGTAACGCTGATGCGCGGGTTGATAGAGTTTCAAAGGCTGCTTGAGGGTTTGCGCCTGGGCGTGGGGATCGTCAGCCTCGTGTGTTGTTGCGGCAACGCTTGCCTTCGGTTTTTTCGCCAGCAGCTTGCGTATTCCAGTTTGGGCAATACGCGGAATCGGCGTGCGTTCGATCAAATCGGTTTGCTCGGCCATCGGCGAGCGCCAGGTCTCGGGGCGCGCAACCAAGGCATCGATACTCGACGGATCGCGCGCCAGGGTGCCCAGCATCTGCTCCATGAAGTCATCGCTGGCAAAGCGCAGAATCGCCGGTCGCGCCTGGTCCGCTGCCGTCGCCGCGCTTGCCGGTGTTGTGCCGAAGCGTGCCCACAAGGGTTGCGGTGCCTGCCATTGAATGGGGTGCGCATTCATGATTTCACCAGATGTTTCCCGCGCCCGGCGTATAGGACGCCGACACGACACTGTTGGAGATAACCGTGTCAGCCTGCACGACGCCGGAAAATTTCGACATGCCTGCGTCCACGGTGACCATGCCGGCGCTGATGGCAAGCTGGCTGGCATTCACCGTGACCTTGGCCGAGGCATTGATGGTTATCCCGGCGGCTTCCATCTTGATCGAGTTGCCGTTGCTGTCTGCGACCTCGACGCTGCCGGGACCATCCTTCAAGGTAATTTTTTGTCCGCCTGGTGTTTCCAGTATGAGTTGCTCCTGTCCGTCCTGATCATCGAGCGTGATCTTCACGCCGTTGCGGGAGCGCAACACCTTCTTGTAGTTATTGCCGGCGCCATCCATCGATTCTGGCGCACTGTCCTGGCCATTCCACAGGCCGCCCAGCACATAGGGACGGCGTGGATCGCCGTGTTCAAAGGCCACCAGCACTTCGTCGTCCACATCCGGTATGAACCAACTGCCGCGGTTGTTGCCCCCCAGCATGGTCGCAAGCCGAGCCCAGGCTTCATAGCGCTCGCCTTTGGCATCGACCGACCAGGGCAGTGTCACTTTGACGCGGCCTTGAGTGTCGGGATCCTTGATATCGACAACCAGCGCCGGCAGCACGCCATACCAGCGCCCGCCCCAGCCGACAGGCAGACGCTCGTTGAGTTGTTGCTCGGAAGGCGGCAGATCGACAACGCGCATGGTGTCAGGCACTCCCAATCGATGGCCGCTCGCAGATGAATTCCGTGCGCAAGCCGGCTTTGGTGTCGAAACGTATGGCCACATCGGTGACGGTGTAGTCGCCTTCGAACAATGGGCCGATGCCATTGATCTTGAGTTTGACGCCGACGCGCAGCTCGGGTTTGGTCTCAGCCACTCCACGGCCGACCACGAAGCGCCGCGCCAGGTGCCGGAAACTGGCTTCGGCCACCGCGCGCGCTTGTGCGTCTGAAGCGGGCACGGCGTGCGCCAGAGCGTCGGGCCGTTCACCGAATGCGCGTTGCAGCGTTGCCGCGCCGCTGTCCTCGCCATTGAGCTCGGCTCGGATCGCGGCCTCGTCGGCCTCATGTTTCGAGGCCTGCTTGTCAGCGACGTTCCAGCCGCTGGCGACGAGCTTGGTGCGTTGATGGGCGAGATCGGCACAGACGCTGAATTCGCGCAACTGGCCGGCCCACGACAACTCCAAGTTGCCTCCCTGACGGCTTGCGCGTTGGACTGCCATCAGCTTCGTGCCTTCGACCCACACCTGCGCATCTTCGCGCCGTGCCAGATCGCGCGCGAATGCCAGATCGCTTTGATTGACTTGTGTCAGCAACTTGTAGGTTTCGCCACTAACGTCGATCTGCGGTTGAAGGCCGTGATCCGTTGCGATCTGCCGCAAGACATCCGCCAATGACGCTTCCTCGAAGGCGCGCGTGCGTCGTGCCATGCGCAAATCCTGCATCCGGTCTTCGGCGCATATGCCAATGCGCGGCGGAGTGCCTTCCGGGAAACTAGCGAAAATTGCGCTGACACGGCCCTCGAACAAGGTGGCGTCCGCCGATTTGACTTTTATGGTCTTGCCGAACTCGATCTTGTCGCGACCGAAATGCTGAAATCCGGCCGATTCCTCCCCGCCCCAGTTGCCGAAACTGGCCTCGCAGCGCGCCAGTCCGTCCGCGCTATCGACAATCAACAGCGACATCATGGCGCTCATCAACGTGGCGTCGTCTTGTCCGTCGATTTCGATCAACGGACGCGCGCTTTGCTGTGCGGAGCTGGAGCCGTCTGGCATGTCAGTGCGCCCAGACGCGCAAGTCCTGCTCTTCGAGCGCGCGCAACGCGTTGGCGAGGGCGTAAATTTCTAGCACGGCTTTTTGGGTGGACTCGGACGCCGGTTCGGAGCCTGCCGGACCCGGCATCGGCTCCCTCGCTGGTATTACTTCAAACTCATTGATGACTACGGGCATGAGAGCTCTCCTAACCGATTGACAAGGACGCGCTGGGCACGCCACCGAGACTGGAATTCAAGCCTGCGCCACTTGCTCCAGACCCGATTGCGCCAACCGCAGCGTTGACACTGCTGCCAAACCCGGTTCCGATGCCGGTACTGGCATTGAGATCGACCAGTGCGCCTGGTGCCATACGCAATGGATCTTCGATTCCGTTTGCCGCCGCGATCGATTGCCAGTCCTTTTTTCCGCTTTGGCTGGCCATTTTCTGCAAGGAGTCATCCTGTTTCGCTGCTGTCAGCGGTTTGTGGCCAGGCCTGGCAGTCGCCGTCTCATCTTTAAATTCGGCCTTGAGAATTTGCTGCTGGGACAAGGTCAAGCTGATGCTGGCCCGCAGCGGCTTTCCGTCCGGCGAAAAGAATTCCAGCGTCTGTTCCAGAGATTCAACCACCCCCTTGAACAGGAACGACCCCCATTGGAAACAAACCCCAGGCGGAGCAAGTTTCGTGGCGTCGGCGTCTGATTTCTGCGGTGTCATGAAAAAAATGACTTTCTCGGTAAGGCGCCGCACATCGTCCACCGGGTCTTTTTCCATGGCAGTGCAGTCAAACCAGAGCTGGAGAGCCAGCTTGGTGGAACCCGCTCCGATAAACTGCCCAGCATTGCCGGCGGACTGGTCGCCGCCGGGCGCCTGTGAATTGGCGTAGGTAACTTTGAGCGTTTCCGGATTGAACTGCACATCGGTCTGGTGCCCGTTAGGTTTTTCCTTTTCGAATTTCTGATCGAGCTCGATCAATTTCGCTTTTGCGAGTTCACTCATTGAGCACTCCCCGCCGCCGGCTTCGGTTCCACTTTGAATTCGAGGGTTTCGTACGCAACCTGCAGTTCTTCAACGGCGATTTGTCCGTCCTTGGCATTCAAGGCCGGCGCCTTGATCTTGACCGGCACGCAGCGCGACAGCGTGAATCTCGCGCGCTCCGCGCCGCCCGGCGCGAGCAGCACAACATCGGCATTGGCGCGCAGGCGCGGATCGTTGACGGAATCACGAAACCATTTCCACAGATCAAAATTTTCCGTCATACCCCGCTTCAGCGTGAGCTGGCTGAACGCCACCGCGCCGTTCAGGCGAATCTGCCGGTCGTTGGAACCCCCTTCGCGTATGGTCTTGACTTCCATGCTCATGTCCAGTCCGTCGCAGTCCGAAAACGCCGCGTTGACCAGCGCCTCGCCGTCCTGACCGCGATTGATTTCCACCGAGAAGTTGAAGGCTGTGAAGGGATAGGGAATATCGGCCATGGCTACAATTCCTCGCTCACGCTCAGACGCGCGCCGCTTTGCGCGAGTTGAACGGCGATAAAGCGCATCGGTATTGACGGTGCCACGCGCAGCTCGACCATGAAACGGCCGGCTTCGGCATCTTGTTTTGTGTTGATGGTATCGTCGGTTACGACGCGAAAAGATTGCTCGGCCGTCTCGCCGGCGAAGGCTCCACGGCGGAAAAGATCGTTCAGCAAAATAGTGAAGCCGCGCTGCACCGCGCGGCGCAAAACGGGACCATTGGGCTCGAAGACGTAACTGATCCCGCGCCGTAAAGCCAAACGCCGCAGCAAGATCAGCAGGCGACGCACGTTGATCGGCCGCAGGTCCAACTCGGTAGCCAGCGTATCCGCGGACAAGGTCAGAAAACCGCGCGGATCGGCGCGCAACAAATTGATCTGGGCGTCCTGCAGTGTGTGCCAGTCACGGGCTCCGATCATCGGCGTAAGTGCCTCCACGTTCCTGATCGGCACGTTGGCGGGGGCGATCCATGCACCACGCGCGGAAGCTCGCGCCGCCAGCACCCCGAGCGCCACGCCATCAGGCGGTGTGATGTGCCCGGAAGATTGCAACCATGGGAAATACATCGCGCCATGGGACAGCGCGCGTGCTTCGGTGAATCCGAAAGCTTCCGGTTCGCCTGTTTCCACAGGCTGGCGCACCGCGCGCAGTCGCTGGGTGTACCTCAATGCTTCCTGAGTATGAAAATGAAGCGGCATGCTCATCACGGCAAAGAGCTCCCCGGAAGCCGCTGCCATGCGCAGCGCAGCTCGTTGGATCTTGAGCCATTGCGCTTGCGCATCGGCATTGATCTCGCCAGCACGTTTCAGAACCCATTCGTCGGCCCGCACCACTATGGCAATCACCCGGGATCCGCTGCTGCGCTCATCCCCGGTCCGTGCAAAAACCTGGTAGTAATAGATGCCTTCACGGGCACCGGAAACGACGTACTGGATATTTCTTCCGCAATCGAATTCGCGTGCATTCTTGAAATCTGGCGTAGTCGATTCGAGAAGCAGGTAATTCGCCTCCGGCTCGCAGTCGTTCCATGTCAGGCGGAAAACACCCGGCGGCACCGGACCATCAGGCCCGGTTAATTCTGGGGTTTCGAGTTTGCGCGTGGAACTATCAATGAACTCGCCCGAGTCGGGTTGATCAAGTAATTCCTTGACCGGTGCCGCGCAAGCGCCGCGATGTGTGCGCCAGTGCGCAGGTGCATCCGTTCGAAGTCCATCCGATCGGGCGACATCATCCGTACCGCGCTTCTGCCATCCCAGATGGATGGCGTCCGGAATCGCGAGCAGGCTCGCTTCATTGAATAGTCCCCCCGCGCCGATTGACCACGCTGCGTGCATCCCGCGCAAGGTGCGTGTATGCGGCCGCAGGTAGCGGATGCTGTCGGCCACCTCGGCAATCGCATGCATGGACGCTGCTGCCAGCTCGGGATCCAGAAACAACGACGCATCGAATAGCGACAGACCATCGCGTTCGAGTGCGCTGCCTTCTTGCGCAAACCGGGCCAGCGAGTGACCGAACAATGGCTCTACGCCAAGTGGAATCCATGCGCGAGGAACGGGCTCAGTCCTGCGGGCAAGCGGAAACCGTGGAACTTCGTCAGCGACCGGTTGAGTGGCACGGCCCGCGCCAATGTCCTCGCGTGGACGATAAAATTCCGCGTCCGGACGCTGATCCCACCAGGCGTTGGCGTGCGCTGGAGTGAGTCCGACCGGATTCATGCGAAAAGATTGATGGTCACGTCGATTGTCCTCGCGCAGATTTAGAGTATCGTCATCAACGCGCAAGTCTAGGGATACAAGGTGCGCCCTCGGAACACCGCCCGCCGTGACAGGCAAGATCGCACCCAACTCTCGCCAGGCGGGCCCTTCAACGGTAGCTTCGACGACTGAGGAATTCAGATCCTCGGGTGAACCTGCAAAGACAGGACTGCGTTCAATAAGCCGGTCAATTCGTACCCAGAACATTGAGCTGCCGGAGTTGAACTTCGCCCAATTCCCTTGCGCGACACCCGCCGGGACCGGATCATCGAATCGCAGTTGGGCATGCCCGGTTTTATCCATAGGTGAGGAAAGAACTGCCTTTAGTTCATTCGTAGGAGGCGAAAGGACTGCCGTTACGCTTCCGGAAAAGCCTTCCAATTCTGCCGTGCCGATCCATTCCACAGATGGTGAACTGGTGGAAGGAGACGGGTTAATGTTCGCCAGACGCTCAAACGCAGCCTGCACCGTTATGTCTACGCTGTAAGAGTTAGCGGGGTCTGGCGCGGCACCCACGGCGTCAACGCTCGCGTAGCAAATTTCAGCTCCATCACTGAGCCCGATAAGGTCGCCCGGACGCAAATCGAATCGGGTCCGCAAGGTATACCGCCCCGACTCGGGTGATGAAAGAGCCTGAATATCTTCCACGATGAGTGCGGTCTGCCGGGCGGCGCAAGCCACGGACAAGCCATCGGACCAGGAACCTTCGCAGCGTGCCTGCGCCTGAGCCACGCGCAATTTGCCGTCGGCCCCGACTTCAAGGACGCCGGGCACGGGGAAACGATTGGATTTCGCAGCCAGCGGGTTCGTTCGATCCTCACGCTCCACTTCTGCCACCCGAATCACCCAGCAACGCCTGCCGCCATTGGAGAAGAATGCGCGCACGGCCGCGCCCAGATAGGCATGCGCCCGCTCACCACGCACGTCATCCCAGGCAAGCGGGGCGTCGGGACCGAATACCGCCGCGAATTGCGCGGTACTTTCGATGGCTACCGGCAAGTGAAGCGGTCCGGTCGAGGCAAAGCCGACCAGCACCGCCACATCCATGCGCGGCAAAGCCTCTACCGCGGGTGGCGGAGCGACATCGACACGTATTCCCGGCAGACGGCGTGTTGCGAGTAACATATTTGCTACTCCATCTCCAGGCGCTCGTAGGCGAGCACCAGTTCTTCCATTGCCACGTCCGTACCCTTGGCGTTGAGCGGGCCGCTGGTGTGCTTGATGATGCGTGCACGCAGCAGTTTCCAAGTCTGTACGGTCTGTGTGTGATCCTCGTTCTGCAGCTCTATGGTCACGTCCCTCATGGCGGCCTGGTTACCGTTGCGGATATCGTCCAGCCAGCTGTACAGATTGAGTGAGCCGATAATGCCTCGCTTCAGGGTAACGTCGGTCGACTTGTTCATGCCGGTGATCTTCATCACGCTGTTCTCCGCAGCGTTGCCATTCCGGTATTCCGACACGGTCACTTCCATGCCGATGCCGCTGACCTCCTGAAATCCGGCCTGAGCCCCGGTGGCGCCGTCGTTGCCGAGATTGACGAGGAAGTTAAACTGCACATAAGGGCGCTCGCGTAACGTAGCCATTGCGTTTCTCCTGTTTTAGATCTTGCGGTCGGCTGTCCACTGGCCGATACGGAAAATCACGAACTCAGCGGGCCGCAAAGCCGCCAGCCCGATCAGGCAGATCAAGCGGCCATTGTCCAGATCGTTTTGGGACATGGTCGAGCGATCGCACTTGACGAAGTACGCCTTCTCCGGTTTCTCGCCCAGCAGCGCGCCGGACTGCCACTCGTTGAGCAGAAAACTCTCAATCGTCCTGCGCACGTTGTCCCACAGCCTCTCGCCGTTGGGCTCGAAAACTGCCCACTGAGTACCTTTGTCGATGGAACGCTCAACGTATGCGAAGTAGCGCCGCAAGTTGACGTACTTCCATTCGGGATCAGAACTGATCGTGCGTGCGCCCCACAGTCGCATGCCGCGGCCCTCGAAAAAGCGGAAGCAGTTGATGCCTTCCGGATTGAGCACTTCCTGCTGTGACTTATTAAGAAAGCGCTCGAATCCCAACGCAAGATTCACGACTTCGTTGGCCGGCGCCTTGTACACCGCGCGATTGATGTCATTGCGCGCGTAAATTCCGGCCACAAATCCGGAAGGTGGAACGTGGATCTCCTGTTGAGACAAGGGGTCCAGAACGCGAATCCACGGGTAGTACAGCGCGGCGTGGGTTGAATCGAGTTCAGCGCGCATGGCGCGCACGTCGCTGATGGATTGGTTATCTCCGCAGTCGATGACCGCGATGCGATACTTCATTCTCTGCGCATGGCTGATCAAGAGTCGCACAATGGAGCGCGAATTTGCGCGATAGCCATTTTCATACCCGAATGTGGACCCGGGGGCGGCTACGATCGAGATATCTTCCAGATCTTCGAACTGCATTAAGCCGGTCTTGCGATCGGTAGCGGAATTTACTTCGCCCTTGTAAGCATCTGCGCTCGGCCGGTTGCCATCGTCGCCGTTACTCAAAACGACAGATATCGTCCGATGGGCAGTGCGGCGAGGTTCGGGCATGGTGTCATCATGGAGCGCCGCATCAAGGCCTGCCGGTGGCGTTAACATCGCGTTCTCGTCCGCAGCGAGAAAGACTTGCATTACATCCAGTCCGGTTGAGAATGACGTGACGTCGTCCTCTCGAAACAAAATCGGATTGGTCCGTGCACGGGTAATGGTGGTCGGTTCTTCCTTGAAGTACGCAAACACGGAATCCGGACTGCCTGCCCGCTCGTGTTTTGGATCGAGCGGCAAGTCCGGTGCAACAAAGTTGCCGGTGGTTCCAGTGAGCGGGTCAACTGTCACGGTCACGGTGATGACGCGAATTTCGTAGCTGTCCGGATCAAGGTCTGTCAAATCAACCCCGGCAGTGGCGATGTCATCACCGGTGGATGAGAAAACCCAGGTATCGTTCACGCGATCCTTCAAGGCCAGGTAGAACCCATCGGTGATCCCGGGCACCGCAGTAGTGTCCGTCGCGCGAATCGACACCAGGTCTCGGTCCGACAGTGAACGGACGACCGCTTGACCGTCGACTTCGACGAGCAGATTCTGGCTGGCTTTGAAGGTAAAGCTGACTCGTGCGTCGCCGGCCGCGCCCGGGAAGCGCGCATAGACCGGCAGCGCGTTCGGGCTGTCTCCCAGACCGCCATGTGCATGCCCTGACCAGTTGCGGCCTTCAGACGGTGCAGCCTCGAACGGAGTGAACACGCGGCTCACATACAAGCGTTTGCCGCCTTCTTCGAAGAAGGCACGAACGCCATGCCACATGTAGTTGTCGATTTCGCCGTCGTCTTCGAAATCGAGCTTCTCGCGTCCGCCGTACGTTCGTTCGAACTCCACCAGACTGGTAATGATTTCCGGTTCAATATCCAGAGGCCCATACCGCGTAGGACCCACAAAACCGGTGGTGGTCGTGCTGACACCTTCGATCGATTTGGCTCGAAACGAAACCTCTTCGACGAAGACTCCTGGGGCTAGATATTCTGGCATGGCGATACTCCTCAGGAAAAAAACAAGTAAGAAGCGTCCGAACCGACCCTGCCGGCGGTGCGCACGGTGAGCGGCTCCCGGTAGGTCAGTCGTAGCGGTGGCGCAGGTGAATTGTCGAACTCGATGACATCCCGAGGCGCGGTCAATGACGAAAAGACATCCGCCAGATCTGCGATGGCAGGTGCTTGCGTCTGTGGCGATACGGCGGACCGGTACACATTGAGTGAAATTTGCCAGGTGAAATCGTTTTTCTCCTCGGGCGGAGACGCCAGACTGATGCGCGGGGGTTCCGGATACGGGAACATGACCGCAACTCTCCCCGATGAATCCGAAAGACCAAGACCGCGATCTACACCGTCAATCAAGACGCAAAGCAGACTCCAGGCTGCGTCGCTATCGCTACCCTGTTCGCGAAGCTGCGCATAAACCACCCCAAGCGGCTCCGGCACCGGCCGGCTGGGTGTGGAAAAAAGCGGCACACGCTCCAGCATGAGTTGCGGCGGCGACCCGGGTGCGCGAGGAAAAGCGATCGGCTGTGGTGGAGACAACCATGCCGCCCGCCAGGTAAACAGGCCGCGCATGGGCAAGTCTGCATCAAATGAAATTGGCAGGAAGCGTTCCATTGGATCCCGGACTTCCACGCGATAGGCACGCGTTGCCGCGCTCCATACGTCGGCGGAATCGGCGTCGTCAAACTCGAAATCCCGAAGCCCGGGCACGCCGTTCGCAACATAAACGCCGCTACGATTGGGGTGCGCTACGGTTCGCGCTCGTGGATTGGCGCGCGAGACGATTTCGACGAACAATCCATCTATCGCGTCCGAGCCTGTGGCGATGTCCCAGAATCGAAGGCCCAGCGCTGCGTGACGCGCAACTCGTTCCAGCACACGCACAGCGCTCATACGACCACCTGACCCATGTCCAGGCGGCGCGTCTGCACCGGCGGTCCGTCCGGAACATGCACATCGGAGTCGATCAGAACCATGCGCAGCGTATATGTCGCGGACGCGGGCAAGCGTGGGCAGAGACGATCCCAGAGCGTCAGATAGTCGGACAAGGGCAACGGGTCACAGATAATCTCCAAACCCTCGCTCGGCAAGAAAGTGTCGGTTTCCGGCAGGTAATGATTCAAGTGACCCGCGCTAAAAACTCCTGTGTCCTCTACCATGCGCATGACCCATCCGAGCATTCTGTGCTGACGCTCCACGTCCTGCGCCCAGGGCGTAATCATGTAATAGAGATCAAGCGGCAGCGAGGGCCTGCATCGCCGGCCGTCCGGGGTTCGACGAAGGGTCAGATTTCGCACAGCGCCATTGACGGCAACGCGGTAAAGAAAAATCGAGAATCCCTCTTGCAGAGGTGACGCGAAGTCGCTCTTCTGATACAGCTGAATATCGAGTCCGCTGCCAAACTCCCCCCGCGGATACCGGTCCCGAATCAATCCGGCAAGAGCGGTACTGGTGGCTGCAATCGCGCGGTAGTTGGCCATCAGAAATACTCCCGCGTCGGCATGCGATCTTGTGCGCAATCGCGATCCCGGAGCAATGCCACGTCAATCATTCTCTTTGCTCTTTCCTGATGAATTTCGTTAAATCAAACAGCGTGGTCCGTGCATTCGGGCAGTCGAGGCTTGCGCACGAAACGTCACCATGAAGCCATTGAACTGCGATCGCGGCGACCATAGACCGTAGTTCCGTCGGGAAGACTTAGTGCGCGGACGTTTCCGTCATCGACCAACTGTTCCAGTGCCTCCTCAATCACAGAGGATCGCTCCGCTGACCATTTGGGCTGCAACCACCAGCGATGAATCCCCGCCACACTGTCAGCAGCGTCCGGGTGAACAACCAGGTAGTTTCGTATTTCCGCCGCAATCGCATTGACCGCCCCGTCGTCTTTTGTCATAGGCCACTCACTCCGGCGCCTCTCGACACAGCCTGCTCGTCTGCAATTGCCATGCCTGATCGCGGGAGTACCCCATCGCGATGATTTATCAGCGTTTATTGACGACGTGAGATTGCCCGTCGGGACAAATTGGACTCACCCCATCCGCGTCAAAATAGGCACACCGCCTTGAGTTTCATGGGGTCCCGACAATTGGGACAAATTGGATCCGGGTGGGACAAGAATGACCCGTATTCAGAAGGCCAATGTTCGCATTCAAAGAATTGAAAGCGATACTCCGCACGATCAGGAAGGTCGAGCACCAATGTGCGGCGAAGGAACGTGCAAATGCGATCAGCGCTGGTCCTTGGAGACCAGGTGACGCGAGAACTCAGGCGGCGCTGTTATCGCTTACGTAGATCTGGCGATCCAGTCCGTACTTCTTCGCCAGTTTTCCCAAGCGGCTTCTATCCTTGCCAGCAAGGCGAGCGGCGAGGCTTATGTTTCCCTTCGATTTGTGGAGTAACTCGACCAGGTAGGCGCGTTCAAAATCGGCAATCGCATGCGCCTTCGCATCCTTAAACCGGCGATGAGTTGCGCGGAGCCTATCGCCTTGGGCGCTGGTCGCAGAATGTTGGACATCGTACGTGCTACCGGCGCAGATAATCAAACCGTCCGTCAATAGAAACTGCCGGAGGATAAAATTCTCCAACTCCCGCACATTGCCTCGCCAGCAATTCGAGTGGATAAAAGTGAGGGTTTCTTCACTCAATTTCTTCAGGGGCGTCTTGTACTGAAGGCACAATCTCAGAAGAAATTCCTCCGCCAGCAACCTTACATCGCCTTCGCGGTCTCGCAACGCGGGAAGATTGAGTGACAACACATTGAGGCGATACAACAAGTCTTCACGAAAGCGTTTTTGGACCACAAGCAATTCGAGATCCGCATTACTTGCTGCAATGACCCGCACATCCGCCCGCTTAACCGTTGCACCACCAACGGGGCGATATTCACGCTGTTCCAGAAACCTGAGCAGCGCCACCTGCGCACGGATATTCATACTGTCGATTTCGTCAAGGAAGAGCGTTCCTCCCTGTGCCTCCGCGACGATTCCACTTCTGGCTTCCTTGGCATCCGTAAAAGCGCCGCGCGTGTGCCCGAACAATTCGCTTTCGACCAGGGCCTCAGGCAAAGCCCCGCAATTTACGGCAATGAACGGTCCATTTCGGCGAACACCGAGATAGTGTAATGCGCGTGCCGCAAGCTCCTTGCCCGTTCCGGTTTCGCCTTGAATCCAGACCGTAGCATCGCAGCAGGAAAATTTCTTTATCAGGGCCAGCGCGCAGAGAAATGCGGAAGATTGTCCGACGAGGTTTAATTCTTCGAATTCGCGCATGATCCACCCGTTTCTCGAAGGCGATTCGGACCACTGATTCCGCCGTTGAGAACATCGGAAACCAGTTCCTGCACTCTTGTCGTGACTTTATCGGTCAAATCTGCATAGACGTCAAATCTACCAATTTGATAGGTTTAATATTGAGCTCCAACTTGTTGTTTTCCTGACAAGTTATTGCCTCGTCAACCGAACTTGTCATATTTTCAGCAAATCGAAGGACAGCAAATTTGTCTTTGGCGAACTGGCGTCGCCTCAGAACAAGATGGAATTCTGGGTAATTCAGCGGGATTCTGCAGGCGATCTTGTGAATAATTCATTCCACGTTCCCGCATGCGATCCGGGGTTGGATCGTTGTGAAAAGAGCGGAAAACAGATCAGTCCCAGCGGTTGTCGCGGACGAAGATGTTTCCTTTTTCGACTTTTACTGGAAAGGTGGTTGTGGGTTCGTACGCAGGAGCGGAAAGCGCTGCACCGGTGCGGACGCAGAAGCGTGCGCCGTGACGCGGGCAGACAATTTCATCACCTTCGATCGGGCTGCCGTTGGTGAGTACGGTACCGTCGTGGGTGCAGACGTCTTCAATGGCGTAGAACGCGCCACTGATGTTGAACACGGCAACGATTGTGCCGTCGAGTTCGATAGTTTCGTAATGGCCGGGTTTGATGGCTTGGGCTTCGGCGACAAGGATCCAGTCACTCATTACAGGTAAGGGGTCATCGGCTATTAGTGAACAGCGAACGGTACGATTCAGTCATTGTCGGTTCCTCTTTGCGGTTTCACGGTTTGCCGTTCACCGTTAACCGTTCACCATCCTCACACGGCAATAACCTGCATTTCGGGATCGATACGCTTGACGAGCCCTTCGATGCCGGCCAGCGTGCCGGAAATTGAACTCGGGCAGGTGCCGCAGGCGCCCTGGTAGTGGACCTTCAGGGTGTTGCCCTCCAATCCGACAACGTAGAGATCACCGCCATCGCCTTGCAGGAACGGGCGCACTTCTTCATCGAGCAACTCGTTGATTTGCTCGAGCTTGAGTTTGTCGCTATCGGACAAAGTGGCCCCGCCTGCTTCTTCCTCCGACAACCAGGCCGCAGCCTTGGCGAATTCTTCCGACGCTTTCTCGGCGGCGGGGGCTTCGCGGATCGGGGTTGCCACTTCGCGCAACAGATTCTGCCAGTCGGCATCGCCGTCCTGCGTCACGGTGATCCAGTTGTCGATGTAGAACACGTTGGTCACATGCGGGATGGCGAACAGTTTCGTGGCGAGTTCGTCGCGTTGCGCCTGTTCGGCGTTTTCGAACGAGCGCGCGAGACCGCTGGTCAGCGGTTCCTTGAGCACGAATTTGCGCGCATTCGGATTCGGTGTGTACTCGAGGTCGGCGATCTTGGGCATCAGGTGTTCGCAGTTGCAACCGGATCACGGTCGCCTTCGGTGGAAATGGTGGATTCGGAATGCAGTGCGGCGTGGAGGGTGTGCCAGGGCAGGATCGCGCATTTCACGCGCGAGGGCAGGTCGCGCACCCCAGAAAATACGCTCAGGCGGCCAAGATGATTGGGTTCGGCTGCGGTATCGAGTTTGCCGATCGCCATGTCGCGGAACTCCTGAATCATTTGTTCGGCTTGCATGACGCTCTTGCCTTTGACGTTCGTGGTCATCATTGATGAGGAGGCCTTGCAGATTGCGCAGCTTTCACCTTCAAACGCTATGCTTTCGAGCTTGTCGCCTGCCAACTTCAGTGACAGCCAGATGTGATCTCCGCACAGCGGGTTCAGGCCTTCGGCCTGGTGGCTGGCGTCCGTGAGCTTGCCCCAGTTACGCGGCTTTTTGTTGTGATCGAGGATCACTTCCTGATAGAGGTTCTTGGATTGCATACCACGCGATCAGCCGAATATCTTCCGGACTTTGTGAATCGCCGCGACCAACACATCGACCTCGGATAGTGTGTTGTAGAGATAAAACGACGCACGCGCGGTAGCCGGAATGCCGAAGCGTTGCATGACCGGCTGCGCGCAGTGATGTCCGGTGCGAACCGCGACACCTTCCTCGTTGAGGATGGTGCCCACGTCATGCGGATGCACGCCTTTCATGGTGAATGACAACACGCCCGCCTTGCCTGGGGCGGTACCGACAATGCGCACGTCCTTAAGCTCGCGAAAGGCGTCCGTCGCATAGGCGATCAATTCGTGTTCGTGGGTGGCAATCCGGTCCATACCCACGATTTCCAGGTAATCGATGGTCGCGCCCAAACCGATGCCAGCGGCAATCGGTGGCGTGCCGGCCTCGAACTTGTGCGGAATGACGTTATAAGTTGTCTTCTCAAAAGTCACCGACAGAATCATGTCACCGCCGCCCTCGAACGGTTTCATTTTCTCGAGCAACGCCGCCTTGCCATAAAGAATGCCGATTCCGGTCGGGCCGCACATCTTGTGCGCGGAGAAGGCATAAAAATCGCAATCGAGGTCTTGCACGTCCACCTTCATGTGCGGAACCGCCTGCGCGCCGTCGATCAAGACCGGCACGCCGTATTCATGCGCAGTGGCAATCATGTCCTTGACCGGATTGACCGTACCAAGCGCGTTGGATACGTGGGTGATGGCGACCAGTTTCGTATGGCTGTTGAACAGCTTGCGGTAGTCGTCGAGCAGCAGTTCGCCAGCGTCATTACAGGGGATCACGCGCAGTTTCGCGCCCTTCTCCTCGCACAGCATCTGCCAGGGCACGATATTGGAGTGGTGTTCGAGCTGGGAGATGATGATCTCATCGCCCGCGCCGATAAACGCCCGGCCGTAACCGTGCATCACCAGATTCACCGCGTTTGTGGTGCCGCGCGTGTAGATGATTTCGCGCACTTCCTTCGCGTTGATGAAGCGCTGCACTTTGGCGCGGGCGCCTTCATAAACCGCCGTCGCGGTTTCGGACAAATAATGCACACCGCGATGGATATTGGCGTGTTCCGCTTGCTGATAATGCACAAGGCGATCGATCACTTGCTGCGGCATCTGACTGCTGGCCGCGTTGTCCAGGTAGACCAGCGGCTTGCCATTGACCTGGAGTTGCAAAATCGGGAAGTCGGCGCGGGTGCGTTCGACATCGAGTGCGGCGGCGGGCCGCGCGACCTGAACAGCGGATGCACTGGAGTTCATTCGGAGTGTCTCGTTTGCGTTTGTTCAAGAACGGTTTGTTCCAGGCGCTCCACCAGGGATTTCACCGGAATGCGCTCGATCACCTGCGCGGCAAAAGCATAAGTCAGCAGGTTACGCGCGGCCGTATCGGACAAACCGCGGCTCTTGAGGTAAAACATCTCATCTGCTTCCAGTTGGCCGACAGTAGCGCCATGTGCGCATTTGACGTCGTCAGCGAAAATTTCCAATTGCGGCTTGGTATCGACATGCGCCTTGTCGGAGATCAGCAGATTGCGCGATTGCTGCCCGGAGTCGGTCTGCTGCGCGCCTTTGCGCACCAGGATCTTGCCGTTGAACACGGCGTGCGCCGCGCCGCCGACCACGGTCTTGTGCAATTGCCGGCTGCGGCCATGCGCATGTGCGTGGTCGATGCTGCTGTGCATGTCGGACAACTGCCGTCCGCTGATCAGAGCCAGGCCATCGATGGAAAATTCAGTCGCCTCGCCAGTTTGCACAATGGACAGATTTTGCCGGGCAATGCGCGCGCCCAGCGCGATGTTCCAGGTGGCATAGTGCCCGCCACGCGCAACCCGCACTGCCGTGTTACCAATGTGAAACGCCGTCAGGGTTTCGCGCTGCAGGCGGACATGGCCAACACGGGCATTCTCGGCCACGACAATCTCGCTCACCGCATCGGTCAGATAAGCGCCTTCGGCCAGACCCACAAAATCTTCCACGATGGTGCATTGCGCGCCGGTTTCGGTGACCACCAGCACGCGCGGATAGGCCGCGCTGTCCTGGCGCGTGGCGATGAACAGCAAATGAATGGGCGCACTCACAATCTGCTCTCGCGCCACATGAATCAGGGCGCCATCGTGCAGAAATGCGGTATTCACGGCGGCAAAAGCATCGTTATCAATCGCCGCCAGTTTTGCCAGATGCGTCTGCGCGATACTGGAACCGGCAGCATCGGCCAGATTGCCAACCGTTACGCCTGCGTGGGCCTCGACTTGCGACAACTGCGCCGCATAGTGCCCATCCACGAACACCAGCCGTGTTCGTGCTTCGGCAATCGAGAACGCATCGACTCGCGACTGCTCGACCTGGCCTGCACTTTGCGCGGGCCGAAGCGCCATGCGATATAGCGGCGACAGATCAGTAAAGCGCCAGTCCTCGTCGCGCGTGGTCGGAATGGTGAGGGCATTGACACGTTCCAGCGCATGCATGCGCAAGGTGCGTTGCCATGCGCTGCCGGATTGCGCAAGGGCCTCGCGCCCTTGCAGCAGGCTGTCCAGATAATCGTTGCGGCTTGTTACGCTCATCGTGGTCAGGCCGCCGCCCTGCCCTTGAACTCAGCGGCAACCCAATCGTAGCCGCGCGCTTCGAGTTCCAACGCCAGGGATTTATCACCGGTCTTGATGATGCGTCCGGCGTCCATGACGTGGACGTAATCCGGTTCGATGTAATTGAGCAGGCGCTGATAATGGGTCACCAGCACCAGGCCGGTATCCTGCGTGTGCAACTTGGTCACGCCGTTGGCCACCACGCGCAACGCGTCGATGTCCAGCCCGGAGTCGGTTTCATCGAGAATGGCGAACTTCGGCGCGAGCAAGGCCATTTGCAGAATTTCGTTGCGTTTTTTTTCGCCGCCGGAGAAACCGGCGTTGACGCTGCGATCAAGAAAAGCCGGGTCCATTTCCAGCAGCTTCATTTTCCCGCGCACGAAATCGTCGAATTCCAGCGGGTCGAGTTCCTCCGCGCCGCGCGCGCCCTGAACGGTGTTGTACGCCAGTCGCAGAAAAGAGCTGTTGGTCACGCCCGGTATTTCTATCGGATATTGAAAACCCAGAAATACGCCGGCACGCGCGCGCTCTTCCGGGGTGAGGCCCAGCAGATTCTGGCCTTGAAATAACACCTCGCCGCCACTGACCTGGTAAGACGGGTGCCCAGACAACACTTTGGCGAACGTACTCTTGCCGGAACCGTTCGGGCCCATGATGGCATGCACTTCCCCCGCACGCACGGTGAAGTTAATGCCCTTGAGGATGGTCTTGTCCTCAATCTTTGCGGTGAGATTGCGAACCTCCAGCAGGACCGGTGCGTTGTTGCGCTTCATCCAACACTTCCTTCCAGTTTGAGACCGAGCAGCTTGGTCGCTTCGACCGCGAACTCCATCGGCAATTGCACGAACACGTCCTGAACGAAACCATTGATGATCATCGACACCGCATCCTCGGCACCGATGCCGCGGCTGGCGAAATAGAACAACTGGTCTTCGCCGATTTTCGAGGTCGAGGCTTCATGCTCGACTTTCGCGCTGTTGTTGTGCACCTGAATATAGGGAAACGTATTCGCGCCGCATTGGTCGCCGATCAGCATGGAATCGCATTGCGAGAAATTTCGCGCGCCTTGCGCCTTGGCGCCGATTTTCACCAGGCCGCGGTAGCTGTTGTTCGAGACACCGGCGGAGATGCCTTTGGAAATGATCTTGCTGCGCGTATTGCGCCCGATGTGAATCATCTTGGTGCCGGTGTCAGCCTGCTGGTGGTGATTGGTCAGCGCCACCGAGTAGAACTCGCCCACCGAATTGTCACCCAGCAAAATACAGGACGGATATTTCCAAGTGATCGCCGATCCGGTCTCGACCTGGGTCCAGGAAATTTTCGAGTTCACCCCTTTGCACAAGCCGCGCTTGGTGACGAAGTTGTAAATGCCGCCCTTGCCATTTTCGTCGCCGGCATACCAGTTCTGTACCGTCGAGTACTTGATCTCGGCGTTATCCAGCGTCACCAGTTCCACTACGGCGGCGTGCAACTGATTAGTATCGAATTTGGGCGCGGTGCAGCCTTCCAGATAGGACACATGGGCGCCTTCCTCGGCGACGATCAAGGTGCGCTCGAACTGACCGGACTCCTGCGTGTTGATGCGGAAATACGTGGACAACTCCATCGGGCAGCGCACGCCCCTGGGGATGAAACAGAAGGAGCCATCGGTAAACACGGCGGAATTGAGTGCAGCGTAGTAGTTGTCCCCGGCCGGAACCACGCTGCCCAGATATTTTTTCACCAGTTCCGGATGATCTTTCACCGCTTCGGAAAACGAACAGAAAATGACACCGACTTCGGCGAGTCTCTTCTTGTAAGTCGTGACAACCGAAACGCTGTCGAAAATCACGTCCACCGCCACCCCGGCCAGCGCCTGGCGTTCATTCATTGGGACGCCGAGCTTCTCGAAGGTGCGTAACAACTCCGGATCGACTTCGTCCATGGAAGCGAGTTTCTTCTTCGGCTTGGGCGCGGAGAAGTAACTGATATTCTGAAAATCGATCTTTGGATACTTGACGTTCGGCCACACCGGTTCGGTCATGGTCAGCCAATGCCGGTAGGCCTGGAGTCTGAATTCCAGCAACCACTCCGGTTCGCCTTTCTTGATGGAAATGAGCCGGATGACGTCCTCGTTCAAGCCTTTGGCGACGACATCCGATTCGATGTCGGTGACGAAGCCGTGCTTGTAAGGCTGGTTGACCAGATTCTGGATGACGGCGCTCAAAGCTTGCTCCTGCTCACGAATCAGACTTGTTTAACGGTAAAACTCTCGCCGCAGCCGCACATCGCGGTGGCTTTCGGATTTTCGACTTTGAACGATTCGTTCAGACCGTCGCGTGCGTAATCGAGTTTCGATCCGTCCACGAACTCCAGACTCTTGCGGTCCACGACGATGGTGACATCGCCAGTGGGAAATACCGCGTCATTCGGGCTCACTTCCTGGGCGTAGTCGAAGGTGTAGGCCAGACCGGAGCATCCCACGGTTTTGACACCAAAACGCAGCCCCACCCCGCCGCGCTTTGCCAGCGCGTTGCGGATGTGCAGTGCCGCGTTTTCAGTAACGGTAATCGCCATCTGTACTTACTCCTGATCGTTCAATCGCGTCAAACGGCAATCGCCGTCAAACGTCGCAGCCTGAACACGGTTGCATCCAGGGTCTGCAAAAAATTCTCCACTTCGCTTTGCGTGTTCTGCGCCCCGAAGCTCACACGCACGGCGCAGCGCGCGCGTTCCGCTGGTACGCCCATCGCCAACAGCGTCGCGCTCGGTTGCGTGCTGGTGCTCGAACAAGCCGCTCCGCTCGCGAGCGCAAAACCGGTCTTGTCCAGCTCGATCACCAACGTTTCGCCGTCGATGCCGGGAAACGCAAAATATGTGGTATTCGGAATGCGCTCCGCGCCGCGCCCATAAATTTCAGCGCCCAGCGCCGCTATGTCTTGTTCGGTTTGATCCCTGAGACGGCGCGTGCGTTGCGCAAGCGCCTGCATGCGCGACGCCGCCAGTTCGCAGGCCGCGCCGAAGCCCACGATGGCCGGCACGTTTTCCGTCCCGGAGCGCAAGCCGCCTTCGTGGCCGCCGCCCTGAATAATGGGCTTTAGCTCCAGGCGCTTGTCCACGACCAGGGCACCGATGCCTTTCGGGCCATATATCTTGTGCGCCGAAACGCTCATGGCATGCACACCGAGCGCCTCGAAATCCACTGCTATCTTCCCCAGCGCCTGCACCGCATCGGTATGCATCCAGGCGCGTTGTTCCCGCGCGAGAGCAGCCACTTCCGCGACCGGCTGAATCACACCGGTTTCGTTGTTCGCCAGCATCACAGAAACCAATCCGGTCGGCTCCCGCAAAGCGGTCTTCGCATCCGCGAGATCGACCCGCCCGTGACGGTCCACCGCCAGCTTGCGCAACTTCCAGCCGCCACGCGCCAGATCCTGCGCCGGTTTCGCCACACAGGGATGCTCGATGGCACTGATGACAATCTGGCCCGGTTTCAGGTACGCCGCCGCACCGCGCATAAACAAATTGTTCGCTTCCGTGCCACCGGAAACGAACACCACTTGCGCAGGCTGCACATTCACCAGGCCCGCGACTTGTTCGCGCGCCTTGTTCACCGCCAGTCGCGCGCGCGTGCCGAAATCGTGACGGCTCGATGCATTGCCATAGTCCTGCCGCAGATACGGCAGCATCTGCCCCAGCACCGCTTCGTCGAGCGGCGTTGTTGCGTTATGGTCGAAGTAGGCTTGCATCGCACCTGTCCTCACACCAGCGCCTGAGCCTTTGCTGATTTCGGCCGATGGCCATGCATCTGCACGACAGCCACGTCACTGCTTTTTTCGCGCTGCTTCGCAACCAGTTCCGACAACTTGACCGCGCGCAAATAACCGAAGATGTGCTGGTTCAGATCTGTCCACAAATCGTGCGTGATGCACTTCTTGTCGTCCTTGCAGTTTTCCTTGCCTCCGCATTGCGTGGCATCAATCGGTTCGTCCACGGCCTTGATGATGTCGGCGACCGAGACCTGATCGGTTGCTCCGGCCAGCTTGTAGCCGCCACCCGGCCCGCGCACGCTGGTCACCAGCGCACCGCGCCGCAGTTTTCCGAACAATTGCTCCAGATACGACAGCGATATTTTCTGGCGCTCGCTGATATCGGCGAGCGTGACTGGCCCAGATGCATTGTTCAGCGCCAGATCGATCATCGCCGTTACCGCAAAACGTCCCTTGGTCGTCAGTCTCATTGGGGCACCTGATAAATAAGCAATAAGTTCAATCAATTACAAAACCTACTCGTTTAGTCAAGTTTATCTAAACCTGAGTGGTTTAGTCAACTATACGATTGAGATAGTTCGGGTCGAATTGGTCGGCGGTGGCACGCGCATCATCGACTTTGACGCCCAGGCGGGCGAGCTGCTCCAGGATGTAGTCGATGCGCCGGTCGGCCTCCACGCCATGGTCGATCAGGCCGTGAATCGCCTGCACCATCGGGTCATTGGCGTCCGCGCCGATGCCATAAGCGGAAAAACCCATTTGTGCCGCGCTCTGCTCGCGCACGCTTTTCGTTTCATCGTCGAGAATGCGCGCCGGAATGCCAACCGCCGTCGCGCCTGCCGGCACGTCCTTCACCACCACGGCATTGGAACCGATCTTGGCGCCGTTGCCGATGCTGATTGGCCCGAGAATCTTGGCGCCCGCCCCCACGACCACGCCATTGCCCAGCGTGGGATGGCGCTTGCCCTTGTTCCACGAGGTTCCGCCCAGCGTGACGCCGTGATAGAGCGTGCAGTCGTCGCCGATCTGCGCCGTTTCGCCGATCACCACGCCCATGCCATGGTCGATGAAAAAGCGCCGGCCGATGGTCGCGCCGGGGTGGATTTCAATGCCGGTCAGCCAGCGTCCGATATGGGAGGCGAAACGCGCCAGCCATTTCAGCTTCCAGCCCCACAAGCGGTGCGAAAGCCGGTGAAACAGCAAGGCATGAAAGCCCGGATAGCAGGTAATGACCTCCCAGGCCGTGCGCGCGGCCGGGTCGCGGTCGAACACCACGCGGATCTCTTCCCTGATACGGTTGAACATAAAAACCCTTTTATAACTGTGGGTTGGAAGGCGACTATTTTACTCAACTTTAGATTTTGCGCTGGATTTAATAGCGCTGAGAAAACCACGCAGGATGTTGATTTCCTTTTTCTCGATACGGGCACGCGCGAATAACCTGCGCATGCGCTGCATCAGCCGTTTGGGTTGCGCAGGATCGAGAAAACCGGTGTCGTAGAAAGCGTTCTCCAGTTGCCCGTAGAAACCCTCCACTTCGTCATGCGTTGCCAGATCTTCGCTGTGCTGCGCGTAGGTCTGTGCACCCACCGCCGCCATGCGCAATTCATAGGCGAACACCTGCACCGCCTGCGCCAGATTCAAGGACGAATATGCCCAGTTGGTGGGAATGAGCGCAATCGACTGACAGCGGCTGACTTCATCGGCGGTGAGCCCGGCGCGCTCGGTGCCGAACACCAGCGCCACTTCGCCGCTCAACGCCGTGGCCACCAGTCGCTGGCAAGCCTCGCGGCAATCCATGACTTCGTGCGCCAGATCGCGGTGGCGCGCCGTCGAAGCCACCGCCAGCACGGTTCCGGCCAGCGCTTCGTCAAGCGAATTGCAGATGAGCGCGTTGTCAAGCAAATCGCTCGCACCGGTAGCAAAGGTTTGCGCATCGGCATGTGGATAGCGTTCGGGATTGACCAGCACCAGGCGCGACAAGCCCATGGTCTTCATGGCGCGCGCCGCCGCGCCGATGTTGCCCGGGTGCGTGGTGTGCGACAGCACGATACGGATACGATCCAGCGAGGACGGATGGTTCATTGGTATCCAGCGCGGGGAATCTTTAGAATGCGGGCTTCGTTCTTTATCAGCACCCCAATCCAATGCACATGCATCCGATGCTCACCATCGCGGTGAAGGCCGCGCGCCGCGCCGGCACCATTATCAGCCGCTCCTCCGAAAATCTCGATGCACTGACGATCCGGCACAAAAGTCTTAATGATCTGGTTTCCGAAGTGGACCGGGCGGCGGAAGAAGCGATCATCGAGGTGATCAAGGCCGCTTATCCGGAGCACGCGATTCTAGCAGAGGAAAGCGGCGCATCCGGAGACTCGGAATACGTCTGGATCATCGATCCACTCGACGGCACGACCAATTTCCTGCACGGCTTTCCGCAATACTGCGTATCCATCGGCGTCTTCCACAAAGGCGTGCCCACCCACGGCGTGATATTCGACCCGACACGCAACGATCTTTACGTCGCCTCGCGCGGACGCGGTGCCTTTCTCAACGACAAGCGCTTGCGCGTATCCAGGCGCGACAAACTCATCGACGGCCTCATCGGCACCGGCTTCCCGTTCCGCATGTTCGAGCACCTGGAAGCTTACAACGCCATGCTCAAAGACATGATGACCAAATGCGCCGGCGTGCGCCGGCCTGGTTCCGCGGCGCTGGATCTCGCCGCGGTCGCCGCCGGACGCCTCGATGGTTTCTGGGAAATCGGGCTCTCGCCCTGGGACATGGCCGCCGGTGTGCTCATGATCACCGAAGCAGGTGGACTGGTTACTGATTTCGAAGGCAATGACCAATTCATGCAGCGCGGCCACATCGTCGCCGCCAGTCCGAAAATTTTTACGCAGTTACTGCAAGTCATTCAGCCACTCGTCACCGCAAAAATGAAGGCCTAGCTGGATACACTCGCTCCAGGATTGCCGGGCGATTTCCAGAAAATTCCGTCCTTCATGATTGCCTTGAATTTATTCGGCCGCTGCAAGACGATGACATCCTCCAGGGGATCGCCATCAATCAGGAGCAGGTCCGCAAGATACCCGGGGCGGATTTGGCCAAGCTGCTCTCCCATGCCCATGATTTCGCCACCCAAGCGGGTTGCGGCCAGAATTGCCGCCATCGGCGAGAGTTTCAGCAGATTAACAAAGTGGGCGATATCGCGGGCGTCGGATCCGATCGGATTCCAGGCAAAACCATAGTCGCCGCCAGGAAGAATCCGCACGCCTGCCTGGTGCAACGCTTTCATGTTCTCGATGCCGCTCTCAAGCTCGTGAGCAATACCGCGTGCTGCGGCGATTTCACGTGTGATGCCCCACGGCCCCGCCTCGTTCAGCGTGGTGTAGAGGTGCCCCAGAACCGGTGCCACGAAAACGCGATCACGCGCTGCCGTGAGGCGCTCGCGCGCATCCTCATCCAGCAAGGTCGCGTGATAGATGACATTGACACCGTGACGCAAACACATCCTTACCGATTCAGCGCTACGCGCATGCGCCGCTACGCGCTTGCCGTGGGCCTGTGCGACATCGCATACGGCGGCGACTTCAGCCTCGGTCATGACCGTCGCATCCGCCGGAGACGCCGGCGTGCCGGCGTCTCCGGAGATGTTGATCTTCAGCGTGTCAACTCCCTCGCGCACCATCTCGCGGGAAAAACGCCGGAATTCGTCCGCCCCATCACAAACGACGGCAAAACTTTCGCGGTACATATGATGGAGCCGCATATCGCCCAGACCGGCGGACACCGTCATCTCCGGACTGGCCGCCAGCGTCCTTGGTCCGGGAAAATCGCCGCGGTCGATCGCATTACGCAACACAATGTCCAGCCTGGGTTTGGCCGCCGCGGCGCTAAAGCAACTGGTGAATCCGGCGTCGAGCATGCGGCGCGCGTTTTGCACCGTGCGCAGCATATGTTCTTCCGGCGGAATAAATCCGAGATCAACCGACTTGGCGACGTCGGTGAACGAAAGATGGGAGTGCGCCTCGATCAAACCGGGCATCAAGGTCGCACCGTGCCCATCGACAGCCATTGCATGTGGCGCGGCGATTGGCGAAGTTGCCGGGACCACCGCGGCAATCCGCTTGCCCTCGACAAGCACGGAACCTGGAAAGACTGGCGCGCCCGTGCAATCCAGAATCAGTACGTTTTTGAACAGCGTCGCGCTCACGATCTGTCGGCGCCGGCCCGATTCGACGTCGCCTACGGATTCTCGATATACATCCGGTTCCAGGTCGGACTGATGATGAGTTGATTGATGCAGGCATGGGCTGGCATTTCGGCGACGAAGCGGATGGCGCTGCCGAGATCTTCGGATTGCAGCATGCGCGCGCGATCTTGCGCACTCGGAGGAACCGGGCGCCGATCCATGATCGGCGTAGCTACCTCGGCCGGACAGATGGCGCAGGCCCGAATGCCGTTGGCGCATTCCTCCATGTTGATGGTCTCAGTCATGGCCGTGACCGCATGTTTGCTGCCGTTGTAAGCCGCCCCGGTCATTTTGGGATGAAAAACGCCGGCCCATGACGAGATATTGATAATCAGGCCGTCTTTCTTTGCGCGCATTGCCGGCAACACGGCATGGATGGTGTAGAAGGATCCATCCAGATTGATGCCGATCACTTCTTTCCAGCCGGCGACGGTCTGGTTTTTCCAGTATCGGTTCGGCGTATTCAAGCCGGCGCTGTTAACCAGAATATCGATGCGCCCATGGCGGGCAAGTATGCTGTCGGCGGTTTTCTTCACCGCATCGGCATCGGAAACATCCAGCGCCTCGACTTCGGTTTTTCCGCTCATGTCGCGGATTTTCTGCGCCTCGGCCTCCAGAACATCCTTGCGCCGGCCCGACATCACCACCGTCATGCCGGCCTGTGCCAGCGTCAGTGCACCGGCCAGACCGATTCCGCTTCCGGCGCCGGTCACCCAGGCTACTTTTCCTCTTAGCTTGCTCATTGTTGTCTCCCGTTAGTCATGCCGATTTAGACAGCTTGCGCTCAATGCCGCGCGCACCGTCGAATGCTTCGCGCATCACTTGCGCCGATTCGGACACGGCCCGTCTGGCCGCATCTACTGCCCCGCCCATCAGATAGAAACCGTGGATCATGCCATCGTAGTTTGACAGCCGCACACGGTTCCCCGCTTCGATCAATCGCCTCGCGTAGTCCACACCTTCGTCGCGCAGCGGATCGTATCCGGCAACGACGATGAATGCCTCCGGCAGGCCGGACAGATCGTCCAGAAGCAGGGGTGCGAAACGAAAATCCAGCTCATCCTTGCCGCTCTTGAGATATTGGCGATAGAACCACACAATCGTGTTACGTGTGAGCACATAACCTTCCCGGAACTTATGGTGTGAAGCCGTTTCCGGTTCCGGTGCGGTGCACGGATAGATCAGCAACTGGAACACCAGCTTCGGATGCGCGGCATCGCGTGCCAGAATCGCAATTACAGTCGCCAGATTGGCGCCGGCGCTGTCCCCTCCGACGGCGATGCACGCCGGATCACCGCCGAATTCAACCGCGTGCAGCGCAACCCATTTCAGCGCAGCCTCGCAATCCTCAACCGCCGCCGGGAACTTGGATTCGGGTGCCAGGCGATAATCGACCGATACCACGATGCAATCCGCCTGGTTCGCCAGCATGCGGCATACGGAATCGTGGGTGTCAATCGAACCAATAACGAAACCGCCACCGTGGAACCACATCAGCACGGGTAGCTTCTCCGCTGTCCTGATTTCTCGAGGGGTATAGATGCGGATGGCGAGGTCGCTGGCCGGCCCGGGAATACGCCGGTTTTCGGTACGAAAAATCGGCTCGCTGAATTTCAGCTTGTCTACGCGCAGCTGGTACTGTTCGCGCCCCTGATCTGGAGTAAGTTGCCACATTTCCGGCAGTTTGGCCTTCTTGACGAACTCGACGATGAATTCGATTTGCGGGTCTAGCGGCATTTGAATTTCCCTCTGAACAAATTCAATTACGGAAGGCGGCAAGTGAACACTACGGATTACAAGGGCATTTTCTCCGGGCCAGGCGCAGACGGATACAGTAACTTGAACGTGCCGGTCGCCTTTGCCAGCAACATCTCATCCTGGCTGCGCAATTCACCTTCCGAGAATATCAACGAACGGCCTGCCCGCTGCGCGCGACCCTCGGCGAACACCGCTCCTTGGGCGGCGGCAATGAAATTAACCTTGATTTCCACGGTCAACGCGCCGTTACATTGATCGTCCAGCGAACGACCCGCGCTCGCCAGCGCCACATCGAGCAATGTCATCAGCACCCCGCCGTGAACCGAGCCCCAACTGTTGGCGAATTCCGGCCGTGGATCGAGCTTCAGGCGCACCAAGCCATTGCCTTTTTCGAGTATCTGCACCCCCAGATGCTCGACAAACGGCACCTGAATATAGAACCCGGCCTTGGGCTCCACCCGTTTTTCACCGCTCATGACGCTACATTGATCATCGCGCTACACTGATCATGGCGCTACATTGACACCAGTCCGCCATCGACGGCCACGGTCTGACCAGTGATGTAGGCCGACGCATCCGATGCCAGCAGCACAGCCAGGCCTTTCAAATCGTCGTCGTTGCCCAGGCGTTTCATCGGCGTCATGTCAAGGATGATCTGCTCTGCCTTGTCGATCATGCCTTGGGACATTTTGGACGGGAACACGCCCGGCGCGATGGCGTTCACGGTGATGCCATGGTGCGCCCATTCCACGGCCAGAGAACGGGTAAAGTTGATGACGCCACCCTTGCTCGCGTTGTAAGCAATGGTCGGCATCATACGTGGATCGGTACCGACGAGACCGGCGATTGATGCAAGGTTGATGATGCGGCCATACCTGCGCGGAATCATGCTGAGCTTGCCGACGGCCTGGCTCATCAGAAAAACCGCCGTCAAATTCAGGTTGATAATCTTGTACCAGGCCTCCAGCGGATGGTCTTCCGCCGGCGCGCCCCAGGCCGCCCCGGCGTTATTGACCAGAATATCGATCTGGCCGTGGCTCTTCAGCACCTGCTCCACCATTGGCCGAACCGAATCGGTGTTCTGCAGATCGTTGACGAGCGTCAGCACATCGACGCCCATGCCTTTCAGATGCGCTCTGGCTTCCTCCAGTTCACCGGCCTTGCGTGCGGTAATGGCAACTTTCGCCCCCATCTCGCCCAGCGCCTCGGCCATCTGCAATCCCAGGCCGCGAGAGCCGCCGGTAATGAGTGCCGTTTTCCCGGTCAGGTCGAATAATTTTTTGACGTTCATGCTTGTTCCTCAATAAAAACCCAAACTCTTTTAACACGAAGGCACAAGAAGGAAAAGAAAATCGCGCGAAGGAAAGCCACGAAAACCAAGGTCAAAGGAAGGCACTTTCGACTGAACAATCTTGATGCCGGTTCGTTTTCCTTGGTGTTGGCGCGTTTTGTGGTCACGCGTTGTACCTTCTCTCAGAACCAGGAATCCTGCATTTCCAGGCAAGTCGGGTCGAGATTGTCGAGCAGTTCCGCCCATTGTCTCGTCTTCGGCAGTTCCCATCGAAAGAAAAAAGCGCAAGCCTGCAACTTGCCCTGATAGAAGTCCCGGTCTGCCGTGTGCGCCGTACCCACTTTTTTCAGCGCGACCATAGCCTGCCTCAACCACATCGAGCCGATGACCGTATGACCGACCAGTTCCAGATAAACGGACGCGTTCGCCAGTCCCAGATCCACTTCGCCACGCCCGGTCACGCATAACAGATTGCGGGTGATTTTCATGACCCGGTCGAGCGCGTCGTTGAGCAACCTGCCGCAACCTTGCAAATCGGCCGATTCACAACCCGCAGCCTCGCGCACGACGGCACTGATCTCGCGCGCCAGCAACTGGATCGCAGCACCATCGTTCATGCCGGCCTTGCGTCCGAGCAGGTCCAGCGCCTGAATGCCGTTGGTGCCTTCGTGGATCGGATTGAGCCGGTTGTCCCGGTAGAACTGCTCAACCGGATACTCGCGCGTATAGCCGTAACCGCCATGCACCTGAATCGCCAGGCTGTTGGCCTCCAGACAGTACTGCGCGGGCCACGCCTTCGCAATCGGGGTGAGAATATCGAGCAGCAGCTCCGCTTCACGCCGGGCTTTGTCGTCTTCGACGCTGTCGCGCTGATCCACCAGAAAAGAGCAATACAGGCACAAGGCCAACGCTCCTTCCACGTAAGCCTTTTGCGTGAGCAGCATGCGCTTCACGTCGGCATGCTCGATGATCCTGACTTGCGGCTGCTGCGCATTCTTGCTGCCCGGCAGCCGGCCCTGCGGCCGCTCGCGTGCGTAGGCCAGTGCATGCAGATAACCGGTATAGCCGAGCACGGTCGCGCCCATGCCGACACCGATGCGCGCTTCGTTCATCATGTGAAACATGCAAGCGAGCCCCCTGTTCGGCTCGCCGACGAGTTCCGCGTATGCGCCGCCCTGCTCGCCGAAATTGAGCACGCAATTGACGGTGCCGCGAAATCCCATCTTATGATTGAGTCCGGCGAGGGCGACATCGTTGCGGCCTGCCAGGGAACCGTCGTCATTGACTCGGTACTTCGGCACGATGAACAGCGAAATGCCCTTGACGCCGGCGGGCGCACCCTGAATGCGCGCCAGTACCAGATGCACAATGTTTTCG
>JANLTJ010000176.1:0-1644 GCA_031362885.1 Betaproteobacteria bacterium
ACCCAGATACGAACCGCTCAGTTGGGCTCCATTCGCTCCACGGGGTTGGGCGCGATTGCCGCCACGCAGGGTTAGTCGAGTTCACCAGCTGCCGGTCTGACCTGTCAGTGCATCTTCGAGAGCACGTCTATGGGAGGGCAAAGCACTTCGGGAAATTGGGTTGAATGGGTTAAACGGCTTGATGGGTCGCTGCAGCGTTCAAGCCGCGCAGCCAACAGGCGCGACGATCTCGGCCGGCCTGGCGCTCTTGGCTGGCGACCCCTTCGTCGGCGCGCACATGGCCTGTGAGCACTTGGCCTGGGGCTTGACGCTGACGTGCTGGGCATCGAAGCCCTGCTCGCGCGTCATCACCGCCCACAGAATGCGCGCGTTCTTGTTCGCCATGGCGACACAGGCCTTCTGCCAGCCCACCCGGGCAGTGAGTTGCACCAACCACCTGCTGGTGGGGTCATCTCGCTTGCCCGCACTCATCACCGCAGATTTGGCCCCCTGGATGAGCAGCGTGCGCAGGTAGTCGTCGCCGCGCTTGGTGATGCGCCCCAGGCTGGTTTTGCCGCCGCTGGAGTTTTGGCTGGGCACGATGCCCAGCCAAGCACCGAACTGGTGGCCGCTCTTGAACTGCTTGAAGTCGGCCACGCTGGCCGTCAGCGCTGAGGCACCT
This sequence comes from Betaproteobacteria bacterium, assembly GCA_031362885.1. Classification (GTDB taxonomy): domain Bacteria; phylum Pseudomonadota; class Gammaproteobacteria; order Burkholderiales; family JACQAP01; genus JACQAP01. The sequence goes on from JANLTJ010000176.1 coordinate 662, forward strand.
ATCTCGCCGATGCCGTTGATCTTGGCCGCACGCTTGGCTGCAGGACTGCTGCGCACGTGGGCACCGACCTGCTGGTCGCACCAGTGCATGCGCTCGTCCAGCCAGCGCCAATGCTCAAACTCTTGCTGCACCGCCATGCGCGCCAGGCCCGTGAGCTCGTTGCTCGCGTCTTCGATGACGTCAGTCAGCACCGCGCGCAGCACCTTGGGGCTCTTGCCGAACACCAGATCAAACTCGGCCAGCACGCCTCGTATGCGGTTGATGCAGCCCGTGCGCTCTTCCTTGAAGCCTTCGCGCGCGCGGTGCAGCACCATCACGCCTTGCTGCTCGGCGGTCTTGATGGGCACAAAGCGCATCGTCGGGCGCGAGGCGGCTTCGCACACTGCGGCCGCGTCGGTCATGTCGTTCTTGCCGGACTTGCCCTCCTTGCGGTACGGGCTGACGAAGCTGGCCGCGATCAGCCGCGCATCCAAACCCATCGCCCTGAGACGGCGCGCCCAGGCGTGCGCGCCGCTGCACGCCTCCATCGCCACCAGGCAGCCCGGGGGCAACTGCGCGCACCAGGCAAGGAATTGGTCGCGCTTGATCGCGCGCGCCACGGCTCGCCGGCCCGCACCATCCACCGCGTGCACCTGGATCACGTTCTTGGCCAGGTCAACACCGACCCGAACAATCAAGGCTCGTGTAATCTCGCTCATGGGACTTCTCCTGTTGCAGTTTCAGATTGATGAACACAACTCAATCTTGGTGCATCGACACCGTTACCGGATGGGGGGAGTCCCTTCGTATTCGCTCAAGCGGAGCGCCAACGGCAGGCCACCAGGCCCGGTCTGGCGGTACGCGGTACATTTTCGCCAGCCCGGGCCTGGCGTCCTGCCGTTGGCGCCCGCTTAGCTCAAACGTTAGGCCTCAGAGAACCACTTTTCGTGTTCGCCTTCAGAAAGCAAGCCTGCACAGCCTGCCACTTCTTCGTGCGCAACCAC
>JANLTJ010000181.1:0-13717 GCA_031362885.1 Betaproteobacteria bacterium
CCGATTGTGCCTCGATTCGAGACGAGCCTGTGGCTCAGCTTATGGGCGCTGATCTCCCGTCACAAGCGCAGAGGCGTTGCGCTTACAGGGTCAATGGACTGCCTGGGTGACAATGGGCACCGGCATGAGCCCGGAGAACACCGAGCGGATCCGTGTTCGCACGATCACCATCACCGCCCCGCAGCAGGTGCACAGGATCGGCGCGCGTTTCTTGAACCAGACCATCGTCTGGCCAGGATGGAATTTTATGTCCCGAAGGGACGGTATCCCTTGGGACAGTAGCAAGTGCAGCAAGGCGATCAGCCGCTTGCAGTTCGGATGCAGGAAGCCGAAGTTGCGCGCACGCCGGAAACCTTTCGGCAGCACATGCTGCAAGACCAGCCACAAGAAGTGCGCGCCGGCAACGCTCCTACGCTCCATCTTCCCGGTCTTGGCATTTCGATAACGGAAGCTCACCTGGGCGTTATCGCAAGCAACGATATCCTTTTCGTGCGTATTTCACGCCATCGTGACCGGTGATTTCACGGAAGCGTGACCGACGTTTCACGGCATCGTGACCGCGATTTCACGGTGAACGTGACCGATTTGTGGGGTGCTGCATGGATAGTTAAAGGTAGTCTCGGCACTTTTTTGAAAGCGAGCGAGCATGCCCCAAGACAAACTATCCATGCGCAAGATACGAGACGTACTTCGATCAAGGCAGGCTAAAGCTGTACTGACGCAGTATTTTCTGCGCTGTTTCTGACTTCACGAACTCGACGAACCGGATCGCCAGGTTTTCCTTGCCGTTGCCTTTCACCACGGCGATCGGATAGGTGATTGACGTTTTCGTCGACACATTAAAAACCAGTGTCACCTTCCCGCGCATGGCGAGCGCATCGGTGGCGTACACGAAACCCGCGTCCACCTCGCCACGAGCCACGTAATCGAGGCTTTGGCGCACGTTCTGGGTGTTGATCATTCTTGGCTTGAGCGTGTTCCACAGGTTGGATGCCTCCAGCACCGCCTTGGCATATTTCCCGGCCGGAACGGTTTCCGGGTTACCGATTGCGATGCGTTTTATGGACGCGCTCCGAAGACCTTCGAGATCCACCAAGGTGAAATCCGCGTCTGCGGGCACCACGACCACCAGCGTGTTCCGGGTGAAGTCGGTCCGGCTGGATCGAAGGATCAGATTTTGAGCGTCTGCCTTGTCCATGGTGTCCTGGTCCGCCGAGGCAAACACGTCCACCGGCGCTCCGCGCGCGATCTGCTGCAGCAGCGCGCCGGAGCCGGCGAAATTGAACAACACTTTGTGACTCGGGTTCGCTTTCTCAAACTCCTTGCCGATGTCGTTGAACGCATTGGTCAGGCTTGATGCCGCGGAGACGATGATGTCCGCTGCGCCTGCTGTTGCCGACAATCCTGCCAAAGCAAAAATCGCAATTACCTGTTTAAGAATTTTCATCATTGGTATTCCTATTGGTCTTTTCGTAATTCATCACAAGTTTCTTTCCCTCATCCCAATTCACAACCCTCCCTCACCCCCGCCCCTCTGCTCCGCTTCAAGTGTGCCCTTGTCCCGGAGGGCGAGGGGAGAATAACGGTTTATGGATTCGATCCACGGTGGCAAAAATGACGTGGTGTCTTCTGTTCCGCTTCAAGTGCTCTTTGTCTCGGAAGGAGAGATCTTTCTCACCTTTCAAAAGTCAAGCTGTCCGCGCAAGGTTATGGCTTTTTCATCACTGGTCGATACGCCATTGGCGGTAACCGGCGTATCGAACGAGGTGTGAACATAGTTAACCAGGAAGCGCGTGTAGGCATTCGGCAGCCATTTGATCTGGGCGGTATAGGCATCGGCCTTGTTCGTTGACACGGTAACGAGCGGCGCCAGAGTTGCCGCGCCTGCGCCCAGAACGCCGGTTCCCGTGGCGTTCGCGGTCTTGAAGTCGCTGCCATCAAATGCGCTGTAACGCACTGCCAGTTCCCAGGCGCCCCAGCCGCCGCCCGCTTCCCGCGAAAAATTATTGCGCGGACGCAGGCGGCCATAAACGCCATTGCGGTAGGAGTCAGCATAGGCCTCGCCGGTAATCATCCACGCAAAGCTGACGTAGAAGGCGTCGAGCTTGCGGTCGTATGTCACTCCTGCGGGCGTACTGCCTTCGTACTGCGCCTTCCATACTTCCGATTGCAGCTTGACTGGGCCGCAAGCAGCGGTCGCCTCCAGCGCGGAAATAGTCCGGTCCGTATCACCGCCGGACAATGTTGCCGAATTGAAGAACGTGATGCCGCGCCCTTCGGTTTGCGCCGTTGCCGGAGAAAACGCAGTGCCGCCGCGTGATGTGACGCTGCCCTTCTTGAGCGACCCGCCCAGATGCAGGATCAAGTCTTGCTGTTCGAGGAACGCGGCGAAATCCTGCGTCAGTTTGACCGAAGTATCCTTGCCGTCCACGCTGGCCTCCTGGACGCTGCTCTGGCTTTCCTCCAGATTTAGCCCGGCGCCGTTGCTGATGGTTACACCGTAGTACATTCCCTTTAATGGCGAACCGTGCACCATGATGCCGCGGTCGTAATTCAGGTTCTGCAGCAACGACTGCGTCAGGCCGCGTTCCTGGAAGTCGGTCAGCACATCCGGCATGCTGTTCTCCAGACCGAACAGCGGCTTGAACTGGCCCATGCGAAGCTTGGCCACCGGAAACCAGGAAGCTTCCAGCCAGGCATTGGTCAGGGCGGCGTTCTGCACGGTCGAGCCGGTCGCGCTGCCGTTGATGAACTCGCCTTCCACGTACATCTGATAGTCCTTGAACGCAGTCAGTCCCATGCCGATGCGCGCGCGGCGCACGCCAAAGGTACTGGCGCTGATGGCGTTAGGATCGTAAGTACGATAATCCGCCTGGATGCGGCCGTTGAAGCGCAGCGCCCAGTTGCCGCGCGGATCGCTGAATCCCACGCCCTCGCCCAGCGAGGCAGTCGGCACTGAGGCGTCCACCTTCTGCGCCGTTGCATCCGACTTTTCCCTGGTCTGCTCGACTTTGCCCTTCAGATCCTCGAGCTCATTCATCATCGAACGCATCTGCGCTTCAAGCTCCTTGATCCGCTCGGTCGCATCATGGGCCAGCGCTGGCGCCGCGCCCGCCCCCAGAAACACCGACGCCAGCGCGACGCCCAGTACGCGGTTGCGGTGTAGTTCACGTTTCATGCACTTCTCCTTCTTTGGTGATCCGCGCCGTTACTCGCCGCGGTGGCAATTACAATCAAGAACAATGGATGGCTATATCTCTTCGTATATAACGCAGCACAAAAAAATTCAGGTAATCGCTTCCAACGGGGCATCCACCGCAGCGCCTGCGCCGTTTCCGTATGTCTCCATCAACAGGTTCCGTATGGCACCCCTGACTGGCAGCCCCTGGGAATCCCTGTAGGGAAGTCCCTTGAGATCCACCGATCGCTCGGTTCGGCCCCGTTTCAGTATTACTACGCTATGTGCCAGCGCCGCTACGTCTTGCGGATCATGGGTAATGACCAGCATCGGCACCGCGAACAAAGCTTGCGTGTTCAGCAGCTCCTGGCGCATGCGAATTCGCAGCAGCGGATCCAGCGCTGCAAACGGCTCGTCAAGCAGCAAGACCGCGGGTTTTCGAATCAGCGCCCGCGCCAGCGCTACACGCTGGCGCTGGCCACCGGAAATTTGCGACGGATAGCTTTTTTCCAGCTCGCCGAGCTCGAACATCGCGATGATGTCCGAGACCCGCTTTCTGGTCTGTGCCGGCCAGCTTCGATGCCACCACCGCCTGAGCGGAAAGGCGATGTTCTCCTCAACGGTCATGTGCGGGAACAATGCATAGTCCTGGAACAGGTAACCGATCGAACGATCCCTGGCCGGGACATTGATTCCGGCGGCACTGTCGAAAAGCACACGGCCGTCTACAGCGATGCGCCCCTGATCGGGATGTTCAAGTCCCGCGATCGCCTTCAGCGTGACGCTTTTGCCCGAGCCCGACGGGCCGAACATGACGCTCACTTCGTCGCGGCAGGTAAAGGCAACATCCAGATGAAATTGCCTTGCGAGCGAGCGCAACGTCTTTCTGATCGAGACTTCGATGCGCACCGATTCCGTCCCTCAGTTTGCGTAGCGCGGCTTAAGAAGCCGGCCAGAAGCGACCAGGATCGTGATGCAGACGATCGAGGTAACGATCACCAGGAAATTGGCGACATTGTCCCGCCCCGCTTCCACTGCGTCGTAAATTGCGATCGAAAGCGTCTGCGTGCGCCCGGGAAGGTTGCCTGCAACCATCAGCGTCGCGCCGAACTCGCCCAGCGCGCGCGCAAATCCGAGCATCGAGCCCGCCAGGATGCCGTGCCAGGCCAGCGGCAGCGTGACGCGAACGAACACTTCCCATTCCGATTTTCCCAATACCCTGGCGGCCTGCTCCATCTGCCGGTCCACCCCCTCGAAGGCAGTCATTGCCGCCTTGTACACGAGCGGAAGCGCAACGATCGACGAGGCGATGACTGCGCCCTGCCAGGTAAATATGAGGGAGATGCCGAAATTGGATTCGAGCCAGGCACCGATCGGACTGCGTCGGCCTACCAATACCAGGATGTAATAGCCGAGCACGGTCGGTGGCATGACCATTGGCAGCGTCATCATGGCGTCCAGCACTTCCCTGCCCGGAAAACGCAGGCGGGCCAGCGCGAGCGCAATCACCACGCCCATCAGCGTTGCAATCAATGTCGCCCAGCCGGCCACCTTGAGGGTGAGCAACAGCGGAATCAGGACTTCAGTCGATGTCGGCATGGCAGCGATGATTGCGGGATTTTCGTCGTATATCAATATATATAACGCTGGCGGGCGAAGCCTAACTGCTTGCTCCCATGGCGTCAATACATGCTGTCACGCGTGAATTGCCACCGCCACACCGAACTCAAGGCAGGCGTCAGCCGCCGTCCATCAGTTCGGTAAAGCGGCGCAATTCACGGGCGACGCTGGCCCGGGCTTTTTGCTCCATGGCATCGTAGCGCCGTAATACCTCCCTGCCGAACTCGGTCACGGCGGCACCACCCCCGGCTTTGCCGCCGGTCAATGTGATCACCACCGGCGATTTGAACGCCTGATTCATGGTGTCCACCAGCAGCCAGGCACGGCGATACGACATCTCCATTTGCCGCGCCGCCGCGGAAATCGATCCGGTTTCCTCGATTGCCCGTAGCAGATCGGCCTTGCCCGGCCCCATGGCAATGGCCTTGCGGAACAGGATACGAATCTGCGGTTTTAGATCCGGTCCAGGGGATTTGCGTGGGGCAGCAAACTTGGCCATGCGCTGCAGATCTTCAGGACCAGCGGTCGGCGGCCGCGTCGTCGACCTTGCGCGCATCGACCCAGCGCCCGCCATCCGGAGTCTTCTCCTTCTTCCAGAATGGCGCGCGCGTCTTCAGATAATCCATCAAAAATTCGCACGCCTGAAAAGCCTCGCCGCGATGTGCACTCGCCACCACCACCAGCACGATCTGGTCGGTTGGTTTCAGGGTGCCGACGCGATGCACCACCAATGCATCATAAATATCCCAGCGTGCCCTCGCCTCGCCGACAATTTTTTCCAGCGCCTTTTCGGTCATGCCAGGATAGTGCTCGAGTGTCATCTCGGCGACATCCGTACCCTCGTTCAGGTCACGCACCACGCCGACAAAACTGGCGATGGCGCCGATCTTCGGATTGCCGTGGCGCATGGCGGCCATTTCCGCGCCGACGTCGAAATCCCCGGATTGCACGCGCACAGCCACGTCAGCCCCCGGTAACCGGCGGAAAGAAAGCCACTTCGTCGCCGTCGCTGACCGGCGTATCCGCCGCCGCCATATCCTGGTTTACCGCGATACGCACCGGTTTGCCAGGCGCCAGTTCTTGCTCCCATGGCGCGCCGCGGCTGCGCAACCAGGCCGTCAGCGTCGAGACATCGCGCACGTTTCCAGGCAATTCCACCTGCTCGCGGTCACGGTCAAACGCCTCGCGCAGGCGGGCAAAATAGAGCACTTCAATCGTGGCAATGCGGGAATGGTTGGGTTTCATGGTGTCAATTATGGCCGACTTGCCCGATCGTTGCAGTCGCCTTGCGATGAATATCTGAACGGCTATAGTTATGCGGCTGGTGCCGGGAGATTTTTTTACAACCACAGGAGGTCAATCATGCGCTTTGTTACCCCGAAATTTGCTACGCTAGCCGCCGTATTGCTGGCGGCCTTGCCGGCATTCGCCCATCACGGCTGGAGCGAGTACGACAGCAGCAAGCCGGTCACCCTGACTGGCACCGTAACGGATATTGCCTACACTTACCCGCACGCCACCATCAAGATCAATGTGGCCGGCGCCGTCTGGCTTGCGGTACTCGCGCCACCGTCGCGCATGTCCTCGCGAGGCATCCCCGGCGATGGCATCAAAGCCGGTGCCGCGGTGACGGTGGAAGGTTACGTCAGCCGGGACCATGGCGACGAAATGCGCGCCGAACGCATCACCTTAAGCGGCAAAGTCTACGAATTGCGTTGATGAATGCGGGCGGATCCTGGCTGGCTGCCCTGCACGAGGGCAGCCTCGCCGCAGCGATGCGCGAGTCGATGTGGCTGTTTCCGTTGGTCGAAACCATCCATATCTTCGGATTTTCCGTTCTGGTCGGCGCTGTTGTCATGTTCGACCTGCGCGTGCTGGGCATATCGAAACGCATTTCGGTACGCCTGCTGGCGCGGCACCTGCTTCCCTGGTCGCTGGCGGCGCTGCTGTGGATCGTGGCGACCGGCACCCTGATGTTCGCTTCGGAAGCCATAGAGCTGGCAGGCAACCGTGCCTTCGTCATCAAGATGACACTCTTGATCCTGGCCATGACCAATGCGGTAGCCTTTCACCTCGGGTCGTTCCGCGGTTCGGAGCAATGGGATCAGGATAGGACTGCGCCGCCCGTTGCGCGCCTGCATGCCTTGACTTCCATTCTGATCTGGGCCGGGGTCATTACTTGCGGCCGGATGATTGCTTACGTTTAGCTATTGGCGTTGATTCAGTTCAAGAACAGGCAATGTCAATCTAGGCGACGAAGCGAAGCATGGCGATAGCAGTGGCTGGACACGCGCCCCGCAGCTCTTCGGAGACATTCACCTGCTCGGGCAGCATAGTTCTCGGCACGAACAGGAACCCCATTTTCTCGAAATAGGCCTGCGCTGATTCCGTCAGCAAGACCAGGGTACGAATATCGCGCTCCTTTGCATTCTCCATAATCCGGCTACACACAGCCCGCCCAAGATCTCTGCCTCGATGGGCCGGCGCGACTGCGACGGAACGAAGCAAAGCGACATCGCCACAGCATTCAAGCCCACCGCAAGCGGCAAGCGCGCCGTCATCGAACGCCGGCAGAAAATCGGCGAAGTGTTGCTGCGCCCCTCGATCGGCAACGAACACGACTCAAGCAATCCTCTCACCGCTTCCCAGTCTTTCGGAACGGCTTGCCTGAAAACCACAGTCGCGGTCGCCATTTGCGTATCTTCCGAACTATAAGCTTTGCTTCGAGGCCATCCAGCGATGCAACGCTGTTGCCGTTGCGGCGCCGGTGAATTGAGCCGCAATGAATCCCAGGGCATCCACAGGGCGAATGCCGGAAAAGGTATCGGTCAATGAGCGGGCGAGAGTTACCGCCGGGTTGGCGAATGATGTCGATGCGGTAAACCAGTACGCCGCCGTAATATAGGTTGCAACTGCCGCGGGAATCGCTTCCGGTTTCCAGCGCGCGCAATTCAGAATCACGGTAATCAACCCGAAGGTAGCCACGGCTTCGCTGAACAGCTGTGAAGGTCCGCTGCGGTCATGCTGAGAAGGAAAAAAAGTCGGCAACTCGAACATCCAGTGTGCGGCCATGACGCCGGCGAGGGCGGCCACGATCTGAATCAGTACCAAGGGACCGACCTGCCGCCAGGGCAGCTTGCCGAGCCAGGCTTCGGCGAGGGTCACTGCGGGATTGAAATGCGCACCGGAGAGGTTGCCCATGGCGCAAATCAGTGCGTACAAGACGGCGCCAGTCGCCAGCGCATTGGCCAGCAGCGCAATGCCGGCATTGCCACCCGCCAACCGTTCGCCCATGATCCCGGAGCCGACAACAGTTGCGAGCAGCAGCGCGGTTCCGACAAACTCCGCAGCCAGCTTCCTGGACAGGACGGGCATCAGGACTTCCCGATCTCTTGCAGGTTCTTTTTCAAGGATAGCCCATTGAGTTTGTCGATCGGCAGGCTGACGAAGGTGCGAATGCGATGGGACAACTGCGCATAGGCCAGCGCGAAGACCCGCCGTTTCTCGGCCTCCGTTCCGCGATGTTTCGCCGGATCGTCCACGCCCCAGTGCGCTGTCATCGGATGTCCCGGCCAGACCGGGCAGGCCTCGCCGGCGGCATCGGAACAAACCGTGAACACGAAATCCATCTCTGCCGCCCCAGCCCGGGCAAACTCGTCCCAGGACTTGCTGGCATAACCCTCGGTCGGCAGTCCGGCTTTTGCGACCTGCTCCAGAGCGAAGGGATTGACCTTTCCGGTGGGATCGCTGCCAGCACTGAACGCGCGAAAACGGCCGTGGCCCACACTGTTCAGGATCGCCTCCGCCATCACGCTGCGCGCCGAGTTTCCCGTACACAGGAACAGTACGTTGTAAACCCTGGACTGCATCGTTTCATGCATCTTGATCACAAAAGTGCTTCATGCTGTTTTTCTCCTTGGCGTTTTGATCGGGGCGGGACCGACGCCGCACGCTTTTCCACTGCAGCAGTTTTCGGTCAGGTAGCCGACGAGGTCGTTCATGGCGGGATAGTTGGCCGAGTAGTAAATGAAGCGGCCGGACTGTCTTGCACTAACCAGACCGGCCTGACTCAGCTCCTTAACGTGGAAGGAAAACGTCGCGTTGGGCAGGCCGAGCTTTTCGGCAATGGCACTGGCCGGCAACCCCCGCGGCCCCTGCTGGACGAGCAACCTGTGGATTCCAATGCGGGTTTCCTGGGCCAGTGCCGCCAGCGCCTTAATGGCTTCGTTGGTTTTCATATTTCCAGTATTATGGAAATATAGAACGGCTGTCAAGCCTCTCGCGATTGCGGCATCACGCCATTCTTTTTTTCCATTCGGAGCAATCTATCGGTCGATGACAAGGCGGCAACCACCACAGCAATGCACATCAAACCTCTGTCGCCGCACCCATGGCGTTATTCACAATCGAATATAATGCTCTGCACGGCGCAACCGCAGCGTCCAGGTCGACAGCAAAGGCCGTAAATGCTCGAAACATCACGATGACAAAACCGCAAGGCACAGCGATTGATCGGAACAAAACCGGGCGAGACGCACCGCTGCTCGCGGATACGCGCGGGCGGCCTTTGCGCGACTTGCGAATCTCCGTGACGGACCGCTGCAACTTCCGCTGCACCTACTGCATGCCGAAGGAAGTGTACGGTCGCGACTTTCAGTTCCTCGAGCGTTCGCAGTTGTTGAGCTTCGACGAAATCCACCGGCTGGTAAAAGTGTTTCGTGGCCACGGCATTGAGAAAATTCGCATCACAGGCGGCGAACCGCTCGTGCGACGGCAACTGGAAAAACTGATCGCGATGCTCGCGCAGGAGCCTGGTCTGGATCTGACTCTGACCACGAACGGCTCGCTGCTCAAGCAAAAAGCGCAGGCGCTCAAGGACGCCGGCCTCAAGCGCGTGACGGTAAGCCTCGATTCGCTCGACGATGCGGTGTTCCGAGCCATGAACGATGTTGATTTTCCGGTGGCCAAAGTGCTCGAAGGTATCGAGGAAGCCGATCGCGCCGGGCTGACGCCGGTCAAGGTCAATATGGTGGTCAAACGCGGCACCAACGATCAGAGCGTGGTGGACATGGCGCGTTTCTTCAAGGGCAGCGGCCACATCCTGCGTTTCATCGAATTCATGGATGTGGGTCACACCAACGGCTGGAAAATGGGGCATGTGGTGCCCTCGCGCGAACTGGCTGCCCGAATCAATACAGAATGGCCGATCGAACCGGTTGACCCAAACTACGTCGGTGAAGTCGCCGAGCGCTGGCGCTACCGGGACGGCTCCGGCGAAGTCGGATTCATCTCTTCAGTGACTCAGGCATTCTGCAAGGACTGCACGCGTGCGAGGCTGTCCGCGGAGGGCTCGATCTACACTTGCCTGTTCGCCACCGCAGGCACCGATCTGCGCGCCCTGCTGCGCAGCAGCGCCAGCGATGCGCAATTGTCTGCCGCCATTGCCAAAGTCTGGCGCGCGCGCAGCGACCGTTATTCCGAGCTTCGCACGGCCGATACCGTGAAACTTCCGAAAGTGGAAATGTCCTACATTGGTGGCTGACATCTTGAAACGAGCAGACCTGGAAAAAAGCAAAGGCAAGAAAATCGACCGCCAGACCAGCAAGTCCCCCATTCCCGGGCGGCCCGCAATTGGCGTAACCATCGAAGTTGACCGGCGCGAACAACGCAAGCGCGATCAGGCTCTGGGCCTCGTGCCTTTCGCCGTCAAATTGGACGGCCAACTGATCAAGCAGCTTCACGCCCTAGCGCAAGAGCGCGCCATTGGCATAAACGATCTAACCGCCGAACTGCTGAATAAAGCCCTGAAAGCCAAATAACCGACACATTTTCCTCGCCCCTAGTCCCTGGCCCCTGCACTAAATGTCCTCCCTGCGCGACCTGACCACCACGTCCGACTACGACCCAAATTCAATGCCGGTCGAAAAAGCGCGCGCCCATATTCACGCTTTTCTGTCACCGGTTACTGCGGTCGAACGCCTGCATATCCGGGCTTGCCTCGGGCGCGTTCTGGCTGAAGACGTGATCTCGCCAATCAATGTGCCGCAGCACGACAACTCGGCCATGGATGGTTATGCGGTGCGCTTCGCCGACTTGAAGACCGACGGTGAAACCGCACTCAAAATCATCGGCACGGCGTTCGCTGGCAAACCTTTTGACGGAAAACTTTCTCCGGGACAGGCCGTACGCATCATGACCGGCGCGGTCATACCGATGGGCACGGACACGGTGATTCAGCAGGAGCGCGCCAGGTCATCTCGCGATGCGGCCTCCGGCGATCAAGTTGCCGTCATGCCAGTGCCAGCCAAGGGGACTAATACGCGTCGCGCCGGGGAGGATCTGCGCGCGGGCGAAGCCGCATTAAAACGTGGTCAGGCGGTACACCCTGCCGAGATCGGCATGATGGCGTCACTGGGTATCGGCGAAGTCGCGGTATATCGCAAGTTGCGCGTAGCGTTCTTTTCAACCGGAGATGAACTGACCGCCATCGGCACGCCGCTTGGACCCGGACAAATTTACGACAGTAACCGCTATACGATCCATGGTTTGCTGATGCGCCTGGGTTGCGAGGTGCTGGATATGGGCGTGATCCGCGATACGCCGGAAGCCGTCGAGCGGGCTTTTCAGGACGCAGCACAGGCTGCCGACGTCGTTATCACCAGCGGCGGCGTCTCGGTCGGTGAGGCGGACTACGTCAAGCAAATACTCGATCGCCTCGGCGAAGTGCTGTTCTGGAAGATCGCCATGAAACCGGGCCGGCCGCTGGCCTACGGAAAAATCGGCCATGCGCATTTCTTCGGACTGCCGGGCAATCCGGTCGCGGTCATGGTGACGTTCTATCAGTTCGTGCGCGAAGCATTGCTCCACCTGCAGGGCCAGACCCGTGTCTCGCCCCTGGCTACGCTGAAAGTCCTCTGCACTTCGCCAATCAAAAAAGCACCTGGCCGCACGGAATTTCAACGCGGCATTCTTTCGCAGGATGCAAGCGGCCAATGGAGTGTGCGCACCACCGGTGATCAGGGTTCTGGCATTCTCTCGTCGATGAGCCAGGCTGACTGCTTCATCATACTGTCCACCGACCTGGGCAACCTGCCGGCCGGAGCCATTGTGGACGTGCAATTGCTCGAAGGTTTGATCTGAGCGCTGAGCAGTCCCCGATCATCTGACGTTGATTTCTACTCTCCGATTCCGCGGTTCGTCCGTTCCGTCCGCCGTATTTACCAACAGCTCGCGCTCGCCTCGTCCCTCGACCGCAATCTGATCCTTCGCGATTCCGCGTTGAATCATCTCGGTTCGGACACGCGCGGCACGTTGCAGAGACAGCTTGTCGTTGTATTCTTTCGTGCCGACAGTATCGGTATGACCGATCACGCGGATTTCCGGAGCGGGTCGCGTCGTCAGATCAGTGAAAATATGACCAATCTCGGTGTCCGATTCCCGGGTCAACTCATCGGTATCCTCGAGAAAGTACAGAAAATAACTTGTTGGTTCGGCCGGCAGTGCGGCTAGAGCAGGCCCAAAGTGCTGGCTGACAAGATTGGCATCGTAGTTCGAGGTCGTGACCAGACCCGGCCCTTCGATCAGCGCGCCTGCATAGGCCGAGTCAAGCAATACGACGGCTCCATCGGTTCGCACCACGACGCCACCGATCGTTCCGGACTTTTTCGGCAAGAGGGTAACGTGTTCGCGCGCTGCGGGTTTCTGGATGCCCGGCGGAACCGGCGGGATCGATTCGGGTTCGGCGATGGTTTTCGGCTGAACCACGGGAAGCGGAGCATCACTGAATTGCACCGACTCCGTCTCCGCAGCCGCCTGCGGCTCAATGGGTGGCGGCGTTGAGCACGAAGCGCTCAGAACCAGCACCGTTACCGCAATACCCAATGGCAGCCAACGTCGCGCATCGCATCGGCGCACACTCGGAAATGAAATGCAAATCAACATGGAATACCTCCCGTTCTTGATGGACAATTTCCGCCGCCGCAGGTTTTGACTATAGTAGCGTACACAGCTCCTTTGGGCGAGAGCGGACACGTTGCACCCTGAAGTCAGCACAGCGAGCCCGTGAACAGACGAATGACTATGCGTTTTCGAGGAACATTCAAATATGAGACCTATCAACAAACCCGACGAACAATGGCGCAGCGATCTGACGCCTGAGCAATATGATGTGTTGCGCGAGGAAGGCACCGAGCGCCGTTTCGCAAGCCCGCTCAATACCGAATATCGCGCAGGCCGGTTCGTATGCGCAGGCTGCGGACAGGCTCTTTTTCATTCCGATATGAAGTACGACAGCAAGACCGGATGGCCAAGTTTTTTCAACGCCATAACCGATGCCCTGGAAACCCGGGTGGATCGCACGCTGTTCATGGAGCGCACCGAGTATCATTGCGCCCAATGCGGCGGCCACCAAGGTCATGTCTTCGAGGACGGTCCGCAACCCAGTGAGCTGCGCTATTGCAACAATGGCGTCGCTTTGAAGTTCATTCCTGACGAGTAACCAGCGCAAGAGCATGAGCAGTTGCTGCGAAGACAAAACCTGTGCTCTGGAAGCGATCGGCAAACGCCAGAGCAAGACCCTGGCGATCGTGCTGGTCATCAATGCGGTGATGTTCGCCGTCGAACTGACCGCGGGTGTGATTGCCGGCTCCGCCGCCCTGCTGTCCGATTCTCTCGACAATCTCGGCGACGCCCTGACCTACGGACTGAGTCTCTACGCGGTGTCGCGCGGAGCGCAAATCAAGGCCAAAGTGGCGCTGTTCAAGGGCGCGCTGATATTCACGGCCGGCATCGTTGTTCTGGGCCAGGTCGGGTATCGCATCCTGACACCGGGCATTCCGCAGTTTGAAATCATGGGCGCGGTCAGCCTGCTCGCCCTGGGCGCCAACGCCGCCTGTTTGTTCCTGCTGATGAAGCACCGGC
>JANLTJ010000202.1:0-5046 GCA_031362885.1 Betaproteobacteria bacterium
GCCGCGCGCCTTCGGGCTGTTGTTGCAGTTCGCCGCTGGCGTTGCGTTTGTTTTGGATGCACAACGCAGTACCGGAGAAATGCCGATCCTGAACAGCTTCTATCTGGGCTGCGTATTCATCGCCGTGGCGGCGCTGTTCTCCAATCGCAGCGCCGAGCGTCATTTTGAAACGGCGGGCGCTTATGCCATGCAGGTCGCCAAGGTGGTCTTTTACTGGGGACTTGCATGGTGGATTTTCGCCGGCGTCCACGAAATCGACCGGCACGTTGTCAGCGCGGAGAAATGGAATGCCTTGCTGTTGTTCGGCACCGGCACTTGTGCCGCGTTCAGTGTGCTCTGGGGCCGCGGCTGGTTCATCGCGCGCTATCCGGCGCTCGCTCTGGCGCCATTTCTGATTCTGGTTTTCTGCGCGAATGTCGTGGCGCTTCCCTATCAGCATCCGCTCGCCGGCTACGGCTTGCTCGCCTGGCCGATTGCGTTCCTGTTTCATTTCCGGATTCTGCGGCGTCATGATGAAGAGCAGGGTGCGTATCAAAGCTTCCTGCACGCCGCCGGTGTCTGGCTGCTGGCCGCCGTGGGTGCGTGGGAAGTCGGCTGGCAAATAGACGATCTGGTTGAAGGCCGCCCGGTCTGGCCCCTGATCGCGTGGGCGCTGGTTCCTGGGGCATTACTCGCCGCCCTGGCGCTGAAGGGACCGGATATCGACTGGCCGGTGATGCGTCACCCGAAAGCCTATCTCTGGATGGGCGCCGCGCCGCTGGCGGTTTTTCTTCTGGCGTGGACTGTCTACGCGAACGTCGTCAACAACGGGAACCCCGACCCGCTGCCGTATCTGCCGTTGCTCAATCCGCTCGATCTGGCGCAATTGCTCGCCTTCGCATGCCTGGCGATCTGGTGGAATGGTTTGCGCGCGCAGGCCGTCGAGACCGTGGAGCAATGGCCCGCATCGGTTCCGTGTGCCTTGCTCGGCGCAGCGATGTTTGTTTTCCTCAATGGCGTGCTGTTGCGCACCCTGCATCACTGGGCCGGCATTGCCTATCAACCCGACGCGATGCTGCGCTCCGATCTGGCCCAGGCCTCGGTGTCGATCTTCTGGACCGTGCTGGCGCTGGTGGCTATGCTCTCCGCGCATCGGCGCGCAATGCGGGTCTTGTGGATTTCCGGTGCGACCTTGATGGCAGTGGTGGTGGTGAAATTGTTCTTTGTGGATCTGGCGAAAATCGGTGGCATCGAACGCATCGTGTCCTTCATCGGGGTCGGCGTGCTCATGCTGGTGATCGGCTATTTCGCGCCGCTGCCACCAAAGAATTCGGAGGAAGCATGAAACAACTGTTAGTCGCGATCTTCGTTGCGGCCAATACCGCGATCGCCGCCGAGTCGCCGGATGAGTACGCCTTTGCCGTGCCGATGGAAGGTCTGGGCAGCGATGCGCTGCATCGCGTGGCGATCCCTGCTTCGGTCTACGAAGCGGCGGCCTTCGCCGATCTGCGCGATCTGCGCGTATTCAACGGCGCCGGTGAAGTGGTGCCCTACGCTTTTCGCCCGGTCGAATACACGGCGCAGCAACGAGCACTCGTGAAGCTGCCGATTTTTCCCTTGCACGGTCCGCGCGATGCGCGCAGCGAAGATCTCGATCTGAGTTTCGACAAAAACGGGAACCATGTCAGCGTGAGGCTGCGATCGCGCGCAGCGACACCGGGTCAGCCGGTGTCGCTCGGCTATCTTATTGACACCTCGGCATTGAAGACGCCGCTCATTCGTCTCGACCTCGATTGGGGCGATGCGCGCGTGGAAAATCTGGTCTCGGCACGGTTGGAAGCCGGTGACGATTTGAGGGTTTGGAGTCCCCTGGTTGCCGATGCGCCACTCGGCGGTTTGTCGCATGCCGGCCAGCGCCTGGAACGCAACAGCATTGAGTTGCGCATGCAGCAGGCAAAGTATCTGCGCCTCATGTGGACCGATCCGGCGCAGCCGATCAAATTGCAAGCCATCCGTGGTTTGCTTCCGGAAACCTCCACGCCGCCGGCGCGCGCGTGGAAAGAAATTGCTGCGACACCCGTTCCCGGCAAGTCCGGCGAATATGCATTCGATCTTGGCGGACGCTTTCCGCTGGATCGTCTGGCGTTCAGCCTGCCGCAGGAAAACACCATCGTGCCGGTGCAAATTGCCTCGCGCGCCAAACCCGAAGATAAATGGATGCCGGTCACGCGCGGCGTGCTTTACCGCATGAAGCAGAACGGGCGCGAACTGTTAAGTCCTGAAATCGACATTTACACCAACCCGCATCGCTACTGGATGCTGAGCACGGACGCGGCGTCCGGTGGCATTGGCGCCGGAACCCTGAGTATGCGCGCGGGCTGGACGCCGCGCGAGATCGTGTTCTCCGCGCGCGGAGTGGGACCATTCCGGCTTGCCTACGGCAACGCGAACGCGCAACCCGGATCGCTTGCCATTGAAACGCTGGTGCCCGGTTGGCGCAGCGGCGAGGAGCCGCGCATGGCGGTGGCCATGACCGGTGCCGCGCGGCAACTCGGGGGGGAATCCGCGGCGCGACCCCGCATCGACACCAAAAAATGGAGCTTGTGGGCGGCGTTGCTGGCCGGGGTGGCCGTCCTCGCATGGATGGCGTGGCGGCTGTCGAAGCAGATGCAGGCCCCGGCATCGAAATAGCCGGGCACTGCCGGTCAACATTCGCGAAGGCAGGAGCGCGAGCGGCGCGTCAGTCGTTTGCTTTCTTGCCGAGCGTGAAGCGCAGGATGGCGTATCCCACGGCGCCGGCAGCCAGCGATCCGCACAAAATACCCAGGCGCGTCTGCGTGGCAAACGCCGCAGGGGCATCTTCGAACGCGAGCGAAGCGATGAACAAGCTCATGGTGAAGCCGATGCCGCACAGTACCGCAGTGCCCAGCATCGGCATCCAGCCCGCCCCTTCCGGCAGTCGTGCCAGCCCGAGTCGCACCGCGATTGCCGCGGCGCCGAACACTCCGAGCGTCTTGCCGAGCAACAGTCCGAGCGCAATCCCGAGTGGGACCGGCTGCGCCAGCGTGGCGAGCGTAACGTTTTCCAGGGACACGCCGGCGTTGGCGAAGGCGAACAGCGGCAGGATGATGTAAGCCACAGCGGGATGGAGGTCATGTTCCAGTTGGCGTAACGGCGATGGGGCCTGTTTATCAGAACCACGAATCGGGATGAAAAACGCGAGCGCCACGCCGGCGAGGGTCGCGTGAACACCCGACTTGAGTACGGCAACCCAGAGCACCAGTCCGACCAACAGGTAGACCGGTATCGCGGTGACTCCACGCCGACTGAGCAGCGCAAGCATGCCAAGCGCAACGGCGGCCACCGAAAAGGCGCCGATTGAAAGCTTGCTGGTATAGAAAATCGCGATAATCACAATGGCTCCCAGGTCATCAAGGATGGCCAGGGTCAGCAAGAACACCTTGAGCGAAACCGGGACGCGCTGGCCGAGCAGAGCGAGAACACCCATCGCAAAGGCGATGTCGGTCGCGGCAGGGATGGCCCAGCCCTGCAGTGCCACGGGGTCCGCACGGTTAAACAACCAGTAAACAAAGGCTGGTACCGCCATGCCGCCCACTGCGGCGAAAGCCGGCAGGATCCTCTGCGAAGGCTCGGAGAGTTCGCCTTCCAGAAATTCTCGTTTCAGTTCCAGACCGACCAGAAAAAAGAAAACGGCCATCAGGCCGTCATTGATCCAGAGCAGCAACGGTTTGGCGATCTGAAAAGTTCCAGCCCGCACGTCGACCGGGATGCCCAGAAACAAGTCGTAATAGGCTGCCGCAGGCGAATTGGCGAGCGCGAGCGCCAGCAAGGCGGCAATCAGCAAAAGGACGCCGCTGGCGGCTTCGAGGCGGAAGAATTCGCGGATGGCTTCGGTCAACGGTTTCATCGCGGTGGTGTCGTGGCTGCGCTGCCGCAACGTTCGCGCATTATCGTGGCAATCGCCGCAGGCAGTGCATCGATCGGACAACCGCACAAAAGGCGCCATCAGGTCCGTGCCCCCGCGTGTGCTATCGGTTCGCTGCCGGTTGGTTGTTCATTGGCGGCGTGGCACTGAATGTTTCGCGGCAGGCGTGAGCGCACGGCCGCCAAGCCGATGCATCAGGCCGGCAATCGCCAGGCGAATTTCCGTGGGCGCAATCAACAAGCATTCCCTTTGGCCGCTGTTTTCTCCATAGACTTGCGAAACAGGGAAACAATGAATTATTGTGCGGATAACAGCGATGAATCAGGTTCACCAAACTGTGACAAGCACTATACTGCATACTGACGGCAAGGAACATTTGCGCTCCGGTGACGAGGCTGGCTTGGATGCCGTCGCCCACGCGCAGACCGAACCCAGGAATCCTTTCTTGAGCGCTCTCGGCGGGCGCGTTCGCGCGACGCGATCCCGGCGCGGCATGACGCGCAAGGCGCTGGCGCTGGGGGCGCAGGTGTCGGAGCGACATCTGGCCAACTTGGAGCACGGCACCGGTAATGCCTCCATTCTGGTGCTGGTCAACGTGGCCGGTGCGCTGCAATGTTCGCTTGCCGAGTTGCTGGGTGACGTGACGACTTCGTCACCCGAATGGCGGTTGATCCGCGAAGCGCTCGAGCGTTGTGACGATGCCGCGTTGCGTCGTGTGCGCATCGCCATCGGCGAGATGCCGGGCGCGACTGGCGCAGGCAGCGCCGCACGCAGCCCGCGCATCGCGCTCATCGGCTTGCGCGGTGCCGGCAAGTCCACTCTGGGCCGGCGACTGGCCGACGATCTGGGATTCCCGTTCGTGGAGATCAGTCGCGGGATCGAAAGGCTCGCCGGTTGCAGTGTGGCGGAAATCCAAGCCTTGTACGGCGTCAATGCGTATCGGCGCTATGAGCGCCGCGCGCTCGAAGAGGCGATACAAACTTTTCCTGAAGCCGTGATCGCTGCACCCGGTGGCCTGGTGTCGGACGCCGTGACATTCAACTTGCTGCTATCGAACTGCACCACGCTCTGGCTGCAGGCGCAGCCCGAAGATCACATGAAGCGTGTCATTGCGCAGGGCG
>JANLTJ010000211.1:0-11345 GCA_031362885.1 Betaproteobacteria bacterium
CACGCTGGGCGAAAACATCAAAGCGGCAGCGCCCGCGTGGAAGCAGGATGTGGTGCGCCCGTTCAGCGATCCGATATTCAAAGGCGGCAGCATAGCCGTGCTGCGCGGCAATCTTGCGCCCGAAGGGGCGATCATCAAGCAGGCGGCGGCGAGTCCGAAACTGATGCAGCACACCGGCCGCGCCGTGGTGTTTGAGTCGTTGGAAGATTTGGCGGCACGCATCGATGATCCGAAGCTCGATGTGAAAGACGACGACATACTGGTGATGCAAAACGCCGGCCCGAAAGGCGCGCCGGGCATGCCGGAAGCCGGTTACATCCCGATTCCGAAAAAGCTCGCACAGAAAGGTCTGAAAGACATGGTACGCATTTCCGATGCGCGCATGAGCGGCACCGCGTTCGGCGCCATCGTGCTGCACGTCACGCCCGAATCCGCGTTGGGCGGGCCGCTGGCACTGGTGAAAACCGGCGACATCATCGAACTCGACGTGCCCGGCAGAAAACTGAATCTGAAAGTCGGCGACGAGGAACTGGCGCAACGGCGCGCGGCCTGGAAACCCAAGGCGGAAAAATACCAGCGCGGCTACGGCAGAATTTTTTCAAGGCATGTGTCGCAGGCCGACAAGGGCTGCGACTTCGATTTCCTGGAAGGAACCGCACCCATCCCCGAACCGGAGATCCACTGATGCCATGAACCCGTTGCGATATTCGCTCGTGCTGCTGGCCTTGCAGGTTGGCCATATTTGCGGCGCGTGCGCCGGGGAAAACGCGCTGCCGGTAGCGGATGTCATCAAGCTGACCGATGCGAGTATCGAGATCAGTTACACGGGCAACGTCATCGGCATGGACCGCAACGAAGTTCGGCAATGGATCGAGGCAGCGGCGAACGCGGTGCAAATTTACTACGGCCAGTTTCCGGTCAGGCGCGTGCGCATCCGCATTGAAGCGGGGGAGGGGCGGGGCGCCCAATCCGGCACGACCTTCGCTTACAACGGCGCGTTGATCCGCGTGGGCGTCGGACGTTTCAGCGACAACGCGGACTTGAAGCGTGATTGGATCATGACCCATGAAATGGTCCACCTGGCGATGCCGGAATTTGCCGACCGGCACGCCTGGCTGGAGGAAGGCTTGGCGACTTATGTCGAACCGGTCGCCCGCGTGCAGGCCGGACAACTGAGCGCGGAGACGATCTGGCGCGATATGCTGCGGGACATGCCCAAAGGGCTGCCCGCTGCGCACGACCGGGGACTCGACCATACCCCAACCTGGGGTCGCACCTACTGGGGCGGCGCGATTTATTATCTTTTGGCAGACGTACGCATTCGCGAACGCACCGGCAATCGCGCTGGCCTGCAGGATGCGCTGCGCGCCATCGTCGCCAGGGGCGGTAATGTCGAAGTGTCCTGGGATGTGCGCAAGACGCTCGCCATAGGCGACCGGGCTACCGGCACCAACGTATTGACCGAACTCTACGAGGAAATGCGCGCCGCGCCCGTTTCTCCGGATCTCGCGCAACTGTGGCAGCGCCTCGGCGTAAAACTTTCGCGTGACAGTGTCGATTTCGACGACACGGCGCCACTGGCTGCGATCCGGCGTGCGATTACCGGCAGGCCGGGAGGCTAAGCCCGGGGATTATTTGTGAAGGTCATCGGTCCAGTAGACGCCTTCCGGCTTCTCGACCGCGGCAACGTCAAGGTTCACCACCACCGGCTCCTGCCCGGAACGCACCAGCACGCAGGACAATGGTTCCGAGTCCGAAGCGTTGATCTCCTGGTGCGGTACGAACGGCGGCACATGGATGAAATCTCCCGGTCCGGCCTCCGCGACGAATTCCAACTGGTCTCCCCAGCGCATGCGTGCGCGTCCGGTTACAACGTAAATGACGCTTTCAACCGGCCCGTGATGATGCGCACCGGTCTTGGCTTTGGCATGAATCACCACCGTTCCCGCCCACAGTTTTTCGGCGCCACAACGCGCATGGGTAATGGCGGCAGCGCGGTTCATGCCGGGCGTTTGTGCGGTATTGGTGTCCAGTTCGGAGGCTTTGACGACGCGAACGCCGTGGTACTTCCATTTCGATTCCGCCATGGCTCTTCCTTCGTGTTTAGCTAATTGAAGCGCAGCAGCGTGAGCAGCAGCACGGTGGGTATGATGGTGTTGACCAGGGACAGCACGAACCAGGCCTGCGGGCCTTTTTGATTGGCGATGAGGTGCAGAAACGCAGTAATGCCCGACGAGGCAACAACCAGGCCACCAATCGCGTAGACGATGGCAAAAATCCGAAACTCCCCCTGGCGCTGAAAATAAGGTATTAGATTGATCTGCCACGCCAAGTAAATGGCGAGGCCGATATTGACCAGCAGGGGCAGGTAATAGAACGCGAAGCGTCTGAATTCAATATTCACGCGCAATGGCCCCGGCTGTCGATTTGTGCGCTCATTTTCTTAATGCCATTTGCAACACGCGCGCGACATGCAGCGCGTCACGACCGGCGCCATCGTGGATCTGATGACGGCAACTGGTACCGTCCGCAACGACGAGGGTTCCGGGCTTGGCATTCCTAACTGCCGGAAGCAGGGCGAGTTCGGCCATGCGCATGCTGATATCGAAATGCTCGGCCTCATAACCGAAGCTGCCCGCCATGCCGCAGCAGCTCGATTCAACGGTGTCCACTTTCAATCCGGGTATCAGGTCGAGCACCTTGCGCACCTCCGGCATGACATCAAAAGCTTTCTGGTGACAATGACCATGCAGCAGAGCGCCGTCTGCCGCGAGCGGCGCGAGGTCCAGTTTCAAGGCTCCGGTCTGCGCTTGCGCGGCGAGGAATTCCTCGAACAGCACAGCCTTGCCGGCCAACTTGACTGCGTCATCGCCGAGATTCATGGCCTGAAATTCGTCGCGTAAAGTCAGCAGGCATGCGGGCTCCAGGCCGACCACCGGGATACCCTGCTGCACAAAAGGCCGCAGCGCTTCAAGCAAACGCCGCGCCTCGATTCTGGCCTCTTCGACCAGTCCCGCAGCCAGGAACGTGCGGCCACAGCACAACGCCCGGCCCCCATTCACGGGCGCGGCGATTTCGACGCCGTAGCCGGCCGCTTCCAAAACCTGTACCGCCGCCCGCGCATTGTCCGGTTCGAACCAGCGCGAGAAGGTGTCAATGAACAAGGCGACCTTGCGCTCCGAATGCAGCGCACTTCCCTTGGCAACGAACGGCCGCCGCGACCAGCGCGGCAGGCTGCGCCGGGCGCTCAAACCCAGCCATTTTTCCGACAACCAGGCCGCGCCGGGAATGACATCACGCAGATTGAGCAGCGGCGCGAATTTTGCCGCCGCGCCCGCATATCGCGGCAGATAGGCAAACAGTTTCTGCCGCAACGACAAGCCGTGGCGTTTGCCGTACTGGTGCTGGAACTCGATTTTCATGCGCGCCATATCCACCCCGGTCGGGCATTCGCGCCGGCAACCCTTGCAGCTCACGCAAAGCGCCATGGTGTCGCGCATGGCATCGGAGGTCAGCGCATCCGCGCCAAGCTGGCCGGAAATGGCGAGCCGCAGGGTATTGGCGCGTCCCCGCGTCAGATGCTGCTCATCACCGGTGGCGCGAAACGAAGGGCACATGGTGCCGGCGTCAAACTTGCGGCAGTGCCCGTTGTTGTTGCACATTTCCACCGCCGGCGCAAAGCCGCCCCATGCCGACCAGTCGAGCGCGGTGTCCATTGGCTGCGCCCGATAGCCCGGCTGGTAGCGAAAAAGACTGCGATCATCCATGCGCGAAGGCTTCACGATCTTGCCCGGATTCATCAGGCCTTTCGGGTCCAGCAATGCTTTGATTTCGGCCAGCGCGCCGGTCAATCGCGAACCCAGAATCGGTTCAATCCACTCCGAGCGCACCAGCCCGTCGCCGTGCTCGCCGGAAAAAGCGCCCTTAAACTGCCTGACCAGGGCGCAAGCTTCTTCGGCGATCGCACGCATTTTCTGCGCACCGTCGCGGCGCATGTCGAGGATCGGGCGCACATGCAGCGTGCCCACCGAGGCATGTGCATACCAGGTGCCGCGCGTGCCGTGTTTCTCGAACACCTCGGTCAGGCGCTGCGTGTATTCGGCGAGATGTTCCAGCGGCACGGCACAATCCTCGATGAAGGACACTGGTTTGCCGTCGCCCTTCATCGACATCATGATGTTGAGTCCGGCTTTGCGCACTTCCCAGATATCGCGTTGCAGTCCCGCGTCGCTTACTTCCAGCACGGAATCAGGATTGCCCAGATCACCCATCATCTGCGACAGGCGCTGAAGCTGCGCGCTTTGCTCGGCTTTGTCCTCGCCGGCGAATTCCACCAGCAAAATGGCCTCCGGTTCGCCCTGGAGAAAGCGTGCCACGATGGGCGCGAACGCGGCGTTGCCGCGCGCCAGATCAATCATGGTGCGGTCAACCAGTTCGACTGCGGAAGGATCCAGGGTGACGACATGCCGGGTCAGATCCATGGCCTGATAAAAGCTGGCGAAATGCACCACACCAAGGACCTTGTGAGCGGGAATCGGCGCGAGCTTCAGCGTGATGCGCTTCGAGAACGCCAGCGTGCCTTCCGAACCGACTAGCAAGTGCGCAAGATTGTGCTCCAGCGGCTGCGCCGCGCGGCCGGGTTGAATCATGTCCAGGTTGTAACCCTGCACGCGGCGCAGAACCTTGGGCCAGCGTGCGTCGATCTCGCCCGCTTCGCGCCGCACGACGGCATGAATTTTTTCCACCAGCGCGCGATAAGCCGCCGGAGCGCTGGCCAGCTCGCTGCTGGCGCCGAAATGGAACTCGTCTCCGCCCGAGAGCCAGGCGTCCACGCCGAGCACGTTGTGCACCATGTTGCCGTAGCGAATTGAGCGTGCGCCGCAGGAATTGTTGCCGGCCATGCCGCCGATGGTCGCCTGCGCGGAAGTCGACACATCCACCGGAAACCACAGCTTGCGCGCGCGCAGCCCGGCATTCAGATGGTCCAGAACAACGCCGGGCTGCACGATGACTTCGCGCTTGTCGAAATCCACATTGATGACTTCATTGAGATACTTTGTGCAATCGACAATCAGCGCCGCGCCAACACTCTGGCCGCATTGCGACGTGCCGGCCCCGCGCGGCAGGATTGGCACCCCCAGCTCAGCCGCTACTTGCAGCGCAATGCGCGCCGCATCTTCGTTGCGTGGAACGACGGCTCCCAGAGGTTCGATCTGGTAGATCGAGGCATCGGTGCTATAGCGTCCGCGCGAGAAAGCATCGAACAGCACTTCGCCATCCACTTCGCGCCGCAGGCGCCGCTCCAGAGTGCCGGCCGCGGATGCGGGGCGAATTACGCGAATCGGGATGGCAGGTGCATTCAAGGGCGTGTTGGTTTCGGCGTGAGCGCGAATCATACCGCGAGGTCATCTGCAAGACAGCTTGTTCGCATCTGGTAGTGGCGCTCAACCTGCTGGCCCGCATTTCTCACAGGGGCGCTGAGAGGCGCAACGCGAGAGCGGCTAATAAACACAACGCCTGTCCTCTCAGAGATCAATCCCTGCGCCACCCGGAGAAAACCCCGGTGCGCCAAGTGGTGTTCTTCACCGGGGTCGTGCATAAAGCCCAACCGCACACCCAGAAAATGAAAAACAAGATCGACAGCGCGGAAGGCAGAGCCCGCTACGGGCAGCGCTTTGCCACGGTGGAGCCGGTGTTCGGCAATATCCGCCACAACAAGCGCCTGAATCGCTTCACGCTACGCGGGCAACGAAAAGTCGACACGCAGTGGAAGCTCTACTGCCTGGTGCACAACATCGAGAAGCTCGCGCATTACGGGCATTGGCCGTGAGGACGGCGAGAAAGTGCCGATGCCAAGCGGGAAAAGGAATCGAAAAGCGGATTTCCCGGCACACTGAATTCAAGTAACCTGAAAATCATTTCCACCACAGCACTCGCGGGCACCAACGGAGGACAGTGATTGCGATGAAAAAAGGTTTTTCTACAGCCTCAACAAATTATCTGTGCGGCCAGACGCCGCAAGCGGACGGTCCGTACGCAGCGCCGGGTTGGGCTGCGTCACGGCTGCGGCACCCCAAAAGTCTTTGCAGATCTTTCACGCCAAGTGGTCGTTAATTTCTGCATGGCGAGGGACGGCGCTACGCTTATTCAATGACGGGTTGTGCCACCACGAATGGTTACCGCCTTCCCGGAGAAGGAAGCAACCATGAGAAGATAAGGTGTCGCAGTAAATCGCGACGCTTCATACTACGATACTTAGTTCTTCGTAACCCTTTCCCCCAGCGTCCCGGGCATCCGCGCGATTCATTTCCAGTGCTTCCATAAGAGTGACGCGCAGCGTTTTCAATAGCTCGTCGCGGGAGCGCTCTTGACAGTTGACGCCAGGAACTTCTTCGACCCAACCGATCCACCACTCGCCTTCGTTCTTTACAACGGCTGTAAAAGTCTGATTCATATTGATACCTCTGAACACAATTCTACTCCGGCGACAGATTTCAATACTTAGAGGCTCAACGTCCGCCGCGCGCCGCTTGCGGCGCGTCGGTCTCGACGGCGTGGTCGGGTGGCAAGGCAACACAGTCATAGGTCGTCCGGCGTCAATCCGGAGCGCTTCGCGATGCGGGCAAGCATTCGCGGACCAATTTCTTCGCCGTCGTGGAATGCGAAGACCACATCGAGCCAGCCGGGGCGGGTAAGAGTTTTGTGTGAGCCCGATTGGCGCTTGAGCGTCCAGCCAATTCGGTAGAGGGCGGAAGTACCTGTCGGGCCTTGGACGAAGGCCAAGACGTCATGCAGCCGCGATCCCGATAGAGATTGGGCTGCGGTTTCGCCTCGTTGTGCTCAAGACGCTCGGCGAGGACGCGTAGGGCGAGCAACTCGGCCTTCGCCATCGCCTCGTCGGCAGTTGCTCCGTAGGCGAGAACCCCAGGAAGCTCAGGCACTTCAGCGAGCCAGCGGCCGTCTTCTTCGCGTTCGTGTTCAATCGTGAACTTCATGTGTCACCTCGATGTTTGGGCGCATTTTACGCTCGTTCCTTTTTTGCCACCCAACGCGATGTTCAGCGGCGCGCTGCTTTTGGCGCATCAACTGCCGACGCCTTATTTCATGCTCACCTTCACGGTGCCTGAATCCTTGCGTGCATTCTTGCGCTCGAACCAGCGCGTGGGCTATGCGGCCTTGTTCGAGACCTCTTCGGAAGCGATCAAGACGCTGTGCGCCAATCCGAAATTCATGGGCGCGGATATGCCCGGATTCTTCGGGGTGCTGCACACCTGGGGGCGAGAACTCCAGTTCCACCCGCATATCCATTATCTGGTCCCCGGCGGGACATTGTCGAGCCAGGATGGGTCATGGCACGCGGCAAGCTGGGAGTTTTATCTGCCGGTGCATGCGTTGTCGAAGATCTTTCGCGCCAAGTTCCGTGACGTGATCTCCCAAGCCGGGCTGCTCGATTAAGTCCCGCCCGAGGCCTGGGCGGTGGATTGGAATGTGAATGCTCAGGCGGTGGGGGAGGCGGGCAATTCGCTCAAGTATCTCGCCCGCTATGTGTTCAAGGTGGCGATCTCGGAATCGAGAATCCAATCGGTGGACGATACGCATGTGCGCTTTACTTACCGCAAGGTGCACAGCAACCGGGTGCGCACGATGCGACTACCGATCTTCGCCTTCCTCCACCGCTTCTTGCAGCACGCGCTGCCCACCGGGTTCATGAAGCTGCGCCATTTCGGCTTTTTGTCGCCATCCTTCAAGATGCCCTTCGAGGAAATCAAGGCGCGCATCGAACTCGCCCAAGGATTCAACCTGCGGCCACCGGCTGTGATCGAAGTCCCCAAGGCGCAGCCGCTTTGTTGCCCGCACTGCGGGCAAGAGCTTCGCTACCGGTGCACGATCTTGCCGCGCGAGGCACTCAGGCAACGGATCGCAACCCTCTTCGCTCACACGGCTGCATTGGCGATGACGCAAGCGCTCAACGCAGGTCCGTAAAGCGCGCCAGCTTTGATCGGCTTCGCATCGAGCCCAAGCACTGTTGCCAGGCTCGCATTGTGTTCGCCCGCGCGATGATTCGCTGATGGGTGCGGGAGCAGTTTGTCGGCGGCACGCATTTCGTCCAGCAAAGACAGTGTCGTTGCGATGAAGTAGTCTTCGATTACCGGAAAACCGGCGAATCCTTATCACGATATCGCCACCATGCGCCCTTGCCCGCCCGCTTGCGGCGCAGATCATCATCCGGCGCGAAAGCATTTCCCATATAGACAAACCTTCACTCGTGTTCCGGGCTTCTTGAACAGCGTATTGAAACGACCCCGCGGGTCGTCTTAATCCTTATGGGTTAGCCCCCGGCTCACCGATCGGCCAAACGACGAAGTGGTTCTGCATAGGTGTCGATGAGCGCGTGCAGCGGATCGGCGCCCTGGAAGAAGGTCTTTGAGTCGTACCCGTTTTGCGGCGTGAGGCCCGTGGACTCTCGTACGGTCTTCAGCGCCGCTCGTGTGACCTGTTTCTTCCAACCAGGGAAACCAATCTGAGCCAGGCGGATTTCGTGCCGAACGCTCGGACCAAGCAAGCCGAGGAACTTGGGACGGTATTCGACGCGAACAATGTCGATGAAGTTGCCCTTTGGGGAAGAGAGTTCGACATTGTGGCGTTTCAAAATCTGTTGTAGATCGTGGAACGTGACTGTGTACGAGCGATGATCGACCTCGCGCGTGTTGCGCTTGAGGTAGTCAGCTATGAACAAGATCTCGGGATCCTCGTCCTCGACCCGGGACTCGCGGTAGCGCGCATACTTAGCGAGGCGATTGTCCGCGACTTCAACGATGAAGTCTTCGAACTCGCGCTGTTTAATCCGCGGTGTTCGACCCAGGCGGTCTAGCTGAAACAGCGTGACCAAGAAGGCGGTGCGCTTGTTGGCGTCGTGGAATGGGTGATCCTTGATTAGGCCAAACAGCAGAGTTGCACATTTCTCCAGCGGTTCTGCCCACTTGTCCTTTCCGCCGAAGGACACAAATTGCCGGTATATCGCCGAGTGCAGCAAGTCCAAACTCTTCGGGCCAACGCCCCCAACGCCACCACCTTCTTGCGAAAAGAAGTCCACTATTAGGAAGTGCGCTCGAAGAACTTGGTGCAATCCAACGGTATTTCGCGACGTATAAGGATCGTCAACACCGACCAGAGCGACCCAGCGTGCGTACTCGCGCTCTACGTCCGCGTTGAGGAACTCCATCGGCTCGGGGGCTAACGTGAAGGTAAGGGGGCGCCGGAGCGCGTAGCGCGGAGGGAACCACAAGCGCAGCTTGTGGCGATCCCCTTGACCGTAAAGTTAGAGCAATACACTCCAGTTGTCCTCGTATTTTTCAAGTGCTCCTGCCATAGATTTTTTACTCATCGTTATTGTTCGATTACCACTTTTGCGATTGATATTGATAGCGGAGAGATGGGCCGCCAGCAACTCTACAGGAAAGACAAAAAATCGACTTCTTGGGTTGCTTCTATCCAAGAGCACTACGACTAAAAAATCAAATCCGTCGGTGAGCTTTCCATTGACTGTATGTTGCTTTGGCCAGTTTATGGTTTTTACTTGGACTCTCTTGGCTCCATGACCTTTGACTATGACTACATCCCACCCTTTTTGAGTTTCACCGTGAGCCAAGTATGCCTCTGCACCTCTTTTCAATAGTTCACCGAGAGCAAGGTGTTCACCGATAGCGGCAGATACGGAGCGGTTGTTTGTCATGGGGCTCTAACGCCCGCAATGACGCGGTCGATTGCGCGGTTAGATCTCATCTCTTCACGCTTCTACCCACTGCGCGAGACGTGATGCTGGCCTTGGGTCGGTGCTTTTCGCGAGGCAAGCGGATAACTTTATATTTCCCGCCGAGGCGCAACCACTCGATCAGGCAAACGCGAGAGATCCTTGAGAAGATTCTAAGCATCTCGTCGAACGACGGGTCCCTGAAGTGATCATCGAAAAGCATCGGCAGAAGTTCTCCGGCTACGAGTTCCCCACGGTGCAGGTGCTTGCTGCGGACTTGCTGAGGTTGAAAAGTTAGCTGGCGAAGGCCGTGCGCCTCGTTTGGACTCACAAGGCTCGCGACAACGTCATAGACATTCAGTCGATTACCTGTATTTCCAGTGGGTTTCAACGCTTCGCAGGCGACTACGAGGAAGGCCGCAAAGGCAGTGCGCTGATCGGGCCACATCAGCTGTGCGATCATATAAGCGTTCCCGGCTCGAAGCAGGTGATCGCGCTTCGCGGGCAGTAGCGCCATGAAACTTTGCCAAAGTTCCTCAATGTCTCCTGGAACCCATTCCTCGTGCATATCGGACGTAATTCCGTATGGCCCGAGACCTGGCCGCGTCACATCACGTCTCTCTACCGGTGGTGCGCACCCACGTTTCGGAAACCCCGCCTTGGGTGACAACTCGACGTACCCAATATTCCTAAGTTTGCAATCCGTAAATCGACCCTTAGCATCGGCATCGTAAACCCAGCCGCGTTCAAACTTACTCACCTCAAGTCTCAATCCAAGAACGAAGCCTAGGAATATCCGGAGTTCGTGAAGCCGCTTCTGAAAATTTGCGGCAACACCCCACCGCCCGATGCCTTCTATCATCGCATCCACAACAAGTATCTGTGGTCCCAGCAGGGAATCGGGATACTTCGACGGCGGGCCTAGGCGATGGTTGTCATCGAGCCAGAGTTCGCCCCGCCACGGGAGGCAGTCATAGGTTAGGAGAGCATGCTGATGAGCACAAAGCACTTTCCCGGTGCGCACCCTCGCGCCTACCGCATTAATAAAATCATGCGCGACATCTAAGGGCAGGACAGGGTCGTCACTCGGTCTCGCCCGAAGCCGAAGTTCTTTGCCTCGCGGCCTTTCCCAGACAATGTGTAACGTCGCTGGTGACGGCCCGTTCGCCGCATGCACTGAGAGAGTCCCGCTATTCTCCGCGGCATCGAGCTGAGAAAGCGAGCTTGAATTCCAGCCACGTTCTTCAACCTCGGCGCTGAGATGTGCCATCCAAGTTTCAGCGTCTTTAGCCGGAACGACGAGCGCGATCGGCCACTCATCGGTTTCGAAGCGAAAATCGGCTATTTGCCGCATACCTCCGGCGCCATCTGCGGCGTGAATTTGCGCGCTGGATTTCTGCTTCGGCATGGAACCTACCGTAACACTTCGCAACACTCGGAAATCATGAGATCTAACGAATAGCGTTTATCGGCCGCCCCACAAACGTTGAATCCTGCCGCGGCGGCGATGGCGGCGGATAAACCTCGTTGGACTGAACCGCTGCTTGGGAGCGGTAGTTATGGGGATTGTAAGCCTGCGGCGGCGCGATGCAAT
>JANLTJ010000232.1:0-87769 GCA_031362885.1 Betaproteobacteria bacterium
CCGCTACGAAAAGGCCTCGACCATTGTGACCTCGAACCGACCGTTCGAGGACTGGGCGCGACTGCTCGGCGACACCGTGGTCGTCACCCCGCTACTGGATCGCCTGATGCACCACGGACACCTGCTGAAGTTCGAGGGCAAAAGCTGGCGTCTGAAGGAGGCTGCCGCGCGAGTTGCCAAGCGCGCGCCAGTCCAATAAAGTCCCACCGTCCCGCCACCGCAGGTGGGGGAGTTTGACCCGGCCACGGGTGGAGGAGTTTGAGGTGGCCGCCGGGGCTTTAACAACCAAATCTGGATGCCCGTTGAAGTAAGCGTTCTCCCGAAGAAAAAGTCATAGACATCCTGAAGCGCGAGCTGAAAATCCGCCAGCCGCAACTCGAAAGGTAGCTGGGCTTCCTGATTAAATTTCGTTTTGTCAACGGCATTTCGTGCAATAGCCATAGTTGTCGCCAATCTACCAAGGTAGTCAGATCCATCAATTGCATTCTCCAGCTCGATTGCTGATCTCCGCTTATGCGACAGCTAAGAAATACAGACAAACTGTAGAGACCCAACGTCACTTAACCGATATCAGCCAGGCGATGATGTCGCCCTTCTCCTGCGTCGTGCACTCGCGCCTGATCACCATTTCGCAGTTCGGTTTGAGGTATTCCTCGACGTGCTCGAAGTTGGTCAGGCGTTGGGGATTCGCGGACGGCGCAAGCGGCGGGATCTTGCGCAGCTTGGCATCCTTGGGATGGGGATGCTCGGAGTCGTTGATGACATGGCACTGGCGGCACAGCACCTTGGACTTGTGCGCGATGATCTGTTCGCGCGGATCGGCCATGTGGCAGGAAGCGCAGTTGATCGCACCGACAACCGGCAGCACCCGCTTCTGGAAATACAGTTCGTGGCCGTGCTCGGTGGAAAAACCGGCGAAGGCTGGATCTTCCTGTTTCGCCAGCCCGGCATAGCGTCCCAGGATCTGGTCAGGTGTGTCGGCGAGCAAAGGCGTCGAACACAGAGAAAGTGCGAGGACTGCCGCCAACCGCTGCATCTTGCCCCTCCCCCGAGAGATTATTCGAAGCCGACAGTTGCCGTTCGCCGGCCATTATGCGGCGGGCATCACCCCCGTGCCAACGGCTATTCCGCCGATCTCAGGATCTCCGCGGCGAGCGCCGGGTAATCGCCGCCGAAGTGATGCGCCCCCTTGAGCGCCTTGCGCGTCGCCATGTCGGGCGCGAGTTCCGTGCAAAGCGAGTCCTTCTCTTCCTCGCCGTAGATGCACAGGACCCTGGTGCCCTGCAGTTTCCCCACCTCCGGCTTCACCGGATGTGCTTGCTTCGCCGGGCTCGATCCTATCCATTCGGTGACGTGGAACTCGAAACTCGCATTGGACGAGGGTCCGAGCATGGCGACCAGCTTCACCCGCGAGAGCAGTTCCTTCGGCAGGCGGCTCGCCATGAACGGCAGCACATCCGCACCGCTGGAATAGCCCACCAGCAGCAGCTTCTCCTTTTTCCACGCCGCCAGGTAGTGACGCACGATGCGCTCCAGATCCCGGGCCGCGACCTCGGGATCGCGCTTCTTCCAGAAATACTGCAGCGAGTTCAGGCCCACCACCGCGATGCCCTGCTGCGCGAACACCTCGCCCAGCGACTTGTCGATGCTGGCCCAGCCGCCGTCGCCAGAGAGGATGACCGCCAGCGTGTCGTTCGGCGTGGCTTTCGCCGGCAGCTCGACCAGCGGCAAGTCGCCGACCTGCGCCGCGGTCTGGCTGGCGGCGGGTTTCGGTTTCAACTTCGTCGCCGCCGCTTTCAACTGCGGCATCCAGTTCTGCTTGTAGTTGAAGTCGTGACCCACCTTGCTCAGCACCACCACGTCGCCGACATCGCTGCCGTCCACGAACTCGATCGCCTTCCGCGGATCGCACACCGCGTCCTCTTCGCCCTGCAGCACGACCCAAGGCACCGGGAATTTCTCCGGCGGAAGGAAACGCACGCCGCCGTCGTCGCCCTCGGCGATGCGCGGCCCGGTGCCGCGGCACAGCGGCTTCACCAGCGAAAGACGCGGGCAGAAGCCGAGGCTCACCACGCCGCTGAAGGTGCCGGTCGGCGCCTGCTGCGCACTGGCGTAGGTGAGCGCCGCGCCCGTGGAGTAGCCGATCAGTTGCGGCGTCAGGTAGCGCGCGAGCCCGGACTTCTTCTGCACGAACTGGGACAGCGCCTCGAAGTCGGCCGCGGGATACGCGCACTGGTCCGCGGCAGCCTCGAGCGCCTTGAGGTAGCGGCCGGTATCCACCCCGATCACCAGCACACCCTCCTCGGCCACCGCACGCGCCATGTCCTCCACGATATGGTTCCAGCCGCGCTCGCCGGAGGCGAGCAGCGCCACGCCCGCAGGGTCCTTCGTGTTGCCGTAGAGCGTGAGCTTGCCGAAGCGGCCGAAGGTCAGCGTCTCCTGCGCAGAGGCGACTGATGCGGTGACGGTACACGCCGCCGCAAGCAGAACGGAAATCGGGAATTTCATCGGGCTATCACGCCTCTCAGGCTGCCGGAAATCAGAGTCGCCACGTTGGTGAGAATCACAGGCAGGATCAGTCCGCCGGGAGAGGCTAGGTACTTCGGACTCCACTCGGGATCGAACTTCTCCTTGTACTGCCGCAGGCCCTGGAAATTGTAGAAATGCTCGCCATGCCGGAACATCAGCCCGCCCAGCCGCGCCCAGAGCGGCGCGAGCGCACGGTTCTCCAGGCCGGAGAGCGGCGCCATCCCGAGGTTATACCATTTGAAACCGCGCTCCTGGCCGGCCAGCATCATCTTCGTGAACAAGTACTCCATGGTGCCGTTCGGCGCATCCGGCGTAAAGCGCATCAGGTCCGGCGAGAGTTCTTCCTTGTCCGCCCCCGGCCAGACGTTGGCGAAGGCGACGATGCGGTCGTTCTGCCGCACCAGGCAGATCGGAAAGTGGCTCAGGTAACGCTTGTCGAACGAGCCGAGCGAGAAGCGTTTCTCGGCGACGCGCTTTTCAACAAGCCAGGCGTCCGACACCGTCTTGAGTACCGGTAGCAGGGCCGGCACGCCCTCGACGGGCACCCATTCGAACGTGACGTCTTCCTTCTCCAGCTTGCGCACGGTGTAGCGCAGGCTCTTGCGCGCCGCACCCTCGAGCGAGAAATCATCGAGCCGCACGCGCGCCTCCTCTCCCAGCTTCATCAGTGTCAGCCCGAGGTCGAGATAAAGGTCCAAATTCCGGGTGCCGACTTCGTAGAATACCGGCCAGCCGTCGTGGCGATCGCACATTTCCCGAAAGCGCCAGACCAGTTCGCGCTTTTCCGACTCCGCACCCACCGGGTCGCCGAGGGCGACCCAGCTGCGACGCCCGACGCCGTACATGATGAAGGCGTTGCCGCTTTCGCTGAACAGCAGGTCCTTGTCGGCGAGCAGCGCCAGATTGGCCCCGGTGTCGGGCGAGGTCGCAATGACCGAACCGGCCCGCGCGAGATCGGCCTCGTCCGGCGGATTCGGTTCCGCCGGCGCGGGCCGCAGCAGCCGGTAGAGCGCGAACAGAATCAGGAAGCTTACGATGATGACGCTGGCGCGCAGCACGCGCGGCGCGTCGGCGCGGAACGCGAAGTGCCACCACAGGTCGTTCGAATAATCGGCGTGCTTGTGCGCGAACACCGCGAGCCAGAGCGAGCCGGCCACGACCAGGACGATCGCCGCGACCCAGCCCGCGCTGAATGTGTCGCTCGCAAGCGTGGCCTTACGGTAGAAGTGGCGCCGGCACGGCAACAGCGCCGCTGCGGTCACGATCAGGAACATGGCTTCCTCGTAGTCGAGGCCCTTAAAAAGCGAGGCGTACCCGCCGGCAAGCAGCAGGCCGATCGACAGGTGGTAGGCGGCGTCGAGCCGGCGGCGCAGACCCCAGGCAAGAATGAGAAGACCGGCGCCAACCAAACTGCCGAGCAAGTGCGAGAACTCGAGCAGCGGCAGTGGCATGACCCGGCGCAGCCACGCCATGCGCTCGGCCTCCGGCGGCGTGGCGCCGGAGAACAGCAGGATCGCGCCGCCGGCAAATGTCGTGATGGCGAAGATCGCCGGCAGCAGGTTGGTCACCCAGCCTCCGAGCGCGCGTGCCAGTCGTGCCGTTTGCCGTCGGCGCTGCATCAGTTCGTGCGCACCCAACATCGCCGCTGCAAGCGCAAGCGGCAGCAGGTAATAGATCAGCCTGAATGCAAGCAGCGCGGCGGCCACCGCGGGCGCTGGAGTTTGCTGGTGCAGGAACAGCAGGATGACGGACTCGAACACGCCGAGCCCGCCGGGCACGTGGCTTACCAGTCCTATCAGCTGGGCAACCAGGAAAACCGACAGAAAGGCGGGAAAGGACAGTGCGAGTTCCGCAGGCAAGAGCACATACAGCGTCGCTGCAACCAGGGTCCAGTCCAGCACGGCGACCGCGATCTGCGGGATGGCGATCTGTACCGAAGGCACATCGATTTCCCAGTCGCGCACCACCAGCGGTGCGCGCCGCATCAAGCTGAACGCGAGGTACGCCGCCACCGCGAGCAGGAAAGCGACACCGATGGCGCGTACGGTGGGCGCATGTAGCGGCATTTCTTCGGGGATCGACGCAAAGGTCAGGGCCGCGCCTTGGATCGCCAGGAATCCGATCCAGAAGGTCAGCCCGAGAAAGGCGACCAGCTTGGCAATCTCCACCGCCGACAGCCCCCATTCCGAATACATCCTCAGCCGGATGGCGCCGCCGGCGAGCGGGGCAAAACCAACATTGTTGCTGAACGCGTTACCGATGAAGGAGACCTGCGCGAGTTTCCGGTAGCGGAACTCGCGGCCCAGGTACCGGAAGCCGAGCGCATCGTAACCGGTGAGCACGACATAGCCCAACCCGGCGAAGAGCACCGACAGCACCAGCTTCTGCGGCGGAATCTCATCCAGCGCATGCACGACATCATGATAGTGATAGCTGCCGAGCGCGTGATGCAGCGCCAACAGTGCCACGGCGAACAGCGCCAGCCCGAAGACCGGGATCAGCTGGGAGAAGATCGATTTCAAGGCGGTCGCGCGCTACCTTCGACTAAAACCATCTCATTCTAGTGTAGTGCTTCGTATGTAATAAAACTATTCATATTCTGCCGACTCCAAGCTGTATACGATGCACTTTGGAGGCGGCGATGCGAAAGGCAAGTGCAATTGAGCTCGACGACGCGCAGCGGGAGAAGCTGATGAAGCTGGCGCATTCGAATACCACGGAAGTGCGTTTGGCGCGCCGCGCCGGCATCGTGCTGCTGGCGGCCGACGGGCTGGACAATCACAGGATTGGCGAGATTCTGGGCGTTGGCCGGATTCAAGCCGGACGCTGGCGTGAGCGCTACGCGGCCGGCGGATTCAAGGCCATCGAGCAGGATTTGCCGCGTGGCGGGCGCAAGCCCAAGATCGACCCGGCCGAAATCGTGCGCCTGACCACGCAGACCAAACCGGAAGCCGCAACGCAGTGGAGTACCCGCACGCTGGCGGCGGTGGCCGGGGTGAGCGACACCACGATCCAGCGCGTTTGGAAATCGCGTGGCTTGAAGCCACACCGGGTCAAGCGCTTCAAGGTTTCGCGTGACCCCAAGTTCGTCGAGAAGCTCGAAGACATCGTCGGTCTGTATATGTCCCCGCCCGAGCACGCGCTGGTGCTGTGCTGCGACGAGAAGAGCCAGGTGCAGGCGCTCGATCGTACCCAGCCGGGTCTGCCGATGAAACCCGGGCGTGCCGCCACCATGACGCACGACTACAAGCGCAACGGCACCACCACGCTGTTTGCCGCGATGAATACCCTCGACGGCACAGTTATCTCGCGCTGCGAGCCACGCCATCGCCATGTCGAGTGGCTGGACTTCCTGCGCCAGATCAACCGTGAAACGGCGCAGGGCAAGACGCTGCATCTGATCTGCGATAACTACGCGACCCACAAGCACCCGAAGGTCAAGGAGTGGATCGCCAAGCACCCACGCTTCCATGTTCATTTCACCCCGACCTCCGCGTCCTGGCTCAACATGGTCGAGCGGTTCTTTCGCGATATCACGACCAACCGCTTGCGCAACGGTGTGTTTCGCAGCGTCCCGGACCTGACCGCCGCAATCAAGGAATACATCGTCGTGCATAACAAGAATCCCAAGCCTTTCGTCTGGACCGCCAAGGCCAAAGACATCCTCGCCAAGGTGATTCGCGAAAATCGCAATTTAAGTTCCAAACAGAACGAAGCACTACACTAGCAGACCCTGCCACAGCGACAGGATTCACAACCGGATCCTTCCCCCGAGGATTTGCGCCCACAGGCGCCAGTCGCCGATGAAACTGTAGAGCGGGTAGAAATCCTTGAAGGTGCCGTAGCGGCTTTCCATGACAGAACTCGTGGCTCGTGGCTCGTTGAAAAGTCTAAATTTTATTTCTTGTTGGTAATTTCTCGTATGAAACGCTGTCGATCCTGCTTCGCATTCGCGTCCTATATTTTTCCCTTTGCGCGCTTTGCGTCAACGCTCTTAACGCCGGCCATCGGCCGGCTGCTTTCGTTGAGTGCCGAGTCCTGATTCTCAGGACGGATACTTCCGGTGCAATTCCGCCACCTGTTCGGGAGAGAGAATCGTGAGTCGGTTGCCTCTCAACATCAAATACAGTTTCGCCGTTTCCTCCAGACTCCTCTGTGGCATATACCGCGGATTCGAGGTCCTTGCCCGCCACGATCGGACCGTGATTGGCCAGCAGGATGGCGTGGTGTTTGCCCGAGACATCCTTCACGGCGTTGGCGAGCGTCAGGTCGCCCGGCGGGTAATAGGGCAGCAACACCAGGTTACCGATCTTCATCACGTAGTACGCCGTGATCTGCGGGATGGGTTGCTTCGGATCGGTATCCGCGAGGCAGAAAATAATAGAAAATAATTAAAAATAATAGGGGACAGACCACGATTAATTTATGCTACGATGCGCGCATGATCGATAAACCGCCTCTGCCGCCATGCCCCGCCGTGCGCGCCTGAGCGTTGCCGGCATCCCGTGGCACATCATCCAGCGCGGCAACAACCGCGCAGTGTGCTTCCACTCCGAGGAAGACTACCGGCGTTATCTGGATATCCTCACCGAGCAGTCGCACCACTTCGGCTGCGCCATCCATGCCTACGTGCTGATGACCAACCACGTGCATCTGCTGCTCACGCCGGAGAAGGCCGACAGCGCGGGCCTCATGATGAAGCATCTGGGTCAGCGCTACGTGCAATACATCAACCGTGCTTACGGCCGCACGGGCACCCTGTGGGAGGGACGCTTCCGCTCCTGCCTCACCCAGAGCGAAGACTACGTGCTGGCCTGCTACCGGTATATCGAACTCAATCCCGTGCGCGCCGCCATGGTGCGCCACCCCCGCGACTACCGCTGGACCAGTTTTCAGGCCAACGGGGATGGCCGCAAAGACGCCCTGATCTCCCCGCACGACCAATACCTGCGGCTAGGCAGAACCGCAGCAGGTCGGCTGGAGGCATATCGGGCGCTGTTCAAGGCGCACCTTGACCCGGAGCTGGTCGGGCAGATACGCTCAGCGACGAATGGAAACTACGTGCTGGGAGGGAAACGCTTTGAGGAGCAGATTGCACGGATGCTCAAGCAGCGCGTCGTGCGCGGCAAGGCGGGACGACCAGCAACGAAAGAGGTCGGCGATGAGGAGCAGGAACGGCTGCTCTGATAGGGGAAATCGTGGTCTGTCCCCTATTTACTACGAGCCATCGGCAGACGCAAACTCGAAAGCATGCGTTATGCGTTTGACCCCGTTTCCGTTTGTCCCGCGTTTACAGACGGGCAGACTCCCAACGAGAAAGGAAATATCATGTATTTACGCAGTTGGCACGCCGCGATTGTTTTTCTGGCCGGTATGGTTTCATGTGCGGCCATCGCCGCCGACGAAGGAATCCACGCCATTACCATCTACAGCACGGCCGTGCCCGGCGCAATCCCGCCCGAGCAGTACCGAAATGGCGGTGGAGGTGCCGGCGTTCCCGGCTATGCCACGGTGCGCCATGAACGAGATATGGCACTCAACGCCGGCCGAAACACCGTGCGCTTTACCGATGTGGCTGGCTTGATCGATCCGACCACGGTATCGTTTTCCTCGCTGACCGATCCCGCCGGTACGCGTGTGCTGGAACAGAATTTCCAGTTCGATCTGGTCAGTCCGGAAAAACTGCTGGCCAGATTCATCGACCGCGACATTGTGGTCGAGCGCCTGGTTGGCAATCAGGTCGAGACCCTGGAAGGCAAGCTGCTCTCCAGCCAGGGCGGCATGGTCATCCAGGAGGCGGACGGCTCGGTGCGCACCCTGGCCTACAACGCGGGCGTAAAGCTGCCCTCGCTTCCTGGCGGGCTGA
The DNA here is from genome assembly GCA_031362885.1 of Betaproteobacteria bacterium. GTDB lineage: Bacteria > Pseudomonadota > Gammaproteobacteria > Burkholderiales > JACQAP01 > JACQAP01. Next base: position 8,396 of record JANLTJ010000232.1, read on the forward strand.
TTACCCGGCCGACTCTGGTGTGGGAGGTGATTGCCGGCAAGCCCGGAAAGCACAAGACCCGTGTCGCTTATCAAACCACCGGCATCACCTGGTGGGCGGATTACAACCTGACTTTTTCCGAAGGCGCGAACGCGAACGCCTGCAAACTCGAGGTCGGCGCCTGGGTCAGCATTCTCAACCAATCCGGCGGCAGTTATCCAGACGCGAAAATCAAGCTGGTGGCCGGCGATGTGTATCGCGCGGCGCCAGCCGGCGTCGCGGCACCGATGATGGCCAGGCGCGCGCTGGCCGATTCAGTTCAGGAAAGCGCCGGGTTCGAGGAAAAGGCGTTCTTCGAGTATCACCTCTATACCCTGGGCCGCCCCAGTTCACTGCCGGACAATTCCACCAAGCAGATCGAATTGTTTCCCAAGGTGACCGGTGTGCCCTGCGAAAAAACACTGGTGTATTACGGTCAGGCCGGCCAGTGGCATGGCGGCGGACTCATGACCGAGCGCGACTACGGCAACAGCGGCAACAAGAAAGTAGATACCTATCTGACCTTCAAGAATAGGACCGATGTCGGCATGGGCGTGCCGCTGCCCGCGGGCCGGGTGCGCGTGGCCAAGCTCGACACCGCTGACGGCAGCCTGGAATTCATCGGCGAGGACCGCATCGATCACACGCCGAAAAACGAAACTGTGCTGTTGAAACTCGGCAGCGCCTTCGATGTGGTCGGCGAGCGCCGCCAGGTCGATTTCAAGATCGACACCGCGCGCAAGACCATGACCGAAGACATCGAAGTCAAGATCCGTAACCGCAAGGACGAGCCGGTGCGTGTGATCGTGAAGGAGAATCTCTACCGCTGGACCAATTGGAAAATCACGCAAACCAGTGTGCCGTTCGAAAAACAGGATGCGCAGAACATCCATTTTACGGTAAACGTCGCCGCCGATGACGAAGCGGTGGTGCGCTATACGGTCAGGTACTCCTGGTAATGCGAGGGGGTGCATTCCTTGCGGCGGGTTATCGTGCCGTTATGCCCGAATCCTTGACTACCTTGGCCCATTTGTTTTGTTGAGCACTGAGGAACCCGGCGAAATCCTGTGACGTACCGCCCAACAATTGCACGCCTTGCGCGTCGAAACGCGAAACCACTTCGGGCAACTTGAGAATGTGGTTGATCTCGGCGTTGAGCGTGGTAATCACGGTTTGCGGTGTTCCGGCCGGAGCGAGGACGCCGAACCATACCGTGACTTCAAATCCCGGCACGCCGGATTCCGCGATGGTGGGGATTTCGGCGATGGCGGGATGCCGGCGCTCGCCGGTAAGACCGAGCGCGCGCAATTTCCCGGCACGCACATGGGGCAATGCGTTGGGTGCGTTATCGCACAGCAGATCGACTTGCCCGCCGATCAGATCGGTGATCGCCGGTGCGCTGCCCTTATACGGGATATGCACCAGATCCACGCCCGCCATGCGCCCGAACAATTCCATGCATAAATGAGTTGAGGAGCCGTTGCCGGCGGAGGCGTAATTCAATGTGCCGGGCCTGGCCTTGGCGGCGGTGATGAGATCCTTGACTGATTTGAAGGGCCGCGCGGGATGGGTCACCAGAATGTTCGAGGCGCTGGCGGCGAGGATGATCGGCGTGAATGCCGTGTCCGTATCGTAGGGCAGGGTGGCATACAGAGCGGGATTGACCGAATAGGCGAACGAGGCTATCAGCAGCGTGTAGCCATCGGCGGGTGCGCGCGCCACCATGTCGGTGGCGATGGTGGTGCCGCCGCCGGGGCGGTTGTCCACCAGCACCGGCTGCTTCCATTTTTCCGATAATTTTTGAGCGAGCGTGCGTGCCAACTGGTCGTTGAACGCGCCGGGCGGGTAGGGCACGACCATGCGAATGGACTTGCCGGGGTAGGTTTGCGCGAACAGCAAACTCTGCTTACCACAGAGGACACTGAAAACACAGAGGCAAAACAACAAGCGCAGTGTTTGGCTGATGCCAGTCCCGTATCGGATGTGCCATCGGTGATTCGCAATTCCTGCCAAGGCGAATTTGACCCTCAATTTCTGATGAATGGATTGCAAGAAGGTTTTCCTCTGTGCTTTCTGTGGTTCAACCGTTTCTGGTTTTCCGTGCATCGAGAAATCTCTTCATCGCCGCCTGTGGTTCTCCGCTCGCGTAGGCTTCTTTTTGCGCGATCTTGGCTGCTGCCAGCGCGCCGTCGAATCCCGAGCGGGTGAGTTCGCGAAAACGCTGTTTGGTCAGGCGCACGGCAGTCGCGCCCAGCCTGGCAAGCTCAGCGCCCAGCGCGAGCGCCTTTTCCGATACCTCGGCACGCGGAACAAGGTGATTTAGCAGGCCGATATCAAAAGCACGCTGGCCGGAGATGAGTTCGCCGGTGAGCGAAAGGGACACGTTCTGCGACAGGCCCAGGTGCAGGGTCATCAGGTACGAACCGACGATGCTGGCAAGGCCGGCCTTGATTTCCGGTTGGCCGATTTTCATTTCCGGAAAGCCCACGCGCAGGTCGGCGCACAGGCCGATCTGGAATCCGGCACCCGCCGCCACGCCGTTGAACGCGACGACGCAAGGCTTGTCGAGATTGCGCACGGCGGCGTACATCGCGTGCTGGCGGGTGAGCCAAGTGTCGATGTCGGCAACGTCGTAGCGCGAAGTTTCCTCCAGATCCTGGCCGGAACAAAATGCGCGTTCTCCTGCGCCGGTAATCACTACGGCGCGCGTCGCGGCCTCGGCATTGAGCTCGCCCAGCAGGGTAATCAGCGTTTCACGGGTTTCGACATTGATGGCATTGAGCACCTCGGGCCGATTAAGAGTGACGATCGAAATGTTGTCTCGGCGTTCGAGTCTGACGCTGGATGCCATCGCTGATCCTCTGTCGTTCTATTACACGTAAGCCGGCCCTTCGATAACCGGGTGGGCGGCGAGAAAAGTTTCGTCCAGTTCCACGCCCAGCCCTGGCCCTTCCAGCGGCTTGACGTTCCCCTCGCGGTCAAGTTGGCAAGGTGCCGAGACCAGTTGGTCGCGGAACAAATTGTCCTTCGACACATCGGCCTCGAAGTAACCGCCGTTTTCGATGGCCGCCAGCAGGTGAATGGTGGCGGCCATGTTCAACCCGGTCATCGAGGTATGCGGGTGAATCGGCAGTTTCCAGCTCGAAGCGAGCGCGGCAATGCGCAGTACTTCCGTGATGCCGCCGCTCTTGGATAAATCCGGTTGCAATATCGTAATCGCGCCATCCTCAATCACACGGTTGAACTCAAAGCGCGTGTAGTGGTTTTCTCCGGCCGCGAGCGGCGTGCGTCCCAGCCGCGCCGCCTCCCGGTAGGACATATAGTCGTGCGCCGGAAAAGGTTCTTCCAGCCAGCCCGCGTTGAGGTCGTCGAGCGCAGGCATGACCGCGCGCACATCGGCGACGTCATAGCCGGTGTTGGCGTCAGTCAGAATGATCAGATCTTCGCCGAAGGCTTCGCGCACGGCGGTGATGCGCTCGATATCGCGCTTGACGCTGTCGCCGATGCGAAGCTTGATGGCCCGATAGCCGGCCTCGACGTGCGGCCTGGCTTCTTCGACCAGCGCGCGCGGCTCCTGATAACCCAGCGAAACGCCGCCGGCATATGCGGCGATCGGTTTCGAACATTCACCCATCAGTTTGTACAGCGGCAGGCCGAATGCTTTGCCGCGGATGTCCCACAATGCCATATCGATGCCGGAGAGCGCGAGGCAGGCACCGGCGCCCATGCCGTGGCTGGCCAGTTGCTTGTCGTACACCTTCTTCCATACGCCGGTGACGTCATTCGCATCCTGGCCAACGATGAGCAGCTTCATCGTGGTATTAACCAGATGCGCGACCGCGCCCGGGCAACGACCGTGGTGCGCCTCGCCCCATCCGGTGATGCCGCCTTCGGTCGTGACTTTGACGATGACCGCGTCGCGCTTTACGGCGCGGCCAATGCCCAGCGTGACGCTGTTTTTCGGATCAACCGGAAAAGAAGTCGGGTAGGCCCGTACGTCGGCAATGCGCAGAGTCGTCATTGGTCGTGTCCTTCGCTGGGCAGGTCCATGTCTTGAAGAAGATCGATTGCGACCACGCGATAGGCAGGCCGATAGGCATCGCGGAAGGTCGCCGAATGGTGAATCGCGGGGTAGCCGTTGCGGGCAATGTTATCGAAAAAAGTCAGAACATTCGTACGCTCGAAGGGTATGCCTCCAGCCGCAGCGAGGTCGCCCAGGCAACCACAGAATTTTGCCAGTTTGTCAGGTGACGCCGGATAGGCATGGGCTGTTTCCACGAACGCGCGATGCAAGGCATCCAGGTTGCCGGCAGCCGCTTTATAGGCGCGCAGGTGAACGCGGGCGAGCCGGCCATCCGGAGAAATGAGATCCTGAATCGGTTCGCCGGGCGTCGCGTCGAGGCTCGCCCATTCCTCATCCAGGCGCCTGCGCGCCGCGCCGGCATTGTCCACCGCATGCCCCGGACCCAGAGCCGCCTGGTGCAGCAGCTTGTAAATATCATCGAGCTGCATCGCGGGATAGCGGGCGAGATGGGAAGACAGCAACTGGCTGACGAATTTCATGAGTGCTCCGATTCAGGTGAGTATCTTAATGCACGCAAGCACTTCCCTGTACGCCATGTATGTGGAAGCCAGGAGTGAAGTGCGGACCTGAAAAACGTTATGCGCAAACAAAACGGCCCGCGCGGTTGACGCCGCGCGGGCCGTTGCAGTTTTCGGAGTCCGAAAACAGTAAGGTCTTTAGAACGGCAAGGTGTAGCCGACGGTGATGTAGTCGGTGCGTGGGTTGATCTGTGTGTACTCAACATCGAGAATTCCGGTGCCCATGCGAATTCCGAGGCCGATCCCGGCGCTGAGGTTCATGTCGTCGTCGAAGTCATCGTCCCAATAGGACACGCCGAGTTTGGACTTGATATGCATGCCACCGGTGCTGCGATACACCGCGTAACCGGCCACCGAAGTGATGCTCCAGTCGCGGTTGTTGCCCACTTCTCCGTCAATGACTCCAAGCATCAACTCCGCTTCCCAGGAGAGATTGCCCTCGATCGGTTTTCCCAGAACGGCTCCAATACCGAATCCCGGCTCATTGTCGGAGCCATGCGGTTTGGTAAAACCGCCCTTGCCTCCGAACATCAGACCCTGGGTGCCTTGCGCGACTGCCTGAGTGGATATCAGCGCAATCGCCATCGCAAAAAAAACAGTGAACTTCCTCATTTGATCTCCTTGTCGCGTAATGGAACACAAAGCGCGCACCAAGCCCGCTGCTGATCTGGACTGTCCGGTCAAGCGGAAGTTCCAGCGTGGCTGCAGAATTCCCTCTGTGGGAACATTGCCGGTGGGCGCCGGTCACCATTGTGTCATCCGGTTTGAAACCTGAATACTGTCTCCATACGGTGACAGATGCGGGCATCGCTCCTCAACAGGCCGCAGCTCACTGGCTCTGCCGGAGCAAACAAGATACTCAGTTGTCGTACTTTACCGAGCAACCGTAAGGCAGCGCACTGGGCGTGCTGACCGGTTTTCCGCTGAGCGCATCATCGAGGGCCGCAGCAACCAGATTTCTTGCGGTTGGGATGTCGCGCTGGCTGATCGAGGGCTTGTCGTCGATCCCGCCGACGTAGGCGAGCGTGCCTTTCGGATCGATCACGTACATGTGCGGTGTGGTGCGCGCGCCATATTGCATGCCGACCTTGCCGTCGGGATCGAGCACGAAAGCGGTCGGCGCCGACTTCCATTGCATGAGTATCGCCTGCGAACGCGCGGCGTCCCGGTAGTTGCTGTGATTGGGACTGGTTGAATTGATTCCCAGCCATACCACTCCTTTTTGCGTATAGCGGGCTTGCAACGCCTGCATGTTGCCGCTCTCGTAGTGCTTCTGCACGAATGGGCACTCGGAGTTGAACCATTCCAGCACCACATACTTTCCGCGATAGTCCGAGAGTTTTTGCGCCTTGCCGCTGATGTCCACCAGCGAAAACTCCGGTGCCGGCTGACCGGGCGCCACGCCCGCCTGCGCCACGCCAGATAATACAAACACCGAACCTGCCAAAAAAATCGCGAATATCTTGTTCATGTTTCCTCCAGCCTTGATTGAGAAAGTGTCAGTAAGCATTACGAGGGCGGCGCAGCTTCATCAATTGCGCGCAGAACGCGTTCCCTGGTAAGCAGCTCCGGCAGCAGGACCGGCGCGCCCCGGCTGCCGGCCGCATAAACCGCGTACACCGGCACACCGATGCGCCCCAGCTCGCGCAGCGCGGCGGTGATTCGCGCGTCTGCATTGGTCCAGTCCGCGCGCATCAGCACGATCTTGCGTTGATGGAAGCGGGTCAGCACGGTATCGGACTCCAGTACCAGACGTTTGTTCACCTGGCAGGTGACGCACCAGGCCGCCGTAAAGTCGACGAACACCGCGCGTCCGTCCGATCGCGCCGCAGCCAGCGCGTCGGGAGACCAGGGCTGCCAGATGTTTTTCCCGTCCGGGTTGGCGGCCTGTTGCGCGGCGGCCTCGCCGCTCGTGCCTGCGGGCCATGCAACGACTCCACCGGCAATTGCCAGCAACAAAGAACCGATTGCCGCGGCCAACCTTGCGAAGCGACTGGCAGCGCGCCAGCGGCTTGCCATCCACAGCGCGGCCGCGATCACGGTGAGCCCGGCGAGCAGGCGCGCCGCGGCATCCACGCCCGCTTGTCTTCCAAGCACCCAGGCCAGCCAGACCACGGTCAGGAACAGCGGGAAAGCGAGAACCTGTTTGAGCGTCTCCATCCAGCGTCCCGGGCGCGGAATGCGCCTGATCATGGCGGGCCAGAAACACAACAGCAGATAGGGGCCGGCCATGCCCAGCGCGAGCGCCGAGAACACCAACATCGCCTCCCAGGCCGGCTGCGTGAATGCAAAGCCAAGCGAGGCGCCCATAAACGGAGCGGTACAGGGCGAGGCAACCAGCGTGGCCAGCAGACCGGCCATCGCCGATCCGACATAGTCGTTGCGCAACCGGAACTTTCCGGCAAGCGACTGCACTGACAAACCCACTTCGAATAATCCACTCAGGTTCAGCGCCAGTACAAAGAACAATATTGCCAATCCCGCTACCACCGGCGGCGATTGCAACTGATAGCCCCAGCCCAACGCCTCGCCCTGCGCACGCAGTGCCAGCAGTGTTCCCGCCACCAGCCAGAACGAAACCAGCACACCGGCCGCGAATGCGATGCCGTGCGCGCGCAGCTTGGCCGGATCGCCGCGCGCCTGTTCCATGAAGCCGAGCACCTTGATCGATACCACCGGGAATACGCACGGCATCAAATTGAGCATCGCCCCGCCCAGCAGAGCGAGCACCAGCGCGGCGAGCAAGCCGAAGTCCGTGAATGGACCCGTGGCCGTTTGCGCGACCATTTCATCCGGCTGCGCTGCGCCGGGCTCCCCGGATACCTCCGGCACGGCACTGACTGTTGCCGCAGCGACGCCTTGCGCGAGGCCGGGTGCGGCGACGATCAGGCCAGTCATCGACCCGGACTTCGAATGAATCTCCGCCGCCGCGGCAACGCGCAATGCATAACCGTCCGCCGTCCTGCTCATTCGCTGCGGCGCTGCGTTCTGGATCCAGCCGTCCTGGTCGGGGAAAAAGGCAAGCTTGTCCATTGGCGTGTGATGGCCGGACAGACGCATCACCAGTTCGTTGCCGTGCAGGCTGGCTGAGAAATTCCGGTCTTGCAGCGGGCGTGGCAACTGCGAGCGTGCGCGCTCGATGGACTTGGCCCACTTCTTATCGGCGCGCGCCGGCTCGCTGCTCACAGGAAGCATCAGAGTGAAAGTCGCGTCTCCGGGGATGCAGATTTCTTCGCACACCAGCCAGTCCGCCCGAGCGGTGATCGTCACGCTGGTACCGGCGGCGAGATCGGCAGGCGCCTGAATATCGGTCAGCAGAAGCACTTCGCCCTCGTAGCCAAAATTGGTGAGCGGTCCGAGATTGATGCGCTTGGGCACGGGCCACTGGATCGGGCCCGCCGAGAAATCCGGCGGCAGCGTCCACGTCAATCGGGTCGGCAGACCGGAATCGCCGGGATTTTTCCAGTACGTATGCCAATGCTTCTGCATCTTCAGCCGCAGCACCAGGGTCATTGGCTCGCCCGAGCGCACGCTGCCCGATTCGGAAATGAGCTCGGCCTCGATGTGGGGACGTTGCACCGGCTCCGCCGCAGCCGGCACGACGAACACGAAAGCAAGAAAAGGGCAGAGCCAGCGCATGAAGATCGGGAGCATCGAATTGTCGAACGTAGATCAGAACCCCGCGACGAAGGAAAGTTCTTGGCAGTTTTGCGCATTGACCATGAGCCGGTGCGCCAACAACCACTGCACTGGCGCACGATTGTAACGCCACCCGAGGTGGCCTCGCGGTGTGGCAATATCGGGCATGGTCGCTCTTATCCGCATCGTGGTTCTATCCGCATTCGTCTCCGGCATCCTGTTGGCGCCCGGCATGCCGCATGCGCAGACCCGGATTGCGCCGCACAGCGTCATTGAATTTGCCTCGGTTGAGCAGGGCCGAATGATCCTCGGCGCGGTGGACGATTATGTTTCGCGCATGAGTTCGTTCGACCGAATGCTGCGGCTGAAATCAACCCAGGTAATCTCGGAGCGAGAGTTTCTCGATTTTTCCATGGACAGCGTATTGTCGTGGACTTTGGATGAGCGCTCACGGATTGATACCGTCATCGCGCCACTGGCCGGGGAATTGAGAAAACTCGGTGTGTCGTTTCCCGCCCGGGTGTTGCTGGTGAAAACTTCCGGCCGGGCGGAGGAGGGATTGGCCCATACCCGCGCCAACGCGATCATGCTCTCGCAACGCAGCCTCGGGGCCAGCGATGAGGCGCTTGCCAGCCTGCTCGCCCACGAGCTGTTTCATGTGCTGACCCGCCATGACCCGGCATTGCGCGCGCGTGCCTATCGGGTTATCGGTTTTCATGTTGGCGCCGGAATCGCGCTGCCGGAGCGCCTGGCGGCAATCAGAATCACCAATCCCGATGCGCCGGCGGATGATGCTTTCATCGAGATCGCCGTCGACGGCAATCCGGCGATGGCTCTGCCGCTGCTGTTGTCTCGATCGCCGGTATTCGACCCCGCCATCGGCCGCGATATTGGCGACTACTGGGAACTGAAGCTGCTGATTCTGGAAGCGGCGGGTACCAATAATCGCCTGCGGCCGCTGCTGCGTGATGGCGAGCTGGTGCTGCTGGCGATTTCTGAGGTATCCGGATTCTTCGAACAAGTCGGCCGCAACACCGATTACATTATTCATCCGGAGGAAATCCTGGCGGAAAATTTTGCGCTGATGCTGACCGGCGGCAAGGCCAGGAATCCGGATCTGATCCGCCGGATTCGCGAGCTATTCGATCCCCGCGTGGAATCGTCTGTTTCGTCCATCCGGGCGGGATCGATCGGGCAGACGATGTTCAGTTGGCATCTTCCACGCGGATACCGCGTGCCTTGACCACTGCGGCCCAGCGCCTGACTTCCGTCTGAATATGTGCGCCGAAAGCCATGGCGGTTCCGCCGCTGGGCGTGACTTCCATTTCCGCCAGTCGTTTGACAACGATGGCATCGGACAGCGCCTCATTGAAAGCGCGATTGAGCTTGTCAATGACGGTCGGGGGCGTTTTCTTCGGCGCCATCAAACCGAACCAGGGGGCGATTACGAAGCCGGGCAATCCGGACTCTTCCATGGTCGGGACGTCCGGCAACGAACCAAGGCGGCGTGCACCGGTCACCGCCAGCGCGCGCAGGGCGCCAGATTTGATGTGCGGCAATATTGACGGGGAATTGTCGAAGAACAAATCGATCTGGCCGCCGCGCAAGTCCGTGATTGCCGGCGCGCTGCCACGATAGGGCACGTGCAGCAGGATCGCGCCGCTCGACAGGCGAAACAATTCACCGGCCAGGTGCGGCGATGAACCGTAACCCGACGAACCAAAAGTAATCCGGCCGGGGTGCTTCTTCGCGTGCGCAACCAGATCGGATACCGTGTGCGCGGGAATGGCAGGATGCACGGCCAGGATGTTGGACAGGGAAGCAAACAGAATAACCGGCTGAAAATCTCGCTCCAGATCGTAGCCGGTGCTTTTGTACACGGACAAATTGATGGCGCAGGTGCCGATGGTACATTGCACCAGGGTGTAGCCGTCCGGCGCTGCGCGTGCCGCCGCCTGCGTGCCGAGGTTGCCACCGGCACCGGGTCGATTCTCGATTACGATCTGCTGGCCCAGCGCGCGCGCTGCCCGCTCCGACACAACCCGGGCGATAAGGTCGGAAGAACCACCGGCTGGAAATGGAACGATGAGGTTGACCGGGCGGGAGGGGTAATTGTTGTCTTGCGGGCTGCACGCGGCGAGACCTAACCCTACGGTTGCGACTAAAGCCCCGGCGATTGCCACTAAAGCCCCGGCAGCCACACGCATTACGACTCTCCCCCTGCGAACGATTGGCGGCATTCTAACCATGGATACGGGTGACCTGCCCGGGAAAGAGTTGCGCCAGTGCGCATGCGGTATAGTGCAGACCAACTCTCTCCCGCCTTTTTACGACATTGACTGCGCATACGTTTGAACTTCTCCGTCTCCTGGAGGATGGAGAATTTCATTCCGGAGAAAAACTGGCGAAGGTGCTGGGCATCACCCGCGCATCGGTGTCGAATGCCCTTGCGGATGTGGAAGCCCTGGGGCTGAGTGTCTCCAGGGTGCATGGCCGCGGCTACCGGCTGGACACACCGGTGCAATGGCTGTCGCGGGACCGCATCCTCTGCCACCTCGGAAAACTGGCCGCCTGCTTCGATCTGGAAATTCTCGGCCAGACGGGTTCGACCAACACCGAACTGTTCGGTCGCGCCCTGCGTGGCGCGACTTCCGGCAGCGTGATCGCCGCCGAGATGCAAACGCAGGGACGCGGGCGGCGCGGGCGCGAATGGCATTCCAGCCCGGGTGGCGCGCTGACATTCTCGCTGCTCTGGCGTTTCGATCAGGGGGCCGGATTCCTCAGCGGGCTGAGCCTGGCGGTTGGCATTGCATTGGCCCGCACCTTGCGCAGGCACGGGGCCGCGGACGTCATGCTGAAGTGGCCAAACGATGTGCTGTGGCGGCATCTCAAACTGGCCGGCATCCTGATCGAACTGGCCGGCGATGTCATGGGACCCACGATCGCGGTGATCGGCATCGGGCTGAATCTGCGTTTGCCGGATTCGGTGAAGTCGCGTATCGATCAACCGGTCGTGGACCTGGTTAAAGTGGGTATAGATGCGGATCGAAACGCGCTGTTTGCGGACCTTCTTGTTGAACTCGATTCGGTACTGCGAACCTTTTCGGCTCACGGATTCGCGCCGCTTTGCGAAGAGTGGGACCACTTGCACGCCTACCGCGATAAAATGGTTCGGGTGCGCATGCCGGATCAGACCGAAATTGAAGGCCGCGTTGAGAATGTAAGCGAAGACGGCGCCTTATTGCTGAAGACGCGTTCGGGTTCGCGAAAATTCTACGGCGGCGAGTTAAGTCTGCGCGGGCTTCGCTGATTTCTTCGCCAGGATGCTTATCGCCAGGATTCTCCACACCAGGATTGATCGGGCCCATCTTGATTCTCGCAGTCGATGCCGGTAACAGCCGGGTGAAGTGGGCTTTGCACGACGGCCACACCTTCGTAGGTGCCGGCTGGGCCACCCTTGCCCAAATCGACACCCTCGACCGGCGTTGGGCGCAATTAACACCGCCCACGGCGGTGATGATTGCCAACGTTGCCGGTGACGGCGTCGCACAGGCATTGCGCGCGCTGTGCGGGCGCTGGCCGCTGGTGCCGCACTGGGCTGCGAGCCGGCGCGTGCAAGGCGGTGTTACCAACCTCTACGACGATCCTTCCCAGTTGGGCGTTGATCGCTGGGCGGCAATGATTGGCGCGCGCCGTCTGTCGTCGCGTGCCTGCATCGTGGTTAACGCCGGAACCGCCATGACGGTGGATGCCCTGAACGATCAAGGCGAGTTTCTTGGCGGAATCATAGTTCCGGGATTCGACTTGATGCATGAGTCCCTGGCTGCTCATGCCGCCCGGTTGTCTTCGGAGCGTGGAAGTTTCACTCCCTTTCCCCGAATGACTCGCGACGCGATAACCAGCGGCGCCATTCAGGCTCTGTGCGGCGCGGTGGATCGCATGTGCCACGCCATGGCGGCGGCAGGGCTGCCGGATCCGGAGTTGATAATCAGCGGGGGCGCAGGCGAGTCGGTCGCGCGTCATATCGGCCGGCCACTGCGTATGGTCGATAAGCTGGTACTGGAAGGACTCGTGCAGATGGTGCTGGAGCCGCAATGAAGTGGGCGTTCTTTTTGCTGCTGGCTGCGAACCTGGGACTGGCTGGCTTCATTTACGTAAGCGATCGCAGCCCGAATCCGGATGCGCAAATTCTCACGCAGCAAATGAACGCCGCCCAGATTCAGATCGTTGCGCCCAGACCGTCACCGCCTGTTCTTGCGGCGACGCCGTCGCTACTGGAACCGCTGCCGGTAACGGCGGCACCACCAGTTGCGGCGCCCGAACTCCGCGTCTGTCTGGAATGGGGTAGTTTCGCCGACACCGACTTACCCAAAGTACAGACCGCACTCAATGGGCTGTCGCTGGGCGAAAGTGTGCGCAAGATTGAAATTACGGTACCGTCACGCTATTGGATTTATCTGCCGCCGCGCAATTCCAAAGCTGACATGGACAAGAAAATTGCAGAGCTGAAGGCGCTCGGAATTACCGAGTATTCACCACTGCTGGAAGCCGGGCCATGGCGCTATGCCGTTTCACTCGGAATGTTTCGCAACGAAGACGGAGCGAAAAAGCAGCTTGATGAGTTGCAAAAAAAGGGCGTGCGCTCTGCGCGCATTGGCGAGCGCACGCAGCGCGATACCCGCGCCGCGCTCCTGATCGTTGGTCCGTCAAGCGAACAGGCTGCGAACTTGGGCGATCTGGCGGCCGAGTATCCGGGCACCGAATTGCGGACGGTGGATTGCCCTCTTTTCTGACCCGAGACTAAACCGCCACCAGAACCCGCAGCCCCTGGCCGTTGGTTTGCAGTTCGAGCGTGCGCGCATGAAATTCCCGCAGCGAGGGCCGATGCCCGATGCTGACGACGGTGGTTTTCGGCAGTTTTTCTCTCAGCAGCCGGTAGAGTTGCTGCTCGGCGACATCATCGAGTGCGGAGGTTGCCTCATCCAGGAACAACCACTCGGGTTTTTGCAGCAAGGCACGCGCGAAGGCGATGCGCTGTTGTTCGCCCGGCGAAAGCTGCAATGCCCAGTGCCGCGAATCGTCGATCCGGCCGGTGAGTTGCGGCAGTCCGACCAGATTCAATGCCTCGATAACCTGCTCGTCGGGAAAGCTCTGCTCGCTGGCCGGATAGGCGACGACATCGCGAACCGTTCCAATCGGAAGATAAGGGCGTTGCGGCAGGAACAGTACACGTTCATTCGACGGTATGTGCACGCGGCCACTGCCAAACGGCCAGATTCCGGCGATGGCGCGAAACAGCGTGCTCTTGCCCGAACCGGAAGCACCGCGAATCAATACGCTGTCTCCGGGTGCGATGGTCGCGCTTGAATTCGCGATCAGAGACGAGCCATCTGGGAGCGACAAGGCGATGTCCTCCAGCACGAGTTCGGGGCGCGAGTCGGTAATGCGTTCAACTCCGGTATTGCGGCGGGCCTGCTCCCGCGCGGTTTCGATCGCATGGTGGAAGCCGAGCAGACGATCGGAGGTGGCTTTCCAGCCTGCAAAACTGTTGTAGGCGCCGATAAACCAGGAAAGCGCACCCTGAACCTGCCCAAAGGCATTGGAGATCTGCATCAATCCGCCGAGCTGAATGGTGCCGGCGAAATAGCGGTTGCCGGCGACCAGAAAGGGAAAAATGATCGCGACCTGGTTGTAGCCGATGGTGAACGTATTGAGCACTTTCTGCCGCTTCATGATGCGCCACCAGTTGTCAACGACGTTAGCAAAGCGCGAACGAAATCCGTCCAGTTCGTCCTTTTCGCCGGAATAGAGCGCGATGCCTTCGGCATTTTCCCGGAAGCGCACCAGAGAAAAACGGAAGTCTGCCTCGTAGCGCTGCTGATTGAAGTTGAGTCCTATGAGCACCTTGCCGATCTTGTGCGTCAACCAACTGCCGGCGATGGCGTAGATCAGCGCCGCCCAAACCATGTAGCCGGAAATCACGATTTCCCCGCCATTCCAGGGCACCGCCAGCGGTCCCGACAGACCCCAGAGAATTCCGACAAAAGATCCCAGCGTGACCACTGCATTGAGCAATCCCAGGGACAGGCTCAGGGTTTCATCGACGAAAAGTTTGAAATCTTCGGCGATACGCTGGTCCGGGTTGTCGGCGGGGTTGCCGGCCAACTGCAGGCGGTAGTAAGCGCGCTCTGCGAGCCACTGTTGAAGGTAATCACCGGTGAGCCAGCGCCGCCAGCGAATCTGCAGCATTTGATTCAGGTAAAACGCATAGACGGCCATGGCGATATAGATGCTCGCCAGGATCGCGAAGCGCCCCATCAGTTTCCAGAAGGACGCTTTGTCTTTTTCCTGCAGAGCGTTGTAAAACGAGTTGTACCACTCGTTGAACAACACGTTCATGTAGACCATGGCGAGAGTGAGCGCGATAACCGCGCTTAGCAGCAGCCACGCGACCAGGCGTTCTTCGGAAGTCCAGTACGGTTTGATCAGGCGCCAGGTCTCGCGCAGAAATTTGAATCGTGAGGGCATGAAGCTTCCCTTTTTGAAGAATAAATCAGGAGTTGCGGATGCGCGTCAGCAGTGACGTCGTAGAGCGTTCGAATTGAAACGCGATGGACTTGACGATGCCGCCCCAGCCCAGCACTTCTGCGGCGCCGACAATTTTTTCAGCGGGCCAGTCGCCACCTTTGACCAGTACGTCAGGGCGACAAGTCTGGATGAGACTGAGCGGGGTATCTTCCTCGAACCAGGTGACCAGGCTCACGCTTTCCAGCGCTGCAACCAGGGCCATGCGGTCCGCGAGGGCATTGACCGGCCGGTCGTCTCCTTTGCCGAGTCTTTTCACCGATGCATCCGAGTTTAGTGCGACGATCAGGCTCGCGCCAAGCGCGCGCGATTCGGCGAGATAGGTGGCGTGGCCGCGATGCAGCACGTCAAAAACGCCGTTGGTGAAGACCAGCGGGCGAGGCTGCGATGCCAGCCGCTCGGTCAAGGCCTCGGGCGCTACGATTTTGTTCTCGAAGTCGGGGGGTCGGTTCATGGCACTGGCCGCCATGATACAGGCGCACGTAAATCCCGTGCGCGGATGACACAGGTGCGCCGTACCCTGAAGCGGTACTAGGCCGCGAGCCGGGCCAGTTGCTTGCGGTAGCGGGACAAGTCCTGGATGGTGCGAATCGGCATCTCGAACAGGCTCGACAGATTGTGCAGAATCATCTTGACGACCTTGGCTTCCCACTCGCCGTCGAAGCTGATCTGCGAATCGAGCCAGTATTCCAGCCAGGACGGATCGGGAAGCCGGCTCTGAACGGTGTCGTTTGGAAACAGCCCTTTGTTCACATGCAGATTGGTCGGGTGCAGGGGCTTGCGGCTGCGGCTGCTCGCCGCCATCAGCAGTCCGACTTTGGCGAATGCGCCACGGGCAACATCGCCGCTGCGGGCGATGGCTTTCTTCATGTAGCGCAGATAAGCGCCGCCGTGGCGTGCCTCATCCCGCGAGATCAGATCGTAAATCTTTCGGATCACCGGCTCGGTATGCCACTGCGCTGCGCGGCGATACCAGTGATTGAGGCGGATCTCGCCGCAGAAATGCAACATCAGCGTATCGAGCGCCGGTGCCGGATCGAAGTCGAAGCGCACTGCGTGCAATTCTTCCTCGCTGGGCATCAAGTCGGGGCGGAACCGGCGCAAGTACTCGATCAGCACCAGAGAATGCTTCTGCTCTTCGTAAAACCACACCGACATGAAGGCGCAAAAGTCGCTGTCATCGCGGTTGTCGCGCAGGAACATTTCCGTGGCCGGCAGTGCGGCCCACTCAGTGATGGCATTCATCTTGATGGTGAGCGCCTGCTCGTCGGAAAGTTTTCCGGCATCGAATTCTTCCCAGGGGACGTCTACTTCGGTCGTCCAACGCACCGCTTCGAAGGACTTGAACAATTCGGGATAGAGCATCGCAGAGGTTTTCATCGCAAGTCAGTGCTCGAAAAGGTATCTGAGGGACACACAGTATAGCTACTCCAGAGGCGCCTGGTTCCGCCATTGGTTCAGCAACTCGACCATGGACTCGAGGTTGGCCACCGGTTGAACGCCCGGTATCGGTTTGCGCAACCGTAACGCACCCGCACCGCCGGCCCACACCGCAGTGGTGGGCGGCAGTTCCGCACGCAACAACGCCAGCCCCTCAGCGGCTTTGATCTCGGGGAAAGATGCGCTGAAGGACAGCCCGACAATGTCGGCGCGATGGGTGCGCGCGGCCGCCAGGATGTCGGGCAACGGCGTTTGGGTTCCGAGCGCGATACAGGACGCCCCCTGGACCGTCAGCACGGCCTCGGTCATCAGTAATCCGATGTTGTGCTGTTCCTGGGGAAAGGATGTCAGAAGCACCTGCGGCGAGCTTCCCTGCTGTTGAATGTGAGAGATCGCGTTGCGGACCATGCCCTGGATGAGCTCGGAATACAGATGTTCTTCGAAGATCGCCAGATGCCCTGACATCCAGGCATTGCCGACCGCCGCGTTGAGCGGGGCAACGATGTCCACAATGAAACTGTGCAAGCCGCGCTGCGCCATCGTCTGGGACAACTGAGCGCGTAGTGACTGTACCTGGTGCGACTTAATCAAATTCAGATACACCCCGAGATGTTCGGATGCGGGAGCGGCGTCGGCGGCTTCCGACCCGAGCGCGCGCAGGTCTTCGATGGACCGCCGGATGATTTTTCCGGGGCGGTGGCCGCGATCCATCAACTGCTTGATCAAACGCAGCTTTTCGACCTGCATCGCCGGATACAGGCGCTCTCCGAAGCGATCGCGGGCCGGGTTCGGAAAGGCGTAACGCCGCTCCCACATGCGCAGCGTGTCCTTACTTAAACCGGTGTCGCGCTCGACCGCGCCAATATTGAAGTCACTGCTCATTCTCTATTTGTCTAAGACAATTATTTGACTATATCCGTTTATAACCGTATTATCAGCTTAAATGTATTTAATGACTAAGACAATATTAAATTCTTGGCACCGTTTGACCTAGAATAATCTGCCTCAGGCTTCACTCAATGAGTACTTCATCAGTTAGCAACAGGCCCCGCGTCGCGGTCGTCGGGTCCGGCATTGCCGGCCTTTCCACGGCATGGCTGCTTTCCCGCGATTTCCAGGTGACGCTTTTTGAAGCCGGCAACTATCTAGGCGGCCACACAAATACCGTCGATGTGACTCTAGACGGCATCAGTGCCCCGGTCGATACCGGCTTTCTGGTTTTCAACGATTGGACCTATCCGAATCTGGTTGAGCTGTTCAGGTTCCTGAACGTAGAGACGGTTGCCAGCGAAATGTCGTTCAGTGTTCGGGTCGATGAAGAGGGGCTGGAGTGGGCGGGCAATTCCCTGGCAAGCGTTTTTGCCCAGAAGCGCAATCTGATCAAGCCGGACTTCTGGCGCATGCTCACGGACATCGTGCGCTTCAACCGGGAAGCAAGTCAGTTCATCAGCGCCGGGCGCAGCGCGAACGAATCGCTCGGTGAATTCCTCGACAAGTCGGGCTATGGGCGCGCCTTTCGCGATTGGTATCTGTTGCCGATGAGTGGGGCCATCTGGTCTTGTCCTACCCGGCAGATGCTTGACTACCCGGTGGGGACATTCTTTCGTTTTTGTCATAACCATGGCCTGCTTCAACTGACTGGCAGGCCATTGTGGAAAACCGTTATCGGCGGCGGGCGCGAATATGTGCGCCGGCTCGCCGCATCGATCGAAGATATCCGGCTGGCTTGTCCGGTCCAATCCGTCGTGCGCGTCCGCGCCGGGGTGCTGGTGAGCAGCCCGCGCGGGACCGAAGCATTCTCGAAGATCGTGTTCGCATGTCACAGCGAGCAGGTGCTGGATCTGCTCGCGGATGCGGCGGAGTCCGAGCGAAGGGTGTTGTCGGTCTTGCGCTACCAGCCCAATCGCGCCGTGTTGCACACGGACATATCGCTGTTGCCGAGAAATCCAGAGGCCTGGGCGGCGTGGAATTACATCACCGGCGCAGGCGCACCGGACTCGCGCCCGGTGAGCGTCAGTTATCTGATCAACAAGCTGCAGCCGCTGCCGTTCAAGCATCCGGTCATTGTCACCTTGAATCCGACGCACGAACCACGTGCGGACCTGGTGCTCGACCAATTTGATTACGCGCATCCAGTTTTCGACAGCGTAGCCATCGAAGCTCAGCGCGAACTGCCATCGATACAGGGCCAGCGCAATACCTGGTATTGCGGCGCGTGGACTGGTTATGGTTTTCACGAGGACGGACTGAACTCAGCGCTAAGCGTCGTCAATGCCCTCGGCGTGCACGCCCCATGGCAGCAACGAAAGCTGGCGGCATGAGACCGCAACTCTTTCATGGTGCGGTGTGGCATGCGCGGCTTAGACCGCAGCGCAACGCATTCCGCTACAGCGTGTTTTTCCTGCGGTTTTCCCTGGGCGAGCTGCACCGGCTCGAAAACGCCCTGTTCTCCATCAATCGCTGGAACTTGTTCAGTTTTCACTATCGCGACCATGGCGCGCGCGACGGCTCCCATCCCGAGACCTGGATCAGAACCGTGCTCGCGCGCGAGGGTTTGACCGAGGCAGACGGGGAGATCTGGCTTCAGACCTTTCCGCGCATGCTGGGCTATGTATTTAATCCGGTGAGCTTCTGGTTGTGCCACGACACGGGCGGCGCTTTGAGAGCGGTACTGTGCGAGGTCAACAATACTTTCGGCGAACATCACCACTATCTGCTGGCGCACTCCGATCGCCGCCCGATCCGCGCCGGAGAATCCATGACCGCGAGCAAGGAGTTGCACGTTTCTCCGTTTTGCGAAGTTGCCGGCGGATACCGCTTTCAGTTCAAAGTCGATCAGGATTCGAGTCGCATACGCGTCGACTACGACGATGGCGATGGAAAGTTATTGCTGACCGAAGTTTCGGGAAGTGCGTCGATGTTCGGTTCTGCCGCACTGTTGAGCACCTTTGTCCGCTATCCTTGGATGACGCTCGGCGTCATCATGCGCATTCACTATCAGGCGCTCAGACTCTGGGTAAAGGGCGTGCGCTGGTTTGGCAAGCCGGTGCCCCCGTCGCGGGAATCGACGCGATGAACCCAAGCGAAGCCACGACGCAAAGATTCTCGATTGAGGTGCCCGCAAGCGGTCGGTTGCTGTTGTCGATCCTGGCGCGGCTGCGTCAAGGCCACCTTGATCTGAGGGCGCCCGGCGGGCAGGTGTTTAGTTTTTCCGGTGAACTGCCCGGTCCGGTTGCAACCATCCAGCTACGGGACTGGAAAATTATTGGCGACGTCATGCGCTCGGGTGATGTCGCATTCGCGAAAGCCTATCTGGATGGGCGCTGGCAGACTCCGGACTTGACCGCTTTGCTCGAGCTCGTTGCCGTGAATCGGGTTGTCCTGGAGAAACTGATCCATGGTACCTGGTGGGGACGGCTCATCTACCGCTTGCGACATTTGCGACGTGCTAATACGCGCGACAAGGCCAAAGACAACATACAGGCCCATTACGACCTGGGCAATGATTTTTACCAGTCATGGCTCGACAAGACCATGACCTACTCAGCGGGCTTGTTCGAAGGCGATTCGACGCGTTCACTTGAACAGGCCCAGGAGGCTAAATACGAGCGCATACTGGGCAGACTTAACGTGCGCGCCTTTGATCATATTCTCGAAATCGGGTGCGGCTGGGGCGGATTTGCCGAATACGCGGCACGCACCCGCGGCTGCCGGGTAACCGGTATCACGTTATCACCGGCACAACTGGAGTTCGCGAGACGCAGAATCGCGAAGGCCCGTCTGTCGCCTTTCGTCGAAATTTCCCTGACTGACTATCGCGACGTTCAAGGCAGTTTCGACTACATCGTGTCGATCGAGATGTTCGAGGCGGTGGGCGAGAAATTCTGGCCGGTGTATTTTTCCGTCGTGCGCGATCGCCTGAAGCCTGGTGGTCGCGCACTGATCCAGACCATTACCATCGCCGAGGAGTTGTTCGCGCGGTATCGAAAATCGACCGATTTCATACAGCAATACATTTTTCCCGGCGGCATGCTGCCCAGTCCGGGTGTGTTTCGAAAGATGGCGCAGCGGGCCGGGCTGACGGTGCGCGACGAGCATCGCTTCGGTATCGACTACGCCGAAACCCTGAAGCATTGGCGCACCCGCTTTCTGGCCGTCAGCAATGAGTTGCGTTCGCACGGGTTCGACACACGCTTCGAGAGGCTGTGGAACTTCTATCTGGTCTATTGTGAGGTTGGTTTCCGCGCCACCAGTACTGATGTGATGCACGTGGAGCTGGGCCGTGAATAAGATCGCCATGCTTCTGATGGTCATGCTGATGATGCCCGCAGGTGCCATGGGCATTTCGCTTCCAGAACAAGTGGCGAAGGAAACACCAGATCTTCAGCTTGCCGGCAAGGGGCGCCTGCGATGGCTCGGGCTGCTCATCTACGATGCGTCGCTTTGGACCAGAGGAGCGAACTGGGATGCTGAACAGGACTTCGCTCTAGATATTCGGTACGCGCGCGACATCAAGGCGACGAGGCTGATCGGGACCACCCTGGATGAAATGCGCAGACTTGGATTCGGTGACCAACGAAAAATCGAGCAATGGGCTGAACAGATGGCACGGGTTTTTCCGGACGTCAGCAAAGGCCAGCACCTGACCGGAGTCAATCGCCCGGGAATCGGAGCCGTCTTCTACTACCAGGGCAAGTTCACGGGTACGATTGCCGATCCGGAATTCGCGCGCGCTTTTTTCGCAATCTGGCTCGACGCACGGACCCGTGAACCGGGTCTGCGCAAATCCCTGATCGGCAAGAAGTGACTGCGACCACGCTGTCGCGTTCGCGACTGGCCGCCTACGGTCTGTTCTCCGTCCCGCTGGCGATGGCGGCATTGCCAGTCTACGTGCATGTACCAAAGCTGTATGCCGGGGAGATCGGCCTGCCACTGGCGCTGGTCGGCGCCATACTCCTGGCCGTGCGATTGTTCGATGCGCTTCAAGATCCGCTGTTGGGATATTTCAGCGATCGTTGCTCGGGTCTGGCGCTGGGGCGCGCTATCCCGGTGATTCTCGGTCTGCCGCTGCTGGCTCTGGGCTTCATCGGTTTGTTCCATCCACCGCAAGGCGGTCAGACCACGCTGGCGATCTGGCTTGCTGTCAATCTGCTGATCGTCTATCTGGGCTTCAGCTCGGCGAGCATCAGCTACTTTGCAATGGGGGCTGATCTTTCTGGCGACTATCATGAACGCACCCGTGTAACCGCCACCCGTGGCGCGCTCGGACTGCTTGGCGTGTTGATTGCTGCCGCGGCGCCGGGCCTGCTCGGTCGCGGCGAGGCCGGTAACCTGGCGTTGTTCTCCCTTTTCTTTGTTCCGGTATTGATCGCGGCGGCCTGGTTTACATTGCGCCATACCCCGCGACCGGCGAGCCGGGTTTCACCCAAAGCTGCCTTGGGTTCAATGTTTCTGCCGCTCCGCAACGCGCGTTTTCGCTGGCTGATGGGTGTATTCGTCCTGAGTGGCATTGCTGGCGCAATTCCCGCGACGATCATCCTGTTTTTTGTGCAGGACGTGATTCAGAGACCGGAACTCTCCGGAATGTTCCTGGCCCTGTATTTCGTCTTTGGCGCGCTGGGCATGCCGGTCTGGATCGCGGCGTCAAAAAGGGTCGGCAAGCGACAGGCTTGGCTCGCGGGCATGTTTCTGTCTGTGATTGCCTTTGTCTGGGCTTATTTGCTCGGATCGGGCGACGTGCTGGGATTCGCGCTGGTGTGTGCGCTATCGGGTATCGCTTACGGCGCGGAGCTTGCGATACCGCCCTCGATGCTGGCGGATACGGTGGACGCAGAGTTTCGCCAGGAACATCAGGGCCAGGAACAGCAGCGCCCGGACGGGGTGTATTTCGGACTCTGGCAGATGATCGAGAAATTCAACCTTGCCGCCGCCGCCGGCTTGTCTTTACCTTTACTGGCCTGGGCAGGATACGAACCCGGCACTGCTCAAATTCAGGCCGGATCCCTTGCCGCGATTTATGCGTTGCTGCCCTGCGCCATCAAGCTGGCCGCGGCAGGCTTGTTGTGGGTTACTCCACTGGATCGGCAGGTGCCGCTTAAACCAACTCTGGAAAGGGCAGTAAAAGTATGAAATCGAAACTGGGATTATTAGGATTGTTGTTGCTGTTGACTGGGTGTGCCGGTACCCGGGTTGACGAGTACCGCGAGGAAAATCCGGTGCTTGATCTGTCTGAGTATTTCAATGGCACACTTGACGCGTGGGGCATCGTGCGCAATCGCTCGGGAAAGGTCGTCCAGCGCTTCCGCGTCGAAATGACCGGAACCTGGCAGGGCAACAAGGGTACTCTGGAAGAAGATTTCATATACTCCGATGGTAAAACGAGCCGCAGGGTCTGGAACATCACCAAAATCGACGCGCATCAATATCGCGGCACGGCAGCCGACGTTGTCGGTGAGGCGGTGGGCGAGGCGTATGGAAACGCATTGAGATGGCGCTACGTACTCACGGTCCCGGTGGACGGAAAGACCTATGACATCCGCTTCGACGACTGGATGTACCTGGTTGACGACGAAGTCATGTTGAACAAATCCGATATGAGCAAATTCGGAATCGGGATCGGCGAGATCGTTCTATCGTTCCGGCGCAGAGGTTCCTGATGCAATCAGCGGGAAATAATCCATGTCGATGAATAAGCCGATCGAAAGCTGGCAAGGATGCCGGGTATGGATAATCGGCGCCAGCAGTGGTATTGGTGCGGCGTTGGCCCGAGCGCTGATCGCGAAGGGAGCGCACGTTGCAATGTCCGCGCGCAATGTCCAGGCCCTGAGCGCAGTGGCGGCAGGCGAGCGTGCGCAACAGACACTGCTCCTGCCCCTGGACGTGACACGCGCTGAAGAACTTGTGGCGGCATTCGAGCGTATAAATTCCACCTGGTCCGGACTGGATCTGGCGGTGTTTTTGGCGGGAAGCCATCAACCGGTACGCGCATGGGAACTGGACGCCGGGGCGGCGCGCGCCCTTGTCGAGACCAATCTGATTGGTGTAATGAATGCAGTCGCCACATTGGCGCCGACGTTTTCCCGTAAATCACAGGGAGCGATTGCGGTGGTATCGAGTGTTGCCGGCTATGGCGGTTTGCCCAGTGGTCTGGTCTACGGTGCGACCAAGGCAGCGCTGATCAATTTCACCGAGACGCTTTATCTCGATCTCGCACCGCGGGGCGTAGGCGTTTACTTGGTCAATCCCGGATTCGTTAAAACGCCGCTAACCGATAAAAACGCGTTCAAGATGCCGGCCTTGATTTCGGCGCAAAAGGCGGCGGAAGAAATGATCAAGGGTTTCGAGGCCGGGGTATTCGAAATTCACTTTCCGAAACGCTTCACTTACTGGCTGAAGTTGCTGCGCCTGCTGCCTTACCGAATCTATTTCCCGCTGATCCATAAATTCACCGGACTATGACGCTGATGCAGCCGGACCGACACGACGCCCTGGTGCTCTTCTATGAAACGCTTACACCGGATCGGGTGAAGGATTTTGGCTTGTACTACAGTCAGGATGCCTACTTCAAAGATCCGTTCAACGAAGTCAATCGTCTCGTGGACATCAGTGCAATTTTTGCTCGCATGTTCGAGCATCTGGCCGAACCGCGCTTCGTCATCACGGAGCGCATTGCCGATAGCGGTGGGCTGGTCCTGGTGTGGGACATGAAGTTCCGCATGCGCTCCTGGAAGCCGCGGAAAGAGCAGGTCATCCGAGGCGTGAGTCACTTGCGCCTGGGCGATGACGGCAAGGTGATCTACCACCGCGACTACTGGGATACCGGTGAGGAGCTCTACGCAAAGCTTCCGCTGGTTGGCACCCTGGTGGGATGGCTTCGGCGCAGACTGGGCTGAAGATGGACTCAGGCAAGCGCTACGAATGCGCGCTGGTCTGGTTCCGGCGGGATTTACGCAGTTATGACCATGCCGCGCTCCACTACGCGCTCAGGAACGCGCGGCAGGTGCATTGTGCCTTCGTGTTCGACACGGAGATTCTGGATAAGCTGGCCGACCACGCTGACAGGCGCGTCGAATTCATTTGGCACAGCGTGGAAGAACTGGCGCAATCGTTGGATCGGCTGGGTGGTGGATTGCAGGTGCTGGTCGGGCGCGCTCGCGAACTGATTCCTGCTCTGACGGAAAAACTCGGGGCACAGGCGGTCTACGCGAATCACGACTACGAACCCGCTTCGAAAGAGCGCGATGCCGACATCGGCGCCAGTCTGCATCGGCGCGGCCAGGTTCTGCATACGTACAAGGACCAGGTCATCTTTGAGAAGGATGAACTTCTGACTCAAGCTGGCCGGCCCTATACCGTATTTACGCCCTATAAAAAAGCATGGCTGGCAAAGCTGGACCCATCTTTCTGCCGGGCCTATGGCATTGACGAGCATCGCGATGCGCTTGCCGGTGTCGGATCGTTGCCAATTCCGACCTTGGCGCAAATCGGTTTCAAGCCGACGAATTTGAAGAGCATGCGCCTGCCGACAGGGATGTCCGGGGGGCGGAAGATGTTGCAGGATTTCATCGAACGCATGGATGGCTACCGTGACCAGCGGGATTTTCCCGGCGTGCGCGGGGTGTCCTGCCTGTCGGTGCACTTGCGATTTGGCACGCTTTCCATCAGGGAATTGGTGCGTATGGCGGCGTCCAAGGACAACGGAGGGGCGCGCACCTGGCTATCTGAGCTGGTTTGGCGCGATTTTTATTTCGGCATCCTTCATCATTACCCACACGTGGTGGATCATGCGTTCAGGTCACAGTATGAGGCGCTTCGCTTCCCGAATTCGCAGGCTCATTTCACCGCATGGTGCGAGGCGCGCACCGGATTTCCACTGGTAGATGCCGGGATGCGGCAGCTCAATGAGACCGGGTACATGCACAATCGCGTGCGCATGGTGGCAGCGTCGTTTCTGGTCAAGGATCTGCATGTGGATTGGCGCTGGGGTGAGGCATATTTTGCGCGCAAGCTCAACGATTTCGACCTTGCCGCCAACAACGGGGGTTGGCAGTGGTCGGCCTCAACCGGCTGCGATGCACAGCCCTGGTTTCGCATTTTCAACCCGATAACCCAGTCGAAGAAATTCGACCCCGACGGGCGGTACATACGGATGTATCTGCCCGAACTGACCAACGTCGAAACGAGATTTATTCACGAACCCTGGCAGATGAGCCTGGCGCAGCAGCGCGTTGCGGGGGTCGAAATCGGCAAGCAATACCCGGCGCCGGTTACGGATCACGCGTCTGCGCGCGCACTGACTCTGGAAATTTACCGGGCGGCCACCCGGTAGCAGCAGTTGGCGAATCGGGACGCAGAGGAAACCACGCATCCGGTTTCGCGCCCGGGAAGCACGGGTCAGTCTAGATACTCGAATACTTTCACGACTCGCTGGGTGCCGCCGGTTGTCGCTGCAGTCTGCGATGCGGATTCTGCTTCCGCGCGCGTTACCAGGCCCATCAGATATACGGTGCCGTTTTCCGACACGACTTTGACATGGTTGGCTCCCACATCCTTGTTCTGTGCAAGCCGGCCCTTGACCCGGCTGGTGAGCAGTGTGTCGCTGGCGCGGGACGTCACCGAACTGGTGCCGCTGACCGTGATCTCGTTCTGAACGTTGCGGACATTCGGCACTTCGAGCACGAGAATGGGTACATCCTGTTTCATCTCGTCGCTTGGACTCTGGCCGGTGAGCAGCACGTAGCGATTGAAGCTGGTAATGCTTATGTTGTGATTGTCGCCGTGCTTTTCCGAAAGGCGATTCTTGGCTTTGATTTCGATGGTCTGGTCTTCCAGCATAGTGGCACTGGAGCGTCGATCCTCGGACATCATGACACCGGCGCCAACGCCGGCGCCGATCAGCAATGGGATGCAGGATTGCAGCAACGGCATCCCGACGGCGAGCAATACCAAGAGTCGCATTGTTGATTTCATTTATTCCACCCCCAGCAACAAACAATCGATTGCATCGCACATGCAATGCAGACACAGCAAGTGAACTTCCTGAATGCGGGCGGTTCTGTCAGCCGGAACGCAGATGTGCACATCGCCGGGCCCGAGCAGCGTGGCGATTTTGCCGCCGCTCTTTCCTGTCAGGGCAACAACAGCCATCTGGCGGTCGTGCGCGGCGTGTATCGCTTCCATGACATTTGGAGAATTGCCGCTGGTTGATATGGCCAGCAGGATATCGCCCGGCTGGCCAAGGGCACGGACCTGTTTGGAGAATATCAGGTTGAAGTCGTAATCATTGGCTATCGACGTCAGCGTGGATGTATCAGTGGTGAGTGCAACGGCTGCAAGGGGCGGGCGCTCCATTTCGAATCGATTGAGCAGTTCCGCTGCGAAGTGCTGCGCATCGGCAGCCGACCCGCCGTTGCCGCAACACAGAATCTTGCCTTCCTGCATCAGACACTGAACCATGCGCTCGGAGGCGCTGGCCAGAGGCTGCGCCAGCAAATCCATCGACTCGAGCTTCAGATTCGCGCTATCGGTGAAGTGCTGATTGATTCGATTGAGAAGATCCATGCGTCAACATTTGTTGGAGTGGCGGGAGAATTATTGCACAAAGCCTGTCGCCGTTCGCGAGTCAACCGCGATTATTCGCCGAAGGCATTTTCGATCCACTCCAGTTCATGGGTGTCGCCGTTAAGCAACACTGCGTCGAAACGGCATGCGGGAAACTCATTGGCGGCGGCCATGTAGTGCCGGGCAGCGCGCAGGAGTTTCTCGCGTTTGCCGCTGGTGATGCTTTCACGCGCGCCGCCAAAGGACCGATCCTGTCGGTAGCGCACTTCGACAAATACCAGTGTAGGCCCGTGGCGCATGATCAGATCGATTTCGCCGAATCGGCAGCGATAATTGCGCTCGATCAGTCGGAGTCCGCGTCCGGTGAGAAACTCCGCGGCTGCCTGCTCGGCCAGCGCGCCCCGGTCGCTCATCGTGCCGGTGGGACTTCGAGCGCTTTTGCGATGCCCTGGGAAAATTGCGCGGGTACCAGCGCCCGCGCGAACAGGCGGGAGTTGTCCAGCGTGATGGTTCCGGTCACGCCGTCGAGCGGCGCCATGGCTTCGTAAGGACGAAGCAGTTCCTGAACCAGTCGATAAGCATCAATGCCAAGCGCGTAAAGGCGCTCCTGATCAAGCGCCGCGCGTTTGACGTCCGGACGCGAATAACTGATGACTGCGGGGTGATCGGGTTGCAGAAGCCAGGGCATGTCCAGGAAGCGCACGCCCTCCAGATCGAAATTGGCAAGTGCGTCCGTAGTCGACGTAAATACCATTGATGTCGCGAAAATGGCTGTGGACGCCGCGAGAAACGAACGCACGAAGCGCGCCCGGCCAGAGTCGAGCGCAAGAAAGACGATATCGGCACCTGAATAGGCCACCTGCTCGCGTAATCCGGCCAGGGCCGCCGGGTCGCTTGCATAGGTGAATCGTCCGGTAACCTTAGCATCATGCGATTCCCATTCCTCGGTAAACGCCTGCGCAATGCGTCCGCTCAGGGCCGAGTCGCTGGCTATCAGAAAAGCCTTGGTGTTGTGCTGGCGCAATGCAAACCGGGCGAGTTGACGTGTCTCCATTTCGATATTCAAACCGAACACGAACAAATCGCGCGCCAGCGATTCGCCGCCTTCGGGTGTATTCAGAGCCAGAGTCGGCACGCTTATGATGCCGCTCTGCGCAAGCGAGGTGACGCCGCCGCGCGTGAGCGGGCCGATTACCGCGCTGGCCCCCATTGAAGTGGCCCGCTGATACGCGGAAAGAATCTGGGCGGGGTCATCGTTTGTCGAATAGACTTTGACCTTCAGGGCGTTTGGCGGACCGCTATTGGCGGCATTAAGGATGCCCTGGCGCACGGATTCGGCATGCTTGGCAAAGGAACTGGAATGTAGCGGCAGGAGAACTGCGATGTGCGGCTCGGCGAATCCAGGCGGGCGGTCGGCGCCTTCGGGCGCCGCGGCGCCGGAGTTGCCCGCGAGGCCGATGGATAAGGCGAGCAGTGCCCAGTATAGTGGCGATGACACCAACCAGGAAAAGGCCCGGAGAAGTTGCATAGCGAAAGTACGGAAGTGGCCGAGCCGACATTATATGTGGTGGCCACTCCGATCGGGAATCTTCGCGACATCACGTTGCGTGCTCTGGATACGCTGAAATCGGTGGATGCGATTGCCGCGGAGGACACGCGGGTATCGCGCAATCTGCTGGCTCATTTTGGAATCCAGGCGAAGTTGATTGCATCGCACCAGCACAACGAGCACGAAGCGGCGCAGCGGCTCTTGACGCTGTTGTCTCAGGGAAAATCGGTGGCCTTGATCTCCGACGCAGGCACCCCCGCCATCAGCGATCCAGGGGCAATCGTGGTTGCGCAGGTGCGTGCCGCCGGATTCCGGGTTATTGCCATTCCTGGCGCGAGCGCGCTAACAACCGCATTGGCGGCAGCCGGACTGGAATGCACGTCATTTTCTTTCAACGGGTTTCTTCCGGCCCGCAAGGGCGAGCGGGAGCGCATGCTGGCGAGTCTTGAGCCACGGCGTGAACTGCAAGTGTTTTACGAGGCGCCGCATCGCATGATCGAATCCATTGCGAGCATGGTCACGGTATTCGGGGACGAGCGCCGCATCGGCATAGCGCGCGAACTGACCAAGTTTTTTGAGCAGATTCACGTGTGCCGCCTCGCCGAGGCTCCCGCGTGGCTGGAACTAAGCGAGAACCATCGGCGTGGCGAGTTCGTGCTGATGGTGGAAGGTCGCCCGCAATCCGCAACCGATCGGGTGGATTCCAATCCCGGGCGCGTGCTTGAAATCCTGCTCCATGAGCTGCCCTTGAAGCAGGCCGTCGCGCTGGCAGCCGCGATAACCGGGGCGAAGAAAAATGCGCTGTACGATCAGGCGCTGAAACTGAAAAAGGGAAGCATTGATAACGCAACATGATCAGAATCATTGTTTTTGAGCTTGGCCTGCCAATATGGATCGCATAACCCTGACCCGGCCGGACGACTGGCATCTTCACCTGCGCGACGGCGATGCGCTCGGATCGGTGCTGGCGGATACAGCGCGGCGATTTGCACGAGCTATCGTCATGCCCAACCTGAAGCCGCCGGTAACGACGCTTGCCGCGGCCGAGCACTACCGGGATCGCATTGTCGCGGCTTTGCCGCACGGCAGCGATTTTCAGCCATTGATGACGCTCTATCTCACCGACAACACCAGCGCCGCGGAGATTCGAAAGGCGGCGGCCAGTGGCATCGTGTATGCGGTGAAATACTACCCGGCGGGCGCGACGACCAATTCCGATTCCGGTGTAAGCGATATCGGAAAGTGCGTGGAAGCACTGGAGGCCATGGTCGTGGCCGGCATGCCCCTGCTCGTCCATGGCGAGGTCACCGATGCACAAGTCGATGTTTTTGATCGCGAGAAGATTTTCATCGAGCGCACCTTGATTCCGCTGACCCAGCGTCTGCCGGGGCTGCGGATTGTTCTGGAGCATATTACGACCGCCAATGCCGTCAAATGCGTGCTGAGCGCAGCGGACAACGTGGCGGCAACCATAACGGCGCATCATTTGCTGCTTAACCGGAACGACATCTTCCGGGGCGGGATTCATCCCCACCATTACTGCCTGCCGATCCTGAAACGCGAGGAACACCGGCTGGCATTGGTCAGGGCGGCGACCTCCGGTAATCCGAAATTCTTTCTGGGGACAGACAGCGCACCGCACGCGCGCCATACCAAGGAAGCGGCCTGTGGGTGTGCCGGCATCTACACCGCGCATGCGGCAATCGAGCTCTATGCGGAAGCATTCGATGCCGCCGGGGCTCTGGACAAGCTGGAGGGATTCGCCAGCCACTACGGCGCCGATTTCTACGGTTTGGCGCACAACTCCGGGTCAATGACCCTGGTTAGAAGCAGCTGGTCGGTGCCCGAAGCATTGGCTTATGGCGTGGACGAGCTGGTCCCGATGCGGGGTGGTTCTAACATTGCCTGGAAAATCGAGTAGCGCGCGGGTGGTCTGACCGAAATTCACAGCCAATATTCCACAGGGTTCCGCGATAGAGAACACAGGTTGCGCTTATGGGGCGTAAGATACGACCCGAAGCTGGCCGGGCGGTCGCTGCGCAATTCGCTTGCGTAGAGGAAAGTCCGGGCTCCACAGAGCAGGATGCCGGTTAACGACCGGACGCCGCGAGGCGATGGAAAGTGCCACAGAGAACAGTCTGCCTAAGTCTCGTTCCAACGAGAACGGCGATGGTGAAACGGCGGGGTAAGAGCCCACCGCGCTTCTGGTAACAGGGGCGGCACGGCAAACCCCATCCGGAGCAAGACCAAATAGGGGGGCAATAGCGCGGCTCGCGCTGTCCCCGGGTAGGTTGCTTGAGCCGACAGGTAACTGGCGGCCCAGATGAATGACTGCCGGAGCATCGCAAGGTGTTCGACAGAACCCGGCTTACAGGCCAGCTTCACTTCTTCCTGTTTTCTCCCGTCGTTGCCCCACTTTCCGGCCATCCGGCTCGCGCTGCGAAATTCTTGGTCAATCCCCTTCTGATCCTAGAATTGAAATTAATTTCTGGATATATCCAATTGAAAAACAATAAAAAATTTTTATTGGGTACGATAGAGTGGAGTTATTCGTAAGTCTTTGTCGCAATTCAAAAAAACTCAGAATCGGCTTGACCTTCGATTTTTTTTCTACTAAAGTGGGGAAAAGTAGGTATTAGTGGGAAAACGAGATACTTCTGAGCCTCCCAACGGATCTAGTGATGTTTCAGGGCGCAACCGCACTCAGTATCGATGCCAAGGGCCGGCTGGCGGTGCCGACGCGTCATCGCGAGGCACTTCAGTCCGGGGGGGCTGGTAAGCAAGTACTTACGGCCCATCCGCATCGCTGCCTTCTTTTGTATCCGGCTCCTGCCTGGGAGCCGATACGCGCCCGGATTATGAGTTTCTCGAGCTTTGACGCCCAGACCAGTTTGTGGAAGCGATTGCTGGTTGGTTTCGCTGAAGAAGTGGAACTCGATGCCGCCGGACGACTTCTGATCTCTCCTGAATTGAGAAAGTTTGGCTCCTTCGAGAAGCAAGTAATGATGGTTGGCCAGGGCAGTCATTTCGAAATCTGGAGCCAGGAAGCCTGGGAAAAGCAACTCGATCAGTTGTCGGCCAGTTCCGACAAGTTGCCGCCCGGGATGGAGAACTTCGCTTTGTGAATCCGGCTCCGGCCGCGCGCGACGACAAGAGTTTGCACAAGACAGTACTGCTCGGCGAAGCCGTCGAGGCATTGCGTATCAGGGCCGAGGGCACGTATGTGGATGCGACCTTCGGTCGGGGCGGGCACAGCCGCGCGATTCTAAAGCGCCTGGGCGAGTCGGGAAAGTTGATCGCGGTTGATCGCGATCCCGATGCGCTGGCACACGCGGCGACGATATCCGACCCGCGTCTGGTCGCAATCCAGATGGCGTTTGGCGGGCTTGCACAAGTGCTGGCAAAGGCGGGAGTGGCGGGAGTGGATGGCGTGTTGCTCGATCTTGGCGTTTCGTCGCCGCAGATCGATTTGGCCGCCAGGGGATTTAGTTTCCGCTTCGACGGGCCGCTCGACATGCGGATGGACCCCGGCCACGGCGTATCGGCGGCCGAGTGGATTGCGCAAGCTTCGGAACAGGAGATCGGGGAGGTTATCAGGCGTTATGGCGAAGAACGGTTTGCTAAACAGATTGCAAGAGCGATTGTTGCGGCTCGATCGAGTGGGCCGGTCTATCGCACACGGCAACTTGCCCAGATCGTGGCAAAAGCCGTTTCCTCGCGCGAGCCACATCAGGACCCGGCGACGCGTACCTTCCAAGCTATTCGGATTTACATCAATCAGGAGCTTGAAGAGTTGGAAGTAGCCTTGCCGCAATGTCTGGACATGCTCAACGCGGGTGGGCGGCTGGTCGTGATCAGCTTTCATTCCCTGGAAGATCGCATCGTCAAGCATTTCATGCGCGCGCGGGCTCAACCCGGTTCGTTGCCGGCCCGTCTGCCGGTGCGGCACGCGCAGTTGCCCAGGCCGACGCTGGAGCTGATTGGAAAGCCGGTGTATCCGACTGAACATGAAATCGCGGCCAACCCCCGTGCACGCAGCGCGGTCATGCGGGTAGCGGAGAAGATGCTCGCATGATCAGGATCAACGCAGTGCTGGCCACGATTCTGGTTGTTTGTGCCCTGGCCCTGGTAACGTCCCAGCACAAGGCGAGAAAACTGTTCGTAGAGCTGCAAAAGGAGCAGGACCGGGGAGCCCAGTTCGAAACTGAATACGGACAGTTGCAGCTCGAGCAAAGCACATGGGCGATGCAAGCCCGGGTCGAGAAAATTGCGACCAACAATTTGCAGATGCGTGTCGCCCCGGCGGCACGCGTGTATCTGGTTCCTCCCGCTCCCGCGCCTGCCCGTCCATGAGTGCCCGCAGCAGTTCAGCATTGTCCGTGCGTCTGCCCGTGTGGCGGGCGCGATTGTTGTTGCTGTTGATGCTGTCCGGGTTCGTGGTGCTGGCGGCGCGGGCTTTTTATCTTCAGGGGCTCAACAACGACTTCCTCAGGATGAAAGGCGAAACGCGCTATTCGCGGGTATTGGACATATCGGCGCACCGTGGCATGGTGACCGACCGCAATGGTGAACCGCTCGCGCTGAGCACGCCGGTGGAATCGGTGTGGGCAGTTCCGGGGGATGCGAATCTGAGTGGCGCGCAACGCGCACGGCTGGCCCGGCTGCTCGGCACGAATGCGGAGCAAATCAGAAAGAAACTGGGCGAGACCGGGCGGGATTTTGTTTATTTGAAACGGCAGTTGCCCCCCGAGCAGGCAGCGCAGGTCGTGCAGTTGAAGCTGCCGGGCGTTTTTCTTCAGCGCGAGTACCGGCGCTACTATCCGACGGCCGAGGTGAGTGCGCATGTGGTTGGCGTCACGGGCGTGGACGACAACGGTCAGGAAGGCATCGAGTTGGCCTATCAGGACTGGCTCAAGGGCAAGCCGGGCAGCCGCCGGGTCATCAGGGACCGGCTTGGCAGCGTAGTGGAGGACGTTGAAAGCATACGCGCGCCACAGCAGGGCCGGGAACTCGCGCTCGCCATCGATCAGCGCATCCAATACCTCGCCTTCCGTGAGCTTAAAAGCGCAATCGCATTGAACCAGGCCAGGGCCGGAAGTCTTGTGGTACTGGACGTCGTGACCGGGGAAGTGCTGGCACTGACCAACTGGCCGACTTACAACCCGAACAACCGCGACACGTTAAAGCCCGGTCGATCGCGCAATAGCGCTGTGGTCGATTTGTTCGAGCCGGGCTCCACCCTGAAACCTTTCACGGTCGCGGCGGCGCTGGAATCCGGCATGGTCGGCCCGGGCAGCATGATCGATACCGAAGGCGGTCACTACACGATCGGCAACCGCACCATCCACGATTCGCACCCGGAAGGCGTGCTCAGCGTTGCCCAAGTGATCCAGAAATCGTCGAACGTCGGCTCGGCAAAGATGGCATTGGCGATGGCCCCGCGAAAGCTCTGGACGATTCTGTCCGACGTCGGCTTCGGTGCGCAGACCAAGGTCGAGTTTCCCGGCGAAGCCTCGGGCCGGCTCCGCGCATACCAATCCTGGAAGCCCATCGAACAGGCCACCATGTCCTACGGCCACGGTATATCGGTCAGTTTGGTCCAGCTGGCGCGCGCCTATTCCGTGTTTGCGACCGACGGCAAACTCATGCCCCTCACCCTGGTCAGGCGCGATGCGCCGGTTGACGGCAAAGCGGTCATGTCGCCGCGCACCGCGCATTCGGTGCGTAAGATGCTTGAAATGGTTACGCAACCCGGTGGCACCGCGACACGCGCACAGGTGGCTGGTTACCGTGTCGCTGGCAAGACCGGGACTGCGCACAAACTCGTAGACGGCAATTACGCGCCGGATCGCTATATTTCCTCCTTCGTCGGCTTTGCCCCCGTTTCCAGTCCGCGTCTGGTTATCGCCGTCATGCTGGACGAGCCGGGCGGCAAGGCCTACTTCGGAGGCGAGATTGCCGCCCCCGTGTTTAGCGCGGTCATGGCCGGTGCCTTACGATTTTTGAACGTTGCACCCGATGCCGCGCCCAACGCTGTGTTACCTGACCATGTGATTGACCGCAATTCCGGTCGTCTTGCCGGGGGAGAGGTATGACCCTCGGTCTGGAAATCCCGCGCTCGGGACAAGCGCAATTCGACTTCAATTCTATCGAGGCACTCGGCGTGCGCATCGCCGGTCTCGCGATCGATAGTCGCAAGATTAAATCCGGTGAGTTGTTCATGGCCTGTCCCGGCTTGAAAGGGGACGGGCGCGCCCACATTGCGCAGGCGATTGCCGCCGGGGCCAGCGCTGTACTCTGGGAAGCTCAGGGATTTCGCTGGGATCCGGCATGGCGTGTACCGAATCTGGGCGTGAGCGACCTGCGCGCGCATCTTGGATCAATCGCCAGCCAGTTCTTCGGAAATCCCTCGCACCACATGTGGCTTGCCGGGGTTACCGGCACCAATGGCAAGACATCGTGCTCGCACTGGATAGCGCAATCGCTTACTCGGCTGGGGCGCAAGACCGCTGTAATCGGCACGCTTGGCAGCGGCTTTCCAGGCGAACTCGAGGCGGCGCAAAACACCACGCCCGATGCACTCGCTCTGCAATCGCAGTTGGCCGCATTGCGCCTGCGTGGCGCCACCGGTTGCGCAATGGAGGTATCTTCGCACGGCATCGATCAGGGGCGCATCAATGGCAATGCGTTCGACGTGGCGCTGTTCACGAATCTGACCCGCGATCATCTCGACTATCACAAGACTATGGAGAGCTACGGCGCCGCCAAAGCGAAACTGTTTACCTGGCCTCAGTTGAAGCACGCGGTAGTCAATATCGATGACCGCTTCGGTGCCGCGCTCGCGCAATCCATCGATCGCTCAGGTATCAATGTGCTCGGTTACGGCTTCGGCAAAGGAGAAATTTCCGGCCACCGCCTGGATCTGTCCACACGCGGCCTGAAACTTGAAATCAAGACGCCCTGGGGTGCAGCCCAACTTACCAGCGCGCTTATCGGTGGTTTTAACGCGGCGAATCTGCTCGGCACACTGGGGGTGCTGATAAGCGCCGAAGTGCCGCTTGAGGATGCAGTCGCCGCCCTGGCGCAATCCGAAGCCGTGGCGGGCCGACTGCAGATGATCCGCTTGCCCGGGGCGCCGCTGGTGGTGGTCGACTACGCGCATACGCCCGATGCCCTAGAAAAAGTTCTGCAAACATTGCGCGACCTGCTTTCCGGGGGAGCGAAATTGCATTGCGTGTTCGGCTGCGGCGGCGACCGCGATCCGGGCAAGCGGCCGCTGATGGGTGAAGTGGCCACGCGTCTGTCGGATCGCGTCATCATTACCAGCGACAATCCACGCACCGAGAATCCGCGAGCCATCGTGGACGACATTGTTGCCGGAGCGCACGCCAACTACGAAATCGAAACTGACCGCGCTGGCGCGATCAACAAGGCGCTGCGAACGGCCGCGCCCGACGACGTAGTGCTCATTGCCGGCAAGGGTCACGAAACCTGGCAGGAAATCGGCGCGCAAAAATTGCCGTTCGACGATGCGCAAATGGCGCGCGACCTGCTGCGCCGGATTGGAAGCGGGCGCAATGCTTGATCTGGCTGCTGTCGCCCAGGCAATCGGGGCGCGTCATATCGGCGCCAATATTGCGTTTGACCGGGTCACGACCGATAGCCGCGAACTGCGCCACGGAGATTTGTTCATTGGAATTCGTGGGAAACGTTTTGACGGACAGACCTTCGCGGATCAGGCCCTGCAGGCTGGGGCGGCGGCTGTGATGGTGCAGGCGGGCGCGCGGATTGTCACCCCCAATGCCCCGGTACTGGAAGTGGACGACGCGCGGCTTGCGTTGGGCAGACTGGCGGCTTTCTGGCGTGGCCGTTTTGCGGTACCGCTGATCGCCGTTACCGGCAGCAACGGCAAGACGACGGTCAAGGAGATGCTCGCTTCAATATTTCGCCAGGTCGCCGGCGAGTCCGGAGTGCTCTCAACCATTGGAAATTTGAACAACGACATCGGTATGCCCCTGACGTTGCTGCGCCTGAACGCTGCACACCGGTTCGCGGTCATCGAGATGGGCATGAATCACCTGGGCGAAATTGCCTACCTGTCCCGCCTGGCAAGGCCCGACGTGGCGGTAATCAACAATGCCGGCACCGCGCATATCGGAGAGCTCGGTTCCGTCGCTGCCATTGCGCGGGCCAAAGGCGAAATATTCGAAGGCCTCGATGGGAACGGTACAGCTATCCTTAACAGCGACGACGTCTTCGCTGACTACTGGCGCGGATTGGTGCGCGATCGGCGCATCATTGAGTTTGGCATCGACAACAAGGCCGCAGTATCGGCCCGGTATGAACTGGCGGCAGCCGCGAGCCTGATCACCTTCCGCACGCCACGCACGCAGTTTGTCGTCACCCTGGGCATACCGGGCGCGCACAACGTCAGGAACGCGCTGGCGGCGGTGGCCTGCGCTATTGCGCTGGATATTCCGGAACAGGCGATGGCTGCGGGTCTCGCCTCGTACATAGGCGTCAAGTCGCGTCTGCAATCCAGGCACCACCGTGACGGTGCGCTGGTCATTGACGACACTTACAACGCCAATCCGGATTCGATGCAGGCCGCGATCGCGGTTCTTGCGGCCTATCCAGGGCGAAAGATTCTGGTCATGGGCGATATGGGCGAGCTGGGACACGACGCCAGGACCATGCATGCAAGCATCGGTGAATTCGCAAGACGAGCGGGCGTGAACGCATTGTTCGGACTGGGCGAAATGAGCGTCGCCGCGGTGCAAAGCTTCGGTGCGGGGGCGCGCCATTTCTCCAGCGTCCCCGACATGACGCACGCCCTGTTGGAGCAACTGGATCAAACCTCCACGGTACTGGTCAAGGGCTCGCGCTTCATGCGCATGGAGCGCGTCGTCGAAGCGCTTGGTGTGACAAACGGAGAATCGACCATGAAAGGCAGTGCCTGATGCTTTTGCTCCTGACCCAATGGCTGGCAGAGGACGCGAAAATCCGCGCCTTCAACGTCTTCAACTACATCACGTTGCGGGCCGTTCTAGCGACACTGACCGCGCTGCTGATTTCATTCGTCGTCGGACCATTCATGATCCGCAAACTCACTGCCTACAAGGTCGGCCAGGCGGTGCGCGACGACGGTCCGCAAAGTCATCTGAAGAAGGCGGGTACGCCGACCATGGGCGGCGCCCTGATCCTGGTCTCCATCGCGATCACAACTTTGTTATGGGCCGACCTTAGCAACCGCTACGTGTGGGTGGTGCTGGCCGTCACGCTCGGTTTCGGCATCGTCGGATGGGTGGATGACTATCGCAAGGTGGTCCATCGCAATCCGAAAGGCTTGTCAGCACGCAAAAAATTTCTCTGGCAATCGGTAATTGGACTGGCGGCTGCGGTCTATCTGGCTACTACGGCAGCGGTTCCGGCACAGACGGAACTGATCGTTCCGTTCTTCAAGCAGGTCACTTATCCGCTTGGAATCGTCGGATTCGTGGTGATGAGCTATCTGGTCATTGTCGGCACCAGCAACGCGGTCAATCTGACCGACGGACTGGATGGTCTGGCAATCCTGCCGACGGTCATGGTCGGCAGCGCGCTCGGTGTGTTCGCCTACGTGGCCGGCAACGCCATTTACTCGCGCTATCTCGGTTTTCCGCTCATTCCCGGTGCGGGTGAATTGACCGTGGTGTGCGCGGCTCTGGCGGGGGCCGGTCTCGCTTTCCTGTGGTTCAACGCCTATCCGGCGGAAGTGTTCATGGGCGATGTCGGCGCGCTTGCCCTTGGTGGGGCACTCGGAACCATTGCCGTGATTGTGCGCCAGGAGATCGTGTTGTTCATCATGGGTGGGGTATTCGTGGTGGAAACGCTGTCGGTTGTAATACAGGTTGCGTCTTTCAAAATGACCGGCAAACGCGTTTTTCGAATGGCGCCCTTGCACCATCACTATGAACTGAAAGGGTGGAAGGAGAATCAGGTGGTGGTGCGTTTCTGGATTATCACCATGATGCTGGTGCTGGTTGGTCTTTCCACGCTCAAGCTGCGCTGAGCGCGAGATGATTCTGGAAATAAATATCGAAACCATGCACATCATGTATCGAGCAATCCATTCCGCGGACGAGGCGGATCGCAACGCCGGGCAATTTCATGAATAGCCGCCTGCATTTCGAATTGTTTGTACGTGCTTTGCGCGCGCGCGCCGCGCAGACCGATCCGAAACAGATTTCCATTGCCGGCATGATTTTCAAACCGGATACGGATGTTGGTTCGATCCGATTGTCGCGAATGCAATCAGCCATGAAAGAGGCCGATGCCGATCGAGATGAAGAATAGGCGGGCACTCGTGCTCGGTCTTGGCGCGACCGGCCTGTCGATGGCCCGCTGGCTCAGCGCGCGCGGTGCTTCGGTGCGGGTGGCGGACAGCCGGGACGCACCTCCCTATGCCGCCCAGCTGCAAAGGGAACTGCCCGCGGTTGAGTTGCACACCGGGGCGTTTCGCCCGGAGAGTTTCGCCGGCGTCAACCTCATCGCTATCAGTCCCGGCGTGGCGCGCACTGAAGCCCTGGTGCGAACCGCGATCGATCAAGGCATTGAGGTGGTCGGCGATATCGAGCTGTTCGCCAGAATCCGCGACGAGTTCCCCAGTGGCCGGGTCATTGCAATCACCGGATCGAATGGCAAGAGCACCGTAACGGAAATGGTCGGTGACATGGTTCGTGCTGCGAGAATGAGGACGCTTGTGGCCGGAAACATTGGAGTGCCGATACTCGACGCTATGGCGGACATCGCGGCCGGGATCAATCGCAGTCCCGATGTATTCGTCCTTGAACTGTCCAGCTTCCAGCTTGAATCGACCCGCAGTCTGAATCCCGAGGCGGCGACCGTTCTCAATGTGAGCGAGGACCACCTGGATCGTTATTCCGGCATGAATGAATACACCGATGCCAAGGCCGGCATTTTTCTCGGTGATGGCATCCAGGTCGTGAACCGTGACGATGACCGTGTGCGCGGCATGATTGGCCAGGGACGCAAGGTATTTAGCTTCGGATCAAATGAGCCCTGGAAGGATGGCGAATGGGGATTGCGACACAGCGAAGGCCATCTCTGGCTCGCCGAGGGACGTGCGAACCTGATGGCGGTTTCCGAGCTGAAAGTCGCCGGACTGCATAACGCCATGAATGCGCTGGCGGCGCTGGCATTGTGCCGCGCCTTGCGGCTGCCATACGAGCCCCTGCTCGAGGCGCTCTTCAACTTCGACGGTTTGCCGCATCGCGTGCAGAAGATCACCGAAGTGTGCGGAGTCACCTTTTACGACGATTCCAAAGGCACCAATGTCGGTGCGACGGTGGCGGCGCTGATGGGACTGAGCGAGAGCATAGTTCTGATCGCAGGCGGCGAGGGCAAGGGACAGGATTTTTCACCTTTGTGCGATGCCGTTGCCAAGAAAGCGAAGGGCGTGGTCGTAATCGGCAGGGACGCCGCCAGTATCGCACAGGCTATCGCGCCATCGGGCGTCAAGACCGTACACGCCGCCGACATGCATGACGCGGTGCGCGCCGCGTTTGCGCTGGCATCTCCCGGTGACGCCGTGATGTTGTCGCCGGCCTGTGCCAGCTTCGACATGTTCCGCAACTACGAGCATCGCGCGGAAGTCTTTGTCGAACAGGTGCAATTGCTGGAGGCTGACCAGTGAGCGCTGTTCTGGGAATCGGTACCACGGGCCGGCCGCAGCCCATGGTCGGGTTTGATTACGCACTCGTAGGCGCCGCGATTTTGCTTCTCGCCCTCGGGCTGGTGATGGTCTATTCGTCGTCGATCGCGATCGCCGAAGGCGCGCGTTTTTCCGCAAACCAGCCCACCTACTACCTGGTTCGACACGGCGTTTTCCTCGTCATCGGCTTGACCGCCGGTTTCATTTGTTTCCAGTTTCCACTGCGTGTCTGGGAGCAGGCTGCGCCTTACCTGTTTTGCCTCGGAATGGTGCTTTTGATCCTGGTGCTGATCCCGGGGATCGGGAGGGAAGTGAACGG
Source organism: Betaproteobacteria bacterium (assembly GCA_031362885.1). GTDB lineage: Bacteria > Pseudomonadota > Gammaproteobacteria > Burkholderiales > JACQAP01 > JACQAP01. The sequence goes on from JANLTJ010000232.1 coordinate 48,821, forward strand.
GAGTCGCCGCTGGCTGTCGTTTGGCCTGATCAATCTGCAACCATCGGAACTCATGAAGTTGTTCGCGGTGCTCTACGCGGCCGATTACACGGTTCGCAAGGCGGCCCTGATGCACAGCTTTCGCAAGGGCTTCCTGCCGATGCTGATCGTGATGCTGATCACGGCGGGACTGTTGCTGCGTGAACCGGATTTCGGCGCATTCGCGGTAATCGCGGTTGTTGCAATGGCCATTCTGTTCCTCGGCGGAATGAACTGGAAGTTGTTCGCTACGCTGATTGTCCTGCTCCTGGCTGGATTCGTCGTCCTCATATGGACCTCTCCGTATCGGCTGCAGCGCGTTATCGGTTTCATGGATCCCTGGTCAGATCCATTTGGCAAGGGTTACCAGTTGTCACACGCGTTGATCGCCTTCGGGCGCGGTGAGTGGTTCGGTGTCGGTCTCGGTGCGAGTGTCGAGAAACTCTTCTATTTGCCCGAAGCGCATACCGATTTCCTGCTCGCCGTCATCGCCGAGGAACTGGGCTTTGTAGGGGTGATCTGCGTTATCGCGCTTTTCTCCTGGTTGATCTGGCGCGCGTTCTCCATCGGCAATCAGGCCGCCCGCCTTGAGCGCTGCTTCTCCGCACTTGTGGCTCAGGGAATCGCGCTGTGGTTCGCGGTTCAGGCATTCATCAACATGGGCGTGAACATGGGCGTACTGCCAACCAAGGGTTTGACGCTACCGCTGCTTTCATTCGGTGGCAGCAGCCTGGTTGCCAACTGTTGTGCGCTGGCTATTTTGCTGCGAGTCGACTACGAGAACCGGCAGATGATGAAGGGTTACTCGCTGTGAGCCGTAGCATTCTCATCATGGCTGGGGGCACCGGCGGTCATATCTTTCCGGCGCTCGCGGTGGCCGATCAGCTGCGGGAACGCGGGTGGAAGATCGTGTGGCTGGGCTCGAAGACGGGCATGGAAAGCACGCTGGTTCCGCAGCACGGATACGAAATCGAATGGCTGCGCATTTCCGGACTGCGCGGCAAGGGTGTGGTGCGCGCGCTGCTGCTTCCGCTGAATCTCCTGATCGCATTCTGGCAGGCCGCGCGCGTAATTTTTCGCCGACGTCCGGACGTCGTGCTGGGCATGGGCGGCTACGTTTCCTTTCCCGGCGGCATGATGGCCGCGTTTCTGGCGCGGCCGCTGGTGTTGCATGAACAAAATGCCGTATCAGGCCTCGCCAACAAGGTGCTGAGCATAGTCGCGGACCGTATTCTGGTGGCGTTCCCGAACGCCTTGAAGAATGCGCAATGGACGGGCAATCCGGTCCGCCGCGAGATCGCGCAATTGCCGGCGCCGGACGAGCGCTTTCGTCATCGCGACGGCGGTCTGAAGGTGCTGGTCATTGGCGGCAGTCTCGGCGCGCAGGTCCTGAATGAAACCGTACCGCGTGCGCTGGCATTGATTGCCCAGGCGCAGCGTCCGGAAGTCACGCATCAGGCCGGTGAAAAGCACCTGGCTGCGCTGGAGGCTGCCTACCGGGCCGCGGGCGTGAGCGCGATCACGCAGGCGTTCATTGTTGACATGGCGCAGGCCTACGCTGCGGCGGATGTGGTCATCTGCCGCGCCGGCGCGCTGACGGTCTCGGAACTTGCCGCCGCAGGCGTTGCCAGCGTACTCGTGCCTTTGCCATCGGCGGTCGATGATCACCAAAGCGTCAACGCCCGTTATCTTGCCGAACAGTCGGCCGCGATATTGTTGCCGCAGGCTGAGCTCACGCCGGGAAGACTCGCCGATTTGCTGCTCGGTTTCACCCGCGACAAGTTGCTCGAAATGGCCAGGCGCGCACGTGCCCTGGGCAAACCCGACGCCGCGCGCCTGGTCGCGGAACATTGCGTGGCACTCGCGGCATGAAGCACAAGGTCAAACACGTTCACTTTATCGGCATCGGCGGCGCCGGCATGAGCGGCATCGCGGAAGTGATGCTCAATCTGGGATTTGGCGTCAGTGGTTCCGACATTGCGGAAAGCGTCGCTACCGCACGCTTGAAGAGCCTGGGCGTGCGCGTGCAGATCGGCCACGAACCAGGCAATGTCAGTGGCGCCAATGCCGTGGTCACATCCACCGCGGTGAGGCCGGACAATCCCGAGGTCGCCGCCGCCCGAGCGCAGCGTATTCCGGTCGTGCCCAGGGCGATGATGCTCGCGGAACTGATGCGCCTCAAGCAGGGAATCGCCATCGCGGGTACGCACGGCAAGACCACCACCACCAGTCTGGTGGCGAGCGTGCTGGCGGCAGCGGATATGGATCCGACCTTTGTCATTGGCGGCCGGCTCGAAGCCGCCGGTGCCAACGCGAAACTGGGCACCGGGGAATTCATTGTCGTGGAAGCGGATGAATCCGACGCTTCCTTCCTTTACCTGCAACCCGTGCTCGCGGTCGTCACGAATATCGACGCCGATCACATGGAAACCTACGGGCACGACTTCGGCCGCCTGCGTCACGCGTTTCTCGAGTTCATCGAGCATTTACCCTTTTACGGCATGGCGGTGCTGTGCTTGGACGATGTCAACGTGAGAAGCCTGCTGCCGCTCGTCACCAAGCAGGTGACGACTTATGGTCTGGCGGAGGGCGCGAACATTCGTGCCGTGGACGTTGCGGCGGACGGCGGAAAAATGCGCTTCCGTGTCGTGCGCCGCAACGGGAACCCGAAACCGCTGGGAGATTTGAACATCATTCTGAATCTTCCTGGCGTGCACAACGTGCAAAACGCACTGGCCGCCATCGCGGTGGGCATGGAAATCGGCGTACCCGACGCAGCCATCGTCAAGGCGCTCGCGGATTTCCGTGGCGTCGGGCGGCGCTTTCAGCGCTTCGGCGAAGTGGCGCTGGCGCAAGGTGCTTTCACGCTGGTCGATGATTACGGCCATCACCCTGCGGAAATGGCGGCGACACTGGCCGCAGCGCGTGGCGCATTCCCAAATCGGCGTCTGGTGCTGGCATTTCAACCTCATCGCTACACGCGCACGCGCGACTGTTTCGAGGATTTCGTCAAGGTATTGTCCTCGGTGGACGTGTTGTTGCTTGCCGATGTCTATCCGGCCGGCGAAGCGCCCATCGTCGCGGCCGACGGTCGTGCGCTGGCGCGAGCGGTGCGCGTGGTTGGCAAGGTCGAACCCGTGTTCGTGGAGCAGATCGCAGATTTGTCCGCCGCGATCATGGCGACCGCGAAGAGCGGTGATGTGGTCATCACCATGGGTGCCGGCTCCATTGGTTCGGTGCCCGGTAAATTAGCCAGAAAACATTGAGCCCAGACACATGGATATGGCGGAACTGACAGAGATCGAGACCAGCGGATTGCGCGGCGAACTCAAACGCAACGAGCCAATGCGCAAGCATGTGAGTTGGCGTTCCGGTGGTGCCGCCGATCGCACATACACGCCGGCAGATCTGGATGATCTGGGTGCGTTTGTCGGCCGTCTGCCGCAAAACGAACCGCTGTTGCTGGTTGGTCTCGGCAGCAACCTGCTGGTACGCGACGGCGGTTATCGCGGCACCGTCGTGTTTACCCATCGCGTACTGGCGCGACTGTTGATGGACGACAGCGACAGTCGTGGTGAAATTTACACCGACGCCGGAGTGGCCTGCCCGAAAGTCGCACGTTTTGCCGCGATCCACAATCTGCAAGGCGCGGAGTTTCTTGCCGGCATTCCCGGCACCATGGGCGGCGCGCTCGCCATGAATGCCGGCTGCTACGGCACTGAGACCTGGGATGACGTAACGCGCGTGCGCACCATGGATCGCGCCGGCCGGGTGCATATACGCCAATGCCATGAGTATCGAGTTGGCTATCGGAGTGTCGCCGCGCTTGAGGCTCGCGATGAGTTTTTTGTCGGCGCTTGGCTGCAATTCGCCCATGGCGACGGCGAAGCCGCACGCGAAAAAATAAAGACCTTGTTGTTGAAGCGCATCGCAACCCAGCCGCTTTCCGAGCACAACGCCGGCTCGGTATTCCGCAATCCGCCGGGAGACCATGCCGCGCGTCTGATCCAGGCGAGCGGACTGAAGGGACGGCATATCGGTGACGCGGAGGTTTCGAACCTGCACGCCAACTTCATTATCAACAAGGGCGAGGCCGCGGCGCGCGATATCGAAGCACTGATCACGCTGGTGCAGGCCACCGTCGAACGCGATGCCGGAATTGTCCTGGAACGCGAAGTGCGGATCGTGGGTGAGGTATGACGGAAGGGCACTCATGAGTGGCCAGCGCTTCGGCAAAGTTGCGGTGCTTATGGGCGGGCGTTCCGGCGAACGAGAAATTTCGTTGCTGTCGGGCAACGCCGTGCTCGGGGCATTGCGCGAGCAGGGCGTTGATGCGCATGCGTTCGACCCGCAACAGCGCGACTTGTCGGAACTCAAGCTCCAGCATTTCGATCGCGCATTCATTACGCTGCATGGGCGCTATGGCGAGGACGGCACCATGCAGGGCGCGCTCGAATTGCTCGGCATTCCCTATACCGGTAGTGGCGTCATGGCGAGTGCCCTGGCGATGGACAAATGGCGCACAAAACTGATCTGGCGCGCGGTCGGATTTCCGGTGGCAAAAGATGTGGTGTTGAATGACGCGTCGGACTGGCAGGCGGTTGCGCGAACGCTTGGATTGCCGCTTATCGTCAAGCCCGTTCGCGAGGGCTCTTCGCTCGGTCTGACCAAAGTTCACACAGTGGCGAAATTGCCTGAAGCCTATGCGCTTGCGGCACGGTTTGACCGCATGGTTCTCGCGGAAGAGTTCGTGGATGGACGTGAACTGACCGCGTCCATTCTCGACACTACAGCTTTGCCTCTGATCCGGATTGAGGCGCCGCAAGGCAACTACGACTATCAGAACAAATACTTCAACGACGATACGAAATACCACTGTCCCGCCGGCATCCCCGCTGATCTGGAGCTAACCATCCGCAACGCTGCGCTGAAAGCGTTCCAGGTGCTCGGCTGCGAAGGCTGGGGCAGGGCGGATCTGATCCTGCGCGCGGACAACAGTTTTGCATTTCTGGAGATGAACACTTCACCGGGGATGACCAGCCATAGCCTGGTGCCGATGGCGGCGAAACAGGCGGCCATGAGTTTCCCGCAACTGGTTATACGCATTCTGGAGGGCGCCCATGTGGAATGACGAGGCGGCATTGCGCCTGAGCGCGAATCTGCTGTTCGCGATGGCCGCAGCGCTGATGCTCTACGGCGCGGCTCACTACATCGTGCATCTGCCGGCATTTCCGCTGCGAGCGATCGAACTCACCGGCGATGTGGTGCACGTGACGCATGAACAAGTTGAAGCCGTCGTGGAGAAAGAATTACGAGGCAATTTTTTTACCGTGGATCTAGAACGGGTACGCGCGGCTTTCGAAACCCTGCCCTGGGTCCGCGTGGCCAATGTTCGCCGGCAGTGGCCCGACCGTCTGCAAGTCGCTGTGGAGGAGCACAAGCCTTATGCACGCTGGGCTTCCACTGCGCTGGTCAGCGCGAAAGGCGAGGTGTTTGAAGTAGCAGTCAACACCAGCCTGCCGGTGCTGCATGGACCGGACGGTTCCGCGCCGGAAATGGTTTCCCGGTTCCAGGAATTTGGCCGTCTGCTTGAACCGACCGGCAGGCGCATCGTCCAGGTAGCTCTGTCGAACCGGCGTGCCTGGGTACTCAAACTCGACAATGGCGCGGTGCTCGAACTCGGGCGCGACGACCTTGAGACCAGGCTGACCCGTTTTGTCGCAGCGTATGACCGCACCGTCTTGCAACTGCCGAATCCATCAACTCACATTGATCTGCGCTACACGAACGGGTTCGCCGTTCGCAGTGCTGGATTGAAGTGGGACAAAAACAAGACCTGATTGCCCACGATACAAAGCCCATGGCCCTGAGTGTAAGAAAAGAAAACAAGAATCTGATCATTGGTCTCGACATCGGCACGTCGAAGATCGCGGCCATTGTCGCCGAGATGAAACCCGAAGGTGGCTTCGAAGTGATTGGCATGGGCAGCTCACCCTCGCGCGGACTGAAGAAGGGCGTGGTCGTCAACATCGAATCGACCGTCAATGCCATTCAGCGGGCGCTCGAAGAAGCGGAGTTAATGGCCGATTGCAAAATCCGAGATGTGTGGACCGGCATCGCTGGCAGCCATATCCGCAGCTTCAACTCTCACGGCATGGTGGCGATCAAAGATCGCGAGGTGGCGCAAAGCGATGTGGATCGCGTCGTGGAAACAGCAAAGGCGATCCCGATCCCAACCGACCAGCAGATTCTCCATGTGCTTAACCAGGAATTCGTGATTGATGGCCAGGAAGACGTGCGTGAACCACTCGGAATGAGCGGCGTTCGTCTTGAAGTGAAGGTGCACATTGTCACCGGCGCCGTGTCCGCCGCCCAGAACATCATGAAGTGCGTTCGACGCTGCGGACTGGAAGTCAACGATCTCATCTTGCAGCCTCTGGCGTCCGCCATGGCCGTACTCTCCGAGGACGAACGCGATCTGGGCGTATGCCTGGTCGACATTGGTGGCGGGACCTCTGATATCGCGATATTTACTCAGGGGGCGATCCGGCATACGGCCGTGATTCCGATTGCCGGAGATCAGATTACCAACGACATTGCGATGGCACTGCGCACTCCGACCAAGGAGGCAGAGGAAATAAAACGCCGTTACGGCTGCGCATTGCGCGCGCTGGCCGACCCTCAGGAAATGGTCGAGGTGCCGGGAGTGGGGGAGCGAAGCTCCAAAAAAATGTCGCGCCAGACCTTGGCAGAAGTGATCGAGCCGCGCGTGGAAGAACTCTATTCACTGGTCCAGGCCGAACTGCGTCGCAGCGGGTTCGAGGAACTGCTGTCTTCGGGCATCGTCATTACCGGAGGCAGCGCGGCAATGCAGGGAATGGTCGAACTGGGAGAGGAAGTGTTCCATATGCCGGTTCGTCTGGGCCTGCCAAGTTACGAGGGCGGATTGTCCGAGGTCATGCGCAACCCGCGATATTCAACCGGTGTGGGGTTGCTGATGGCGGGGCTCAGCCAGCATCACAGACATCAGATCGAAAAAATGCAGAGCGGCTCGTTCAAGCAGATCGTCGGCCGCATGAAGAAATGGTTCGAGACGAATTTTTAGGTCGCGGAGTTCAGGCAAGTTCAGTGTTTAACGGTTCATAACATTCTTTACAGGAGGCAGCTCATGTTCGAAATCATGGATACACAACCTCAGGAAGCAGTGATCAAGGTCGTTGGAGTTGGCGGCTGCGGTGGCAATGCCGTCGATCATATGATCAACGAAGGTGTCGAGGGAGTGGAGTTCATTTGCGCCAACACGGACTCACAGGCACTCAAGCGCAACAAGGCGAAAACACTGTTGCAGCTCGGGCCCAACGTGACCAAGGGGCTGGGGGCCGGCGCAAATCCGGATATCGGGCGGGACGCCGCGATCGAAGACCGCGAGCGCATTATCGAGTTGATCGAAGGCGCGGACATGCTGTTTCTGACGGCGGGCATGGGAGGAGGCACCGGTACGGGGGCTGCACCCATCGTCGCGGAAGCCGCACGTGAACTTGGCATTCTTACCGTTGCCGTGGTGACCAAACCTTTTGCCTTCGAGGGCAAGCGCCAGAAAATCGCGCAACAGGGTCTTGATGAACTTTGCCGGCATGTCGATTCATTGATCGTGATTCCGAATGACAAGCTGATGCAGGTTCTTGGCGAGGACGTCAGCATGCTGGACGCGTTCAAAGCGGCGAACACGGTATTGCACGGTGCCGTGGCTGGAATCGCCGAGGTTATCAAGTGCCCGGGTCTGGTCAACGTGGATTTCGCCGACGTGCGCACAGTGATGTCCGAGATGGGCATGGCGATGATGGGGTCGGCGGTGGCCGCGGGACTGGATCGGGCGCATTCCGCGGCCGAGCAGGCCGTGGCCAGCCCGCTTCTGGAAGACGTCAATCTTGCGGGAGCCCGTGGTGTACTGGTGAATATCACCGCAAGCTCCAGTCTCAAGATGAAGGAAGTGCACGTCGTCATGAATACCATCAAGGGCTTCACGGCGGAAGACGCGACCGTAATAGTCGGTACCGTGATCGATGAGGCAATGGAAGATCGCCTGCGCGTAACCATGGTTGCAACTGGCCTCGGTGGTGCGTCAATTCACCATCAGCAAAAGCCCCTGACAATGGTGAAAACCGGTACCGATGCAATGCCGCTAATCGCGAATTTCGGGAATCTCGAAACGCCGGCCGTCATACGTCGCCGTTCACGCGATGCCGCTGTTGAAGCGATGAAGTTATCCGGAGTTGAGATGCTCGACATCCCCGCATTCCTGCGCAAGCAGGCGGACTGAATGGAGGTCGGCAGATTTCCCTTGCTGCGTCGCGACAAATAGTTTGCGCTGGCGCAGCAAGCTGCCCCTATGGTAGTCTAATCAACTATTTATCATAATAATCGGTATCTCAATCTGGCTCCTCCTGCTGCCTGAGGACTTCACGATGATCAAACAACGCACGCTGAAAAACATTGTTCGCGCCACTGGAGTTGGCTTGCATACCGGAGAGAAGGTCTATCTGACGTTGCGTCCGGCCATGGCGAACAGCGGCATTATTTTCCGGCGCGTGGACTTGAATCCAGTGGTGGATATCAAGGCGGATCCCTACGCTGTCAGCGATACCAGATTGTCATCCTGTCTTGAAAAGGATGGCGCTCGGGTGCAGACGGTGGAGCATTTGATGTCGGCGCTGGCCGGACTGGGCATCGACAATGTGTATGTTGAATTGACATCGGGCGAGATGCCCATTATGGACGGCTCGGCGTCCCCTTTCGTGTTCCTGCTGCAATCGGCCGGCATTGAAGAGCAATCTGCGGCCAAGAAATTTATCCGCATCAAAAAACCGGTGGAGGTTAGGCACGGAGACAAGTGGGTCAAGTTCGAACCCTACAACGGATTTCGCGTGGACTTCAGCATTGATTTCCGGCATCCGGTTTTCGCTCATTCCAACAAGCGCGTAGTCGTCGATTTCGAGCATACCTCCTATGTGAAAGAGGTGAGCCGGGCCAGAACGTTTGGATTTATGCAGGATGTGGAGAGCATGCGCTCCCAAGGACTGGCACTCGGCGGAAGCCTCGATAACGCGATCGTCATGGACGAGTTTCGCGTGCTAAACGCGGACGGATTGCGCTATGAAGACGAATTTGTGAAACACAAGGCGCTTGATGCAATCGGAGATCTGTATCTGCTCGGGCATCCGGTCATAGGGGCTTATTCGGCATACAAGTCGGGTCATGCCCTTAACAATGAACTATTGCGCAAATTGTTGGAAGATGCTTCTTCTTGGGAATCCGTAACTTTCCTAAAGCCGGAGGAGGCACCCCCTTTCCTCAGGCTGCAAATGCAGACGGTCTGAGGCACTGTACGAACCAGTCCCGGCGATTCCCTCGCCTCATTCTAAATGCTTATTCTGCGTCTTATCGGTGCTTTGCTCATTCTTGGAATTGGTGCATCGGCATTGCTATACTTTACTACCGGTAGCCGGAAGTGGCTGCACCTTGGTTGGAAGATTCTCGCATTAGGCCTAATTATCTTATTGATAATATTGGTTCTTTATGTTTTTGAGCGCCTCGCAATCGCCCTGTAGGCTTTCAGATCAACTACCAATACGCCTGAGGGCCGACTTAAGCGGAGAGGCATCCAGCCGATCCACAAGTGCGTCAAGCGCTGCGCGCGCTTCGACGCCAAGGGAAATGTGTTTTTGCGGCAATGGGTTATCACGGACTCTTGCTTGCACTTTTAGGTGAATTCCCGTAATCTCACATCCCCGCGCTTGGAAAGCAGCCACTATGCGCGGAGCCATGTGCCTCAGTTTTGCAGCGGTTGCACCGTTATCTGAAAAGAGAAGAAGCTCGCCAGACTTCAGCGCAGCAACGGTTGCCGAGTTGGCCAGATTGCCTGGGAGGACTTCCTCGAGCATGCGCTGTAGCCCCATGAGTTGCCGAATCTCATGGTTCAGGTGCCGAAACTCGGGAAGCGTATTGATCAACAGGCCGACGCGTTTTTCGGACATGGGCTGGTCAAGTTAAAGGGCTAAGTTAGGGGATGTGATGAATATAATTCTGGTGTCCAATAAATTTTCACATGCGCGCAGCTTTACGCTCAGCACGCCGCAAGTGGCATTTCTCGGTTTGCTTACGTGTCTCATGATTGTATCGCTTGCCGTGATGCTCAACTACTTCTCGTTGCGCCACGCGGTGAGCAACAACAGCCCCTACCTACAATCACTGTTGGAGGCCGTGCAGGCCGAGCAAACGCGCAAAACGCAGTCATATCTGCGCGAAAGCCTGGATACCATGGCGGCCAGACTTGGCGAGATGCAGGCCAAGCTGTTGCGTCTGGACACGCTTGGCGAGCGCTTGACGAAACTCGCGGGTATCAAGCCTCAAGAGTTCATGTTCGATCAGTCTCCAGGGCAAGGTGGTGCGGTATCTTCGATACCGCCCAAGGAATTTTCTCTGATCGAGCTTGACGACAAGGTGCAGCATCTTGCCGTCCAAGTCGACGATCGCAGCGATAAACTTGGCGTTCTCGAATCAAGGCTGACCCTGTCCCACGCAAAGAAGCAATTGCTACCAACGCAATCACCCCTGTCTGCGCAATGGTTCTCATCCAATTTTGGATGGCGCATTGACCCGTTTACCGGATGGAACGCGTTCCATGAAGGAATGGACTTCATGGCCAAACATGGCGTTGCAATCACGGCTGCCGCAGGAGGCGTGGTGGTCTACTCTGAATTTCACCCTCAGTATGGTAATATGATTGAGGTCGATCACGGGAATGGGTTGGTTACACGCTACGCCCATGCATCGAGACTAGTGGCCAAACTTGGGGATGTGGTACTTCGTGGTCAAAAGATTGCCGAGGTTGGCAGTACAGGACGTTCCACCGGTACACACCTGCACTTTGAAGTGCGTCAATCAGGCGTCCCGCAAAATCCTGCCCGCTTTCTCGAGGTGCCGGGCTGAACTTAAGATTTAACGGCAATCCAATAGAGGGGTGGGGGCAGACGTCCCCACCCCTTTTATTTTGAGGAAAATTCAGCGTAATGATCAACAGTGTTCTAAAGAAAATATTTGGCAGCCGCAACGATCGTCTGTTGCGAAAGTATTCGAAAACAGTTCATGCCATCAACGCGCTCGAATCGAAAATGCAGGTCCTGAGCGACGCTGATCTGCGTGCACGTACGGATGATTTCAGGCAGCGAGCACGAAACGGACAGGCGCTCGACGAGCTGCTGGTCGAATCATTTGCAGCGGTAAGGGAAGCGAGCCGGCGAGTTCTGAACATGCGTCATTTCGATGAACAACTGCTGGGTGGAATTGCACTTCACAAAGGCAAGATCGCGGAGATGCGCACGGGAGAAGGCAAGACCCTGGTTGCCACATTGCCGGCCTACCTGAATACGCTGGCCGGGGAGGGCGTACATGTCGTCACGGTCAACGATTATCTGGCAAGTCGCGATGCAGAATGGATGGGACGGTTGTATCGTTTTCTGGGATTGTCTGTTGGCGTAAACCTCTCGCAAATGGAGCATGAGCAGAAGCAGCAAGCCTATGCGGCTGACATCACGTACGGGACCAACAGCGAGTTTGGCTTTGACTATCTGCGCGACAACATGGTTTTTCAGGGGTCCGAGCGCGTGCAGCGTGGCCTTGCCTATGCAGTCGTCGACGAGGTGGACTCCATACTGATCGATGAGGCGAGAACGCCGCTGATTATTTCCGGACAAGCCGAGGACAGCACGGAACTGTACGTACGCATGAATGAAATCGTTCCGAGCCTGACGCGTGTCAAGGAGGAAAACGGTCCGGGCGATTTTACCGTGGACGAAAAAGCGCACCAAGTATTACTTACAGAGGCCGGTCACGAGCGCGCGGAAGAATTGATGACGCGCGCGGGATTGCTGCCCGAAAACGGCAGTCTTTACGATGCCGCCAACATCAATCTCATGCACCATCTGTATGCGGCGTTGCGCGCGCATTCTTTGTTCCATCTCGACCAGCACTATGTGGCGCAGAATGACGAAATCGTCATTGTGGACGAGTTCACCGGGCGCATGACCCCTGGGCGTCGCTGGTCGGATGGATTGCACCAGGCAATCGAGGCCAAGGAAGGCGTGCGCATACGCCGTGAAAACCAGACGCTGGCCTCGATTACCTACCAGAATTATTTCCGCATGTATCGCAAATTGGCGGGCATGACCGGAACGGCGGATACCGAAGCCTACGAGTTTCAGCAGATTTACGGGTTGGAGACCGTGATCATGCCCACCCACATGCCGATGATTCGGGAGGATCGCCTCGATCAGGTCTATCGCACCGCAAAGGAAAAATATGTTGCGGTGATAAACGACATCAGCCAATGCCACCAAAGTGGCCAGCCGGTTTTGGTTGGGACGACTTCGATTGAAAACTCTGAACTGCTGGCCAAGTTGCTCGAAAAGGAAAAACTGCCACATCAGGTGCTCAACGCGAAGCAGCACGCAAGCGAGGCGCAGATCATTGCCCAGGCGGGCCGACCCAAGATGATCACCATTGCGACGAACATGGCGGGCCGGGGTACCGACATCGTCCTGGGTGGAAACCCGGAACCGGAGATCGAAAGAGTGCGCAATGATCCGGAGCTTTCCGAAGCCGAGAAGGGGATCAATGAAGCCAATATGCGCACTGAGTGGAAGCACCTGCACGAGCGGGTCATCTCGGCAGGGGGACTGCATATCGTCGGCACGGAGCGGCACGAATCGCGGCGGGTCGATAACCAGTTGCGCGGCCGATCCGGACGTCAAGGGGACCCGGGATCGAGTCGTTTCTATCTTTCTCTGGAAGACCCGCTGCTGCGTATTTTCGCTTCGGATCGGGTGGCTGCAATCATGGATCGCCTCAAGATGCCCGAGGGCGAAGCCATCGAGCACCCTTGGGTAACGCGGGCTATCGAAAACGCGCAGCGCAAGGTGGAAGCCCGCAACTTCGATATTCGCAAGCAATTGCTTGAGTATGACGACGTGTCCAACGATCAACGCAAAGTCATCTATCAGCAACGAAACGAGTTGCTCGAAGCAACGGACATATCCGATACGGTCCGCTCCATGCGCGAAGGCGCCATCGCAGCGGTGATTTCGCAACATGTTCCACCGGGCAGTGTTGAAGAGCAATGGGACGTGCCTGGTCTGGAAAAGACTCTAGCGGGTGAATTCGGCCTGCGAGTGCCGATTCAGGAGTGGCTCAAACAGGATGACACTTTGGATGAAGAGCATCTGCGCGCGCGCATCATTGCGGCCGCCGATGAGCACTACGAAACAAAGTTTTCCAGTGTCGATGCGCCAAAGGTGCGCAGCTACGAACGGGCGATCATGCTGAACTTCCTGGATAGCCACTGGCGTGAGCACTTGGCGGCGCTCGATCACCTGCGCCAGGGCATTCATTTGCGGGGCTACGCACAAAAGAATCCCAAGCAAGAGTACAAGCGCGAGGCTTTTGAGTTGTTTTCCTTGATGCTTGATACCGTGCGAACGGAAGTAACCCAGCAATTGATGATCGTGCAGATTCTGTCGGCGGATGAAGCGGCATCTGCCGAGAAGCAAGAGCAGGCGAAATTGAGCAACGTGCAGTATCATTTGAACACCGATCATGACGAAGCATTGGAGCGTGCTAACGCAGACGCAAAGGCGCAACCGATTATTCGCGGCAACAAGGTTGGGCGAAACGATCCTTGCCCTTGCGGTTCCGGGAAGAAGTACAAGCAGTGTCACGGTAAACTCGCCTGATCGTGATCTGAAAGTGACGAACAGCGGTTGTCCGACGAAAATCCTGGTGCAGATCTTGCCATGGCGGTAAACCTTACAGCCCCGACTCCCTCCGCGCTGCTGGCGGTCAAGGGCGTTCGACTCGGAACTGCCGAAGCCGGTGTTCGAAAACCAAATCGCAAGGACTTATTGCTGATGACCTTTGCCGCCGGTACCCGCGTTGCCGGCGTTTTTACCCGCAACCGTTTTTGTGCGGCCCCCGTTATTGTCGCAAGAGAGAATTTGCTGAACACACATGACATTCGCGCTCTGATCGTCAATACCGGGTGTGCAAATGCCGGCACAGGCGACGAGGGCATCGCAAGGGCCAGGCAAACGTGCATCGAAGCAGCGAAGTTGCTCAATTGCGATTCAAACCAGGTGTTGCCCTTTTCGACAGGCGTCATCATGGAGGCGCTGCCGGTTGATCGGATCGTCGCCGGCTTGCCGCATTGTGTTGGACGATTAGGGGAAGGCAACTGGGGCGATGCGGCCACTGCCATCATGACTACCGATACCGTAGCCAAGGCTTGCTCCCGGCGCGTAGAGATCGGTGGCCAGCCAATAACGGTGACCGGGATTGCGAAGGGTTCAGGAATGATTCATCCCGACATGGCCACCATGCTCGGCTTCATCGCCACCGACGCCTGCGTGGATCGGAAGCTATTGCAGCGCGCGATCACTCATGCGACCGAGCGGAGTTTCAATTGTGTGACCGTGGATGGGGACACGTCCACGAACGATTCGCTGATTCTGGCCGCAACCGGTCTAAGCGGCGCACCGGAAATAACGCGATCCGACTCGGTTGAGTTCATGCTCTTCCTCGACACCGTCACCGAGGTGGCAACAGTGCTGGCGCAAGCTTTGGTCCGCGATGGGGAAGGAGCAACGAAGTTCATAACCATCCGCATCGAAGGCGGAGGCAATAACAGCGAGTGTCGGAAAGTCGGCTACGCGATTGCTCATTCGCCGCTGGTGAAAACCGCATTCTTTGCCTCCGATCCAAATCTCGGACGCATTCTTGCTGCGATTGGTTACGCCGGTATTGATGACCTCGACGTCTCCAAAGTGGATCTCTATCTAGACGATGTAATGGTGGCGAAATCCGGTGGCCGCGCTCCCGGCTATCGCGAGGACGACGGCAAACGCGTAATGATGCAGGAGGAGATCACGGTTCGGGTCGTATTGAATCGCGGTGCTTCATCCAGTACGGTATGGACCTGCGATCTTTCCCATGACTATGTCAGTATTAATGCCGACTATCGCAGTTGAGCACGAAGGTATTCGCGGGTGAGCCGCGACCTGGAACGTCTGCTGAACCGTGCCGAGCAGGTGCTCGAGCGCTTTGAGCAGACCCTGCCGCGGGCACAACCGGTGCCCGACTGGAAACGTGTCCGGGCCTACCGCTGGCGCAAGCGCGCGGGCACGGGCATGCTTCAGGAGGTGGCGCATCCGCACAAGATCCGGCTCGCCGATTTGCAGGGAATCGATGATCAGAAGAAACTGATCGAGCAGAACACGCGCCAGTTCATGGACGGGCTTACTGCCAACAATGTCCTGCTGACCGGTGCGCGCGGTACCGGAAAGTCATCTCTGGTCAAAGCACTCTTGAACAAGTTTTCGTCCAAGGGCTTGCGTCTGATCGAGGTGGACAAACAAGATTTGACCGATCTGCCGGACATTGTCGATCTGATCGCGGATGTCCCGCACAAATTTATTTTGTTTTGTGATGACCTGTCCTTTGATGCCGATGAACCCGGATATAAAGCATTGAAGGTGATTCTGGACGGCTCAATTTCCGCGACCTCGGACAATCTGCTGATCTATGCGACCTCGAACCGGCGCCACCTGATGCCGGAATTCATGCAGGAGAATTTGGAGACCAAGTATTCCGGCGAGGAAATTCATCCCGGGGAAACCGTGGAAGAAAAAATTTCCCTGTCGGAACGCTTTGGTCTGTGGGTATCCTTCTACCCCTTCGATCAGGAAGAATATTTGGCTATCGTCGATTACTGGCTTGGCGAATTGGGTGTTCCCGAGCGTGCCCGGGGTGCCAAAGTTCGTAACGAAGCATTGCAATGGGCGCTCACACGCGGCTCACGCAGCGGCAGGGTGGCCTGGCACTTTGCGCGCGATTGGGCGGGCCGCCATGGACCCACGACAAGTGCCTAGTGCAAACCAGTTTGTCTGGTGCGCGTCTATTCCATGACGCAGTCCGTGGTGGATGTTGCCGCCGCTGTTATCGAGCGTTCCGACGGCAGTTTCCTGCTGGCACAGCGCCCGTCCGGAAAAGTCTATGAAGGGTACTGGGAATTCCCCGGAGGCAAGGTGGAAGCCGGTGAGCCGGTCGCCAGGGCGCTCGCCCGGGAATTGCATGAAGAACTCGGTATTGACGTCGAACTGGCTTATCCCTGGATCACACGCGTCTATTCCTATCCTCATGCAACGGTGCGCTTGCATTTTCATCGGGTAGTGCGCTGGCGCGGGGATCCATCCCCCCTTGAGAGACAAGCCCTCGCTTGGCAGCGCTGCGACGAATCCATCCTTTCGCCGATGCTCCCGGCCAACGCGCCGATTCTAAAAGCCCTGTCCTTGCCGACATGGCTGGGCATTACCCATGCTTGGGAATTGGGCATCAGTGCCGCATTGATGCAGCTTCGCTCGGCGCTGGAGCGGGGATTGCGATTGGTGCAAGTCAGGGAGAAGGGCCTGGATACCACTTCTCGCAGGAGCTTTGCGCAGCAAGTTGCCGGCGAGGTGCGCGCTGCCGGCGGCAGGGTTGCAATCAACGGCGATCTTCAACTTGCGTCAATGCTTGGCGCCGGACTGCACATGCCCGCCCATGACTTGATGAGCGCAAGATATCGCCCGGACATCGAGTGGTGCAGTGCTTCGTGCCACGATGATGCGCAACTCAAACGGGCCGCAGAGTTGGGTCTGGATTACGTGCTGTTGGGGCCGGTCCTGTCCACGCCGAGCCATCCCGGTTTGACGCCAATCGGGTGGAAAAAATTTGCCGATCTGATCCACGACTATCCGCTGCCGGTGTTTGCGCTTGGGGGCATGCGTGCGGCAAATCTCGATGTGGCGCGCCAATACGGCGCTCATGGCGTCGCAATGGTGCGGGGTGCCTGGAAATGAGGCTAGCTTAAATTTCCTTGTCTTCGTCTGACCCGGAATTCGGTTCCTGCTCATGAACGCGGTAGGCGCCGGTTGCCCACTGCCCGAGGTCGATGAGCTTGCAGCGTTTCGAACAAAATGGCCGATACGGGTTGTCCGTACTCCAGGGTATGGCGGCGTTACATTTCGGACAACGCGCGATGCGCGCCTGCTTGGGTCCGGCTGGCATTACAGATTGCAGAACGTCAGCTCGAAATCGATATCGTCGACACTGGTGCGACGCTGGGTGCCAATGGCAGTGGTAAAGCGCACATTGAGCACGTATTTGTTGGCACTGATTTCGGGTACGCAATCGTACTTGCTGTCGAGTTTCATGCGAAGCAATTGCGCCAGTCGTCCCGCCATGGTCTGTTGGTAAACTCCCTGATGCGCTATTCGGTTGGTAGTCTTGCCGCTTTCCCTGAGTAGTTTCAGAATAATCTGCACACCGCTGCGGATCGGCAGAAAAGGCGCCAGCCATTCGTTGATGTCGAGGCGGCGCGCCTCGGCGCTCTGGTTCAGCCAGAAGTGATAAGACGGCAAATCGAACTCGCAGACGCCGCCGGGAATTGCCGAACGTTGCTTGATCCCCATCAACCATTCGTTCTCGCGCAGTTCCTGGCCGGTTTTCCCCGACGATAGAAACAGATCAGAGACTGCTTTTTCGATATCGGCCAGAACTGAATCGAGTGCGTCCTGGGAGATCGCCGGATTACCACGCAGGGCATCAAGGTGCTGTTTCTGCCGCTCAAGTTCCTGCATGACCTCCGATTTCAAATCCCCGCGGCCACCGACTTCCAGAATTTCAAACAATGTCGTTAGTGCCACGTGATGTTCTTCGGGGTCGCTTTTCATGGCGAAATACTGCGCGCGCTGGTACAAATCCTCCAGGCGCAGCAGGGTGCGAATCCTCTCGTTAAGCGGGAACTCGTAGCTGATCACGAAGCGGGCTCGGACACCAGAATTGGGGGAAGTATTGCCGAAATGGCGGGAAAAATAAAGACGCCGAACCTGGGCCACGCATCAGGGCAGGGCAGATCAGCCATGTGCCGCCAGCTCGAGGTAGCGAGTATGCAGGGATGCGACCTTCAGACGCAGCGCGTCACGGTCGCCATCGTTGACAATAATGTCCTGGGCTCCGCGCAGGCGCCCCGATCTGGAAACCTGCGAGGCGATGATGGCGAGCACCTGCTCGCGGGATAGGCGGCTGCGGGCCATGACCCGGGATACCTGGGTTTCCGGGTCACAATCCACCACCAGGATACGGTCGATGTCAGGCCGGCTCGCGCCGGATTCGAACAGCAGCGGCACGACCAGTATCACGTACGCTGCTGTCGATTCCTGTATCTGCTTTGTGCTCTCGCGTCGAATCAGGGGATGCAGGATTGCCTCCAGGTCTTTTCGGGCCAACGGGTCAGCGAATACCAGATTACGCACATGAGCCCGGTCCATGCTGCCGTCTTGAGCTACCGATTCAGGCCCGAATCGGCGGGCGATCTCTACCATCGCCGGCTGGGCAGATGCAGTGAGTTGGCGAGAAATTTCGTCCGTATCCACAATTCTGGTTCCAAGCGAGGCGAACAATTCCGTCACGGTCGTCTTGCCCGATCCGATTCCGCCTGTCAGGCCGACGGTAAACACCGTGCTCAAAACAACCGTAGATAAGTCCGGTTGATCGTTTCGCCCCAGAACAACGCAATCAGTCCGGCGGCGGCGAGGTAGGGGCCAAACGGAATGGGCGTATTGCGGCCATGTCTGCTGAATACGATCAAAGCAATGCCGACGACTGCGCCCACCAGTGAGGAAAGCAGTATCACCACCGGAAGCATTTTCCAGCCGAGCCAGGCGCCAATGGCGGCGAGCAGCTTGAAATCGCCGTAACCCATGCCTTCCTTTCCAGTGGTGAGTTTGAACATCCAATATACCGACCAGAGCGAAAGATAACCCGCGGTGGCACCTATCACGGCCGATGCCAGCGGCACAAATCCGTTGTTCATGTTGATGAGCAGCCCTAGCCACAGCAAGGGCAGGGTTATATCGTCCGGCAAAAGCTGCGTGTCGATGTCGATCACCGTGAGGGCGATCAGAGCCCAGGCGAAGAAAAGCGCTCCCGCCATCACCAGAGTAAATCCGAAGCGCCAGCCGATGTAGGCGGAGATCAGTCCGGTCAGCGCCTCCACGATCGGGTAACGGAGGCTGATTGGAGACTTGCATGCCGAGCAGCGCCCGCGCAGGAAAACATAGCTGAGCACGGGAATGTTCTCGTAGGCGCGGATCTTGTGCTTGCAGTTGGGACAGGTCGAAGCCGGGACCACGAGGTTGTAGCGTTGAGCATTTACGCCACGTACTTTTTTTGCTGCATCCGGCTGGTCAGTGTGTTCGAGAATATCCGCGGCCTGACTATTCCATTCCCGCTCCAGCATCTTCGGCAGCCGGTGGATAACCACATTCAGAAAACTGCCGACAATCAAGCCTGCCATTGCGCACACCGAGGCAAGGATTGAGGGCTCATTCTGTAGTAGGTGGATGATCGACATGAGATGGATTCTTGCTCGCCCTGTGCGTCAATCTTCGACAACAAAGCGTCCGGCAAGGCCGGACGCTTTGCCTACCGGGTGATAAACCTATACCGCCTGACCCATCTTGAAAATCGGAAGATACATGGCGATGACCATACCACCGATCAATACCCCCAGCACAACCATGATCATTGGCTCCATCAGACTGGAAAGCGCGTCAACGGCATCGTCTACCTCCTGCTCGAAAAAGTCGGCAACTTTGCTAAGCATTCCATCGAGAGATCCGGATTCTTCGCCGATAGAGACCATCTGTAAAACCATGTTCGGAAACACGTTGGTATTGGTCATGGCATTGGTCAGGCTTACGCCACCGCTTACCTCGAGTTGAATTTTCTTCGTAGCCTCGAAATAGACAACATTACCCGCGGCACCGGCGACCGAATCCAGCGCCTCGACTAGTGGCACGCCTGCCGCGAACATCGTGGAAAGCGTACGCGTCCATCGTGCCATGGTCGCTTTTCGGATCAAGGAACCGAAGACCGGCAACCTGAGGACCATGCGGTCCATGACGTTCTGCATCTTGACCGAACGTTTCCAAGTGTAAAAAAAGAACCACACGCTTCCACCGACTACGCTGAAAATCAGCCACCACCATTGCACGAAGATATCCGAGATGGCCATGACGAACAAAGTCGGTGCAGGCAGATCGGCGCCGAAACTGGAGAACAGGTCCTTGAACGCCGGGATGACGAAAAGCATGATGATCGCCGTGATGATAAATGCCACCACGATAATCGATAGGGGGTAGAAGAGTGCAGCCTTGATCTTGCTCTTGATGGCAAGGATCTTTTCCTTGTAAGTCGCCAACCGATCAAGCAGGCTGTCCAGAATGCCTGCCTGTTCGCCAGCGCCCACCAGGTTGCAGAACAACGCGTCGAAATAGAGTGGGTATTTTCGGAAAGCCGCATTCAAGCTGTTGCCGGTTTCGACTTCGTTCTTGATATCCATGAGCAACCTGCCAACAGCCGGATTGGAATGGCCTTTGCCAACAATATCGAACGATTGTAGAAGCGGCACGCCAGCCTTCATCATGGTCGCCAGTTGGCGGGTAAACAAAGTGATGTCTTTGTCCTTTACCGAGCCACCCAGGCCGCCTCGCTGGCGTTTGACCTTCAGAACCGTAACTCCCTGGCGCCGTAGTTGGGACACCACGACGTTTTCACCGCCGGCGCGCATGTCGCCTTTGATCAGCTTGCCGGCCTTGTCCTTGCCTTCCCAGAGAAAGGTGTATTCCTTGATCTTGTCGCGTACTGCATTTGCTGCGATAGCCATAGCCATTCCTCGTCGCGTTATTCTGTGAGTCTCTGGTCAGGTCACCACTGACAACGAACCACCATCTACTCTATTGAGGATAATGCACTGCTAAAAGTTTAAAGTAAAGATGGAAGTATGTCACAAATAGCCCTGATTTTTAGTCGTTATCCGGCGCCAGAAGGCGCACCGATCGGATCACGCGATCCTGGGTCTGCAGCACTTCAATCGGGTAACCGGCCAGCCGCAAGCTGGTTCCTGGCTCGGGGATGTCCTGAAAATGCTCAAGAATCAGCCCATTCAGCGTCTTGGGTCCGTCTAGCGGAAATTTGTAACCCAGCTTGCGGTTCATGTCCCTCAGCAGGGTTCCGCCCTCGACAATAATGCTGCCGTCCTCCATGCGCCGGAACCGGGCCGTCTGCAGCGGAGACTGGGTTGTGAACTCACCAATGACTTCTTCCAGAATGTCCTCGAGAGTCAGCAATCCTTTAAGTTCGCCGTACTCGTCCACGACCAGACCGATGCGATCCTGTTTCTCCTGAAAATTCTGCAACTGGGTCAACAACGGCGTACCCATGGGAATAAAGTAAGGTTCTCGCAACACTTCGAGCAGGGTTTTGGAATTGATTTCTTCGCCTTCCGAGAAATTCAGCACTTTGCGCACATGCACAATGCCGATGATTTCGTCCAAGCGTTCCCGGAAGACCGGCAGCCGCGCGTGATTGCTGTTCGCGATTTCCCGGCGAATTTCATCCGGTGGAGACTCGATATTGATAGCCTCGATCTGATTGCGTGGCGTCATCGCATCTTCCACCGTGATCGATTCCAGATCAAACAGATTCAGCAGCATGTTTTGGTGTTTCTGCGGCAGAAAATTGCTGCCTTCCAGCACCAGCGTTCGCAACTCCTCCATGGTCAAGGTATGCGTATCGTTGTTTCGCGGCTTGAGTCTCAGCGCCCAGAGCAGAGAGTGAACGAACAGGTTGACGAACCAGACCACCGGATAGGCCAGTTTCAGCAGCGGTGTCAGAATATAGCTCGCCGGAAAAGCAATGCGTTCCGGATAACTCGCGCCCATGATCTTGGGAGTAATTTCGCTGAACACCAGTATGAGAAACGTCACTGCCAGCGTTCCCAACGAAAGCGCCAGCCCGCTTTCTCCGAACAATCTGAAGGTGATTACGGCGACCAGTGCGGCCGCGGCGGCGTTGATCAGGTTGTTTCCGAGCAGGACAACCCCGAGCAGGCGATCGGTGCGGGCTAGTAACTGCGAAGTCAGTCGTGCTCCCCGATGACCGGTCTTGCTCAAATGCTTCAGACGATAGCGATTGAGCGCCATCATGCTGGTTTCGGAAATCGAGAAGAACGCAGATACGACGAGCAGGACGATCAGTGCGACTAGCAGCGTAGAAAGTGAAATATCGTCCAAATGCGGTCACCGCAGGTAGTAGATTCGAAATCAGTATCGGGAGCGAAAATCGCCGTGTCAAGCGCGCACGGCACAGGTATTTCGCGGTGCGCTAGCGCTGAAGCAGCACCTCGAGCACAAACTTGCTGCCGATATAGGCCAGAAAGAGGGACAGGAATCCGGCCAGCGTCCAGCGCATGGCGACACGGCCACGCCATCCGTAGAGTGCTCGTCCGAACAACAACGCGCCAAAGATTAACCAGGACAAGATGCCGAACACCGTCTTGTGCGTCAGTTGCAGGGGCTTGCCGAACAGCGTTTCCGAAAACAACACTCCGCTGCCGAGAGTCAAGGTGAGCAAAACAAACCCCGCCAGAATGATCTGGAACAGCAGGCGCTCCATGGTCAGCAGCGGCGGCAGATTTTTCAGGAAGGGTGGCAGATTGCCGCGATGCAGGCGCCGCTCCATGAACGCCATCATCAGCACATGCAGCGATGCGATGGTAAACAGACTGTAGGCAAGCATCGACACGGCGAGATGAGTCTGGAATGCAGCCATGTGAGTATGGGCAAGCGGGCGAGCGGTGGGTAGCGCCAGAGGCAGAAGCGAGAGCGCCGCCGCGAAAGGCACGACCAGCACCTGAAGTCCATCGAGCCGATAGAAAAAACTGCCCACCCAGTAGATGAGCACCGTGAGCCAGATGATGAGCGAGAGGGCATTTCCGATACCGAGATGCAGTCCGTCACTGGCGAATGTGGCGCGGGCAAGAAGCACACAGTGAAGGGTGAGCGGCACGATCAGTGCGGCATGAGCCCAGGATACATGCGGTTGCACATCGGACGGTGCACGCGATGCGCTCCAGAAAAAAACGGCCAATCCTGTATAGCCGAGGCTGACCAGGAGATGAAGTAGAATGTCGTGCATTCGGGTGAGGGGACATCGCGGCGAAAAAATCGCAATCCCAGTTTACAACAACCGCATCCGAACCATATTTTTCGCGCATCACAAACCCAGCGCTACAAGTTAAAGGTCTTCGCGCATGCTCGATAGTCTCACCAGCCGGCTCGCCGGCGTTGTCAAGACGCTGCGCGGTCAGTCGCGCCTGAGCGAAGCCAATATCCAGGATGCATTGCGTGAAGTGCGCATCGCGTTGCTGGAGGCGGACGTCGCGCTTCCCGTGGTCAAGGAGTTCATCGCCCGGATCAGGGAAAGGGCCGTCGGCGAGGCGGTAATCGGCAGCCTGTCGCCTGGACAGGCGCTGGTCGGCGTCGTCCATCGCGAGTTGACTGAACTGATGGGCGCTCGCAACGATGCACTGAATCTCGCGACTATTCCGCCCGCGGTGGTTCTCATGGCGGGTCTGCAGGGTGCAGGCAAAACGACCAGCGCCGGTAAACTGGGGAAGCTACTGCGCGATCAGAAAAAGAAAGTGCTGGTGGTCAGTTGCGACGTCTATCGTCCGGCGGCCATCGAGCAGTTGGCGACGCTGGCGCGCCAGGCCGGCATCGACGTGTTTGCGTCCACGCCCGACCAGGCGCCGGAAGACATCGCTCTCGCCGCGCTGGATTACGCGCGCAAGCACTACCACGATGTGCTGATCGTGGACACCGCTGGCCGTCTGGCTATTGATGACGCGATGATGCAGGAAATCCGTCGTCTGCATGCGGCTCTCAAGCCGGTTGAAACCCTGTTCGTGGTGGATGCGATGCAGGGTCAGGATGCGGTCAATGTGGCGAAAGTCTTTGCTGAAACCTTGCCCCTGACCGGCGTGATTCTGACCAAACTCGACGGCGATTCCCGGGGAGGTGCGGCCTTGTCGGTGCGTCAGGTTACCGGTTGGCCGATCAAATTTGTCGGCGTGTCGGAGAAGCTCTCCGGCCTGGAACCGTTTCACCCCGAGCGTTTGTCGGCACGCATCCTTGGCATGGGTGATGTACTGGCGCTGGTCGAAGAGGCGCACCGCAATGTCGATATCGACGAGGCGCAGAAACTGGCTCATAAGCTCAAGACCGGCAAGGGTTTCGATCTTGACGATTTCCGCAATCAGATGCGGCAGATGAAGAGCATGGGAGGATTCAGTGCGCTGATCGACAAGCTGCCGGCGCAACTGGCGCAGGCGGCCAAAGGACGGGGCCCGGATGAGCGCGTTATTGGCCGCACGGTCGGAATGATCGATTCCATGACGCCGCAGGAGCGTGCCAGACCCGAGCTCATCAAGGCCTCGCGCAAGCGTCGCATCGCCTCCGGCGCCGGGGTCACGGTGCAGGAAGTCAACCGCATGCTCAGTCAATTCGAGCAAATGCAGAAGATGATGAAAATGATGGGCCGGGGTGGATTGCAGAAGATGATGCAGTCGGCCAAGGGTGGATTTTCCGGCGGCGGCTTTCCCGGTTTGCGCTGACAGAGCCTGAACGTTTTCCCGATCGGGCAGTCTCAAAATAGCCCGCAACATGCGGGCTCAACTGAAATATTTTTCGTTTTCTCGTGGCATCACACTCAAAGGCCTTCGTCCATGCGTCTCTTCGCTGCTTTTGTCCTTGCTGTTCTCTTGTCCCAGATCGCGAACGCCCAACAGCCCGACTACGAGCGCGAGAAGCGCTGGTCGGATCAGATCGTGCCGTCCATCCTGGTTGGCGACGTGGTCTGGATCAAACAAAAGCGCGGCCACGAGTTTCTTGGGATTTTTACGCAGGCCGATAAACCGCGTGGCGCCGTAATCGTAGGCCACGGACGGGGTTGGAATCCAGACTTCGAACTCTACGGCGCTTTGCGGGTGAAACTCGCGGAGCAAGGGTACACCACGCTGGCCATCCAGTTGCCGGTGTTGGGTCCGGGCGCAAAGGTAGGCGACTACCTGCCGATCTATCCGGATGCCGAGGAGCGCTACGCGCTGGCCGCGAAGTTTCTGCAGGACAAGGGCTTCGACAAAATTGCCATCGTGTCCCATAGCTTGGGCGCAACCATGGCGAACCAGTACTTGATCCATGCCGATTCCACCCCGGTGAAAGCTTGGGCATTCATCGGCATCATTAACGGCCTCGAAGAAATGTTTCGCATCAAAATTCCAGTGCTCGATGTATTCGGCAGCAAGGACTGGGAAATTACCCAGGTGGGGGCCTACGAGCGCAAGAAACAGATCATGAAAGTGCCCGGTTCCGATCAGATCGTGGTTGCGGATGCGCTGCATTTCTTCGAGGGCCGCGAGGATGATCTGGTCAAAGTTCTGGTGGAATTTCTCGACAGCCGTTTCGGTTCGGCGGCCACCGCCGCAGCGCCAAAGCCCTGAATCCACCAGATCCCGATCGCGCTTGACCGGTGCGACTGGCATCGGTCGCAGCGCGCGTATGCCGGATGTCCGCGAACACGTCATGCCGCCTTCAGGCTTCCGCACCCTGGTAAGACTCGAGCGACCTTATCTGGAGCGCGACGGCAAGCAATACAAACTCAGCGCCGGCATGCAGGTGTCGGCCGAAGTCCATCTGGGCAGCCGCACGGTGATGGAATACCTGCTCTCGCCGGTGCAGTAGACCGCGCATGAGACGGGGCGCGAACACTAGTCAGACAAAATCACTGCCTCAGCCGGGAACCGGCTGCCCGGCCTGCGGATTGAGGCAGTTACGCTAAATATATCTGCGTAGACCGGCTGCCAGGGTAACTTGAGGAACGGGTTCGCGCCCCAAACCGGTTTTGCCCCGGTATTGAGTGCCAGCGCGGTTTGTTCCACCCATCCTGTGGTTCGGAAGGCGGCCCGACGGCCAGAACCGCCGCCTTGCAAATCAGCGGACATAGGGCGTAGAATCGCGCGCTTCGCTATTTAAGGGTCTGGCCATGGTCGTTATTCGTCTTTCGCGTGGTGGCGCCAAGAAGCGTCCGTTTTACAACATGGTCGTGGCCGATTCGCGCAACCCACGCGATGGCCGTTTCATCGAGCGTGTCGGTTTCTACAATCCCAAGGCGCCGGCTGGCCAGGAGTCGCTGCGTATTCAGATGGACCGCCTGACCTATTGGCAGGGCAAAGGTGCTCAGCTCTCGGACACAACGGCGCGTCTGGTCAAGCAGTTCGGTGAGTCGTCAAAGCCTTGAAGCAATGGTAGTGATGGGACGTGTGTGCGCCCCGCACGGTTTGAAAGGCTGGGTCAAGATTCAGCCGTTTACGCAGACAGTCGAAGGGCTGCTCGACTACCCGCAGTGGTGGCTGGGCGCAAACGGGCAATGGCAGGAGCATGGCATTGCCGAGTCGGCGGTCCACGGGTCCATGGTCGTCGCCAGGCTGGACGGAATTACCAACCGCGAAGCCGCAGCCGGGCTGCGTGGCAAGGAGGTGGCAGTTCCGCGAGATGCCATGCCGGAGAATGAGGCGGGGGAGTTCTATTGGAACGATCTGCTTGGAATGGAGGTCAGCCAGCGCGATGCGTCCCGGCTGGGCACCGTGGCAAACATTCTCGATACCGGTGCAAACGCCGTGCTCGTGGTGGCGCAAGACGATAAAAAGGAATTGCTGATCCCCTTCATTCAGGGCGTTATCGTTGATGTGGATTTGAAGGCCAGACGGATGGTGGTGGATTGGGAACTGAGTTGATCGGCTTGCGGCAATGATGCACTTTGATGTTGTCAGTTTGTTTCCGGAAATGTTCGACGCGCTCACCGGCAGCGGCATTACGCAGCGAGCGCGCAGCAACGGTCACTACGAGCTGGTGATGTGGAATCCACGGGATTTCAGCAACAACGCCTATCGCAGTGTGGACGACCGGCCATACGGCGGCGGGCCAGGAATGGTGATGATGGCCGACCCGCTGGCCAAGGCGCTGCGCGCGGCACGCCAGCGACAAGCCAGTTGCGGGGTAAAGCGCACGAGGTCCGTCTATCTTTCGCCACAGGGCCGGCCGCTGACGCAGCAGATTGTCGAGCAACTGGGCAAGTACGAAGGGCTGGTGTTGCTGGCGGGACGCTACGAGGGTGTCGACGAACGATTGCTGGACGCCGAGATTGAAGATCAGATATCGATCGGCGACTATGTATTATCCGGAGGCGAGTTGCCGGTCATGGTGCTGATGGATGCGCTGATCCGGCGCATTCCGGGCGTTTTGAACGACGCCGAGTCAGTGCAGCAGGATTCGTTTGTGAACGGTTTGCTGGATTGTCCGCAATATACACGGCCGGAAGTTTACGAAAGCGATGCGGTGCCGCCGGTGCTCTTGTCCGGGCATCACGCGCAGATTACGCGCTGGCGCATGAAACAGTCGCTGGGAAGGACCTGGCACAGGCGGCCGGAATTATTGGCCAGTCTGTCCCTGAGCGCGGAACAGAAGGTTCTGTTGGAGGAATATAAATTGGAAACGCAGGCAACACAGGAGTTGATCAAATGAATCTGATACAGACAATCGAGCAGGAAGAAGTCGCCCGCCTCGGGAAGAAAATCCCCGCAATTGCGCCGGGCGATACCGTGATAGTCAACCTGAACGTGGTGGAAGGTGAACGCAAGCGCGTGCAGGCCTACGAGGGCGTGGTGACCGCGATTCGCAATCGCGGGCTCAATTCTTCATTTATCGTCCGCAAGATGTCCTCGGGTGAAGGGGTGGAACGCACCTTTCAGACTTACTCTCCGCTGATCGCGAGCATCGAAATCAAGCGTCGCGGCGAAGTGCGGCGTGCCAAGCTTTACTATCTGCGCGACCGCTCCGGCAAGTCGGCCCGTATTCGCGAAAAGCTGGAAGCCGAAAAAACGGCGGGAAGCGAATAAATCGCTGCAGCTTGAGAATCCCATAAGGCGGCTCCGAGCCGCCTTATGTTTTTGTTCAGTGCCTGAATCCTTCGTTGCATGGTTACAATGACCATGTCAGAACCAGCGATGCCGGCCATGCACCTTCCTTCCAGGTTTTCTTTTTCTCTTGTCCGCCGTTGCGCCGCCGTGCTGGTACTGGGCATCGCGGCCGTGTCGCTAACGGCCTGCGGCGAGCGCAAGCAGATGTTATCCATCGGCACCGGCGGCACCGGCGGGGTCTATTACCCGCTCGGCGGGGGGCTCGCCAATCTGCTCTCCGCGCGACTGAACGGTTATCAGGTCGGCGCGGAAGTCACCGGAGGGGCGATCGACAATCTAAAGCTGATCGGCGCCAAGAGCGCCGATCTTGCTTTCGTCATGGTCGATGTGGCATGGGATGCCCATGAAGGCCGCGACAAATTCGCAAGCGGCAAACTGCCCGTGCGCACCTTGGCCGTGCTGTACCCGAATCGCATGCATTTGGCCACTGTGGAAGGCACGGGTATCGCGGCCATGACCGACCTTAAGGGCAAGCGTGTGGGTGTTGGTTCAGCGGGCAGCGCCACCGAGGTAATGGCCTTGCGCGTTCTGGAGGCTTACGGCTTGCGGGAGAGCATCGTGCGCGAGCGACTCTCGGTCGCGGAATCGGTGAACGCGATCAAGGACGGAAAAATCGATGCGTTTTTCTGGGCCGGCGGATTGCCTACTGCCGCGGTCAGCGATCTGGCGGCGACGCCGGGGACGAAATTGCGCCTCATCGATCACGCCGACGCGGTCGATAAGATGAATGCGCAATACGGCCCGCTCTACGGCACCGGCACCATTTCCAAGGACGTATATCCGGGCATGGCGGGAGACAACCGCAATGCAACCGCATGGAACATCCTGATCGCCCACGGCGACATGTCCGATGGCCTGGCATACGCAATCGTGAAAGTTCTGTTCGAACATACGCCGGAACTGGTCGCGGTACACAAAGAGGCCGCCAACATCACGCTCGCCAATCAAACGGCGAAACTCTCTGTAATTCCGTTTCACCCCGGCGCCGCGCGCTATTTGCGCGAGCGGGGCGTGACCATCGACTAGACGCGCCGGCTCGCGAATGCAGGCATCGCAGCGCCCCGCCACACCGGAACATCCGGCGCAGGCATCCGCCGCAGGATTGGCGCAGAAATTTCTTGAAGAGGAAGAAGGCGCTGCCCATCGTCACCAGGGCCGCCTCGGCACAGTGTTGACCGCGCTGGCGGTGCTGATGTCGTTGTTTCATCTTTACGCCGCCTATGGAATCGTTCCGGCAACCGTTCTGCGCCCGGTGCACGTGGGTTTCGTTCTGGCGCTGGTATTTCTGACGTTCCCGGCGTTGCCAAGCATGCGCGATCGCCTGACCTGGTGGGACTGGGTATTGGCCGCCGTTGCCGTTGCGTCGGTCGCTTATCTGCTCGCAGGCGGCGACGCGCTCGCCGATCGCGCGACCAGCCCGAATCTCACGGATATGCTCGTGGGGATGGCCTTGCTGGTGCTGGTGCTGGAGGCGGTACGTCGGGCATCGGGCTGGATTATGCCGGCGGTGGTTCTGGCTTTCGTCGCCTACGCCATGCTCGGCCCCTGGTTGCCCCATCCGTGGACGCATCGCGGCTACGATGTGGCGCGCCTGATCGGGCATATGGTGCTGACGCTGGAAGGCATCTTTGGACCGGCCATCGATGTGTCTTCGACCTTGATCATCCTGTTCACGATTTTCGGCGCTTTTCTGGCGCATTCCGGCGCCGGCAAATTTTTCATCGACTTGTCGATCGCCGCGCTCGGGGGCAAACGCAACGGCGCGGGCCGCAGCGTGGTGCTGTCCTCGTTCCTACTCGGCGGCGTCTCCGGCAGTGGCGTGGCCACCACGGTAACGCTGGGTTCGGTGGCCTATCCGATGCTGGCGCGCGCCGGATACGCAAAGAATGCCGCAGGCGGACTGCTGGCCGCGGGCGGACTGGGCGCCATTCTGTGTCCGCCGGTGATGGGAGCGGCGGCTTTCCTGATCGCGGAGTTTCTCAAGATTTCCTATCTCGAAGTGCTGCGCATGGCGGTAATTCCGGCGATTCTGTATTACCTGTCGCTGTTCCTGATGGTGGAGTTCGATGGCCGCCGTTTCGGCACGACTGCCGCAGAAGTATCGCCGCACGGGAGCCTCGCGCTGCTGAAAACCTCCGGCTATCATTTTCTGCCCTTGGTGGCCGTAGTTGGATTATTGCTGTCAGGCTTTTCGCCAATTGCCGCGGTGTTCTGGGCCACCATGGTCGCGCTGGCCACCAGTTTCGTGCGCCGCGAGTCGGCCCTGTATCCGCGCAGGCTGGCGCGCGCATTGGCGGCGGGCTCGAACGGTGTCCTCAACGTCGCGGCGACCTGCGCCGCGGCCGGTATTATCGTTGGCGTGGTGACGCTGACCGGACTGGGGCTGAAATTCAGCTCCATTGTAGTGGGCTACGCGGGTGGCAGCTTGTTCCTGACCGCGCTTTTGACCGCGCTGGTGATCTGGGTGGTGGGCCTTGCGGTGCCGGTGACGGCTTCCTACATCATCTGCGCGGTGATCGCGGCGCCCGCACTGACTCACGTCGGCGTACCGGAATTCGCCGCCCACATGTTCGTATTTTATTACGCGGTGCTTTCGGAAGTATCGCCGCCTACCGCGCTGTCTCCCTTCGCGGCGGCGGCGATTACCGGCGGCGATCCCTACCGCACCACGCTGCAATCCTGGAAATACACCTTGCCGGCGTTTGTGGTGCCTTTCATGTTTGTAATCGAGCCGGCAGGAGCGGGCCTGTTGCTCAAGGATGCGCCGGGCCCGACGCTGGTTACTGTCGCAACTGCCGTGCTCGGCATCGCGGCGCTCGCCGCCGGGGTGCAGAGCTGGCTGTTGCGGCAGACCAGGCATGTCGAACGTCCCATGCTGATCGGCGCCGGGTTGTTGCTCGCGTATCCGGACTTCATCGCCGACGGCCTTGGACTGGCATTGGCAATCGCGGTGGTAGTCATGCAGAAAATGCGCAAATGATGACGGCCGGCAACGACAGTCTGCTCGACGAATTTTGCGATGCTCTCTGGCTCGAAGACGGCTTGTCGCGCAATACGCTGGAGAGTTATCGCCGCGATCTGCGCTTGTTTTCCGTCTGGCTCACCGCGCAACGCCGCAAGACGCTGGCGCAGGCAGAGCGCGCCGATCTGCTCGATTATCTGGCCCATCAGTTCCAGCGCAAGGCCAGCCCGCGCTCGGCGGCGCGGTTGCTTTCCAGCCTCAAGCGCCTGTACCGCTACTTGCTGCGCGAGAACCGCATTCAGACCGACCCAACGCTGCAAGTGGATGCGCCCAAACTCCCGCGCAGCCTGCCCAAGGTGTTGACCGAGAGGGACGTGGACGCCTTGCTGGGCGCGCCCGATGTCAACACCGCGCTGGGCCTGCGCGACAGAGCCATGCTGGAAACCCTGTATGCCAGCGGGTTGCGCGTGTCGGAACTCGTCGGCATGAAACTTGGACAACTAAGCCAGGACATGGGCGTGGTGCGCGTGCTTGGAAAAGGCAACAAGGAGAGGCTGGTTCCCATGGGCGAAGAGGCCTTGTCCTGGGCGCAGCGCTACAGCGACAGCGCTCGTGGCGCAATTCTGGCCGGCAAGCAGAGCGACGCGCTTTTCATTACCGCGCGCGGGGCGGCCATGACGCGCCAGGCGTTCTGGTCTCTGATCCGGCGTTATGCCCTGCGCGCAGGCGTGCGCTCCGGGATCTCCCCGCACACACTGCGCCATGCCTTCGCCACTCATCTGCTCAACCACGGCGCCGATTTGCGCGTGGTGCAGATGCTGCTGGGTCACGCGGACATTTCCACGACGCAGATCTACACGCACGTGGCCCGTGAGCGACTCAAGCAACTGCACGCCAAGCACCATCCGCGCGGATGAACAGGAGAACCCTTTAAATGATGCCGGCCGCATTCGTACTCGTCGCCTATCTCATCGGATCGATTTCGTTCGCGGTCGTCGTCAGTTGGTGCGCAGGCCTGCCGGATCCGCACACGTATGGTTCCGGAAATCCAGGAGCCACCAACGTGCTTCGCTCCGGAAAGAAGTCCGCGGCCGCGCTGACCCTGATCGGGGATGGGGCCAAAGGGGCTCTTGCGCTATGGCTGGCAATGCGCCTGGCACCGGAATTCGAGTTAGGCGAGATGACGCTCGCCGCCGTGGCCCTGGCGGCTTTTCTCGGACACTTGTTTCCGCTGTACTTTCGCTTCAAGGGCGGCAAAGGCGTGGCCACTGCCGCGGGCATTCTGCTGGTGCTCGATGCGCGCATCGCGGGTATCGCGTTGCTGATCTGGCTGCTAACTGTGCTCGCGTTGCGCTATTCGTCGCTCGCGGCAATCGCGGCGGCACTGGCGGCACCGGTCGCGGCGCTGGTCCTTCTTGGCTGGGGGCCGTATACCTCGATGGTGCTGGCCATGGCGGCGTTGCTGCTCTGGCGCCATCGCGGCAACATTGAACGACTGGTGAAGGGAACTGAAAGCCGGATCAGGTTTTCGCGGGGCGCTTGAGGTCTTCCAGATCCCAGCGCGGGCGCACCGAGAAGGCGCGATCTTCGGTGACGCCGGCCCTGATGCGCTGAGCGCCCGCATACGCGATCATGGCGCCGTTGTCGGTGCACAAATCCAATGGCGGGTAAAACACCTCGAATCCCTCCGACGCGGCCTTTTGCGCCAGCTTCACGCGCAGGCGTTGATTGGCACCGACGCCGCCTGCCACCACCAACTGGTCGAGTCCGCTGCGCAACATCGCTTCACTGGATTTGGCGACCAGGACCTCGACAATCGCGGTCTGAAAAGCAGCCGCGATATCGGCTTTGTTTTGCGCGGTCATTTCCTCGCGGCGCGCCAGTGTCAGGGCAGCGGTCTTCAAGCCGGAAAAACTGAAATTCAAATCCCCGCTGGTCATCATCGGTCGTGGCAACTTGAATCGCTTCGGATTGCCGCTGTCGGCGAGACTCGCCAGCGCCGGTCCGCCCGGATAGGGAAGTCCAAGCAGCTTCGCGGTCTTGTCGAAGGCCTCGCCGGCCGCGTCGTCGACGGTTTCGCCCAGCAACTCATAGTCACCGACAGCGCCAACTTTCATGAGCTGGGTGTGTCCTCCGGAAACCAGCAAGGCGATGAAGGGAAAACGCGGCGCCGGGTTCGCCAGCATGGGCGAAAGCAGATGGCCTTCCAGATGATGCAGCCCGATGGCCGGGATACCGAGCGCAAAACCAAGGCTGGCCGCTACACTGGCCCCGACCAGCAAGGCCCCGGCCAGCCCCGGGCCCTGGGTGTAGGCGATGGCGTTAAGGTTGCCCAGCGTTCGCCCCGTGGTCCCGAGCAGTTGGCTGATGAGCGGCAGCAGTCTGCGGATATGATCGCGGGAGGCCAATTCCGGAACCACCCCGCCGTACTCCGCATGCAGTTCTATCTGCGAAAACAGGGTGTGTCCCAGCAGCCCTGCTCCGGTGTCGTACAGGGCCACGCCGGTTTCGTCGCAGGACGTCTCGATGCCGAGAACTAGCATAAGGGCTTGATTGGTCAGAGGACAGAGGACAGAGGACGGAGGACAGAAGGCGCGGGACTGAGGCGGTAAGTGGCGTTGGCCGGGTGCGGCGGCCGGTCAAGGTTGGTAGATTACCTGCTTATGTTTGCAAATCAGAGGATTATTGCTAGAATTCGCCCCTTCGTTTTTGTCGAACCTGCAAGGACAGTATTTTTTATGACGATGATTCGTGTCAAGGAAAATGAGCCGTTCGAAGTGGCTATGCGCCGCTTCAAGCGCACGGTGGAAAAAACCGGTCTGCTGACTGAGTTGCGGGCGCGCGAGTTTTACGAAAAGCCCACTTCCGAGCGTAAACGCAAGCTGGCGGCCGCGGTCAAGCGCCATCACAAGCGTTTGCGCAACCAGTTGCTTCCGCCCAAGCTCTACTAAAGCGCCTGCGAAGCAGGAATGATGACGGTGAATGGAGTTCCATTCACCGTTTTGCATTTTTACCCTTCACCCGACGATTGCTTTCATGAACCTGAAAGCCCGCATCACCGAGGACATGAAGACCGCGATGCGCGCCAGGGACGCAGCGCGCCTTTCGGCCGTGCGTCTGTTGCTGGCCGCGATGAAACAGCGCGAAGTCGATGAGCGCATCGAGTTAATC
This sequence comes from Betaproteobacteria bacterium, assembly GCA_031362885.1. Taxonomy (GTDB): domain Bacteria; phylum Pseudomonadota; class Gammaproteobacteria; order Burkholderiales; family JACQAP01; genus JACQAP01. The sequence continues at coordinate 82,996 of JANLTJ010000232.1, forward strand.
GATGCCGACGTGCTGGCGATCATCGAGAAAATGATCAAGCAGCGGCGCGATTCCGTCGAGCAGTTCGAAAAAGGCGCGCGCCAGGATCTCGCCGACAAAGAGAAATTTGAGATCTGCGTGCTGCAGGCGTATATGCCGGCGGCGATGTCCGCGGCCGAGATCGACGCGGCGGTGTCCGAGGCCATATCCGGCAGCGGTGCCAAAGGCATGGCCGATATGGGCAAGGTGATGGCGTTGCTAAAACCCCGGCTGGCCGGACGTGCCGACATGGGTGCCGTCTCCGTGTTGATCAAAACCAGGCTTTCCCGCTAGCAGAGACGCGCGCGCAAACTATCCTATAATTCCCCGGCAAGATTTGCATGGAGGCCGCCGGATTTCCTGCCGGCGGCGCGGGGCGCGAACCAGCAGGAACTGACCGCGAGAGATCCCGACGCATGATTCCGCAGTCGTTTATTCAGGACCTGCTCAACCGGGTAGACATCGTGGATGTGGTTGAGTCCCACGTTCCGCTCAAGCGCTCCGGATCAAATTACTCCGCCCGTTGCCCGTTCCATAGCGAAAAATCGCCGTCGTTTACCGTCAGCCAGACCAAGCAGTTTTACCATTGCTTCGGCTGCGGGGCACATGGCAGCGCCATCGGTTTTCTGATGGAACATCAGGGCATGGGCTACGTCGATGCGATCAAAGATCTGGCGGGCCGTGTCGGCATGATGGTTCCGGAGCAGACGCCTGATCCGCGGCGCGCGGAAAAAGTCGAGGCGGCGCAAGACCTGGCGGAAGTGATGCTCAAGGCGGCCCAGTATTACAAGGCCCAGCTCAAATCCTCCGACAAAGCCGTTGCCTATCTGAAGCAGCGCGGACTGACCGGCGAAATCGCGGCGCGTTACGGTCTGGGCTATGCACCGGACGGTTGGCAGAATCTGGAAACCATCTTTTCCGACTATCAATCGAAAGCGCTGACGGAAGCCGGGCTGGTGATCGCCAGCGAGGAGGGCAGACGTTATGACCGCTTCCGCGATCGCATCATGTTTCCGATCTACAACCAGCGCGGAGCCGTGATCGGTTTCGGCGGACGCGTGATTGATCAGGGGGAACCGAAATACCTCAATTCGCCGGAAACACCGCTGTTCGAGAAGGGCCGCGAACTCTATGGCCTGTTTCAGGCCAGAGGCGCGATCCGTGACGCTGCGCGCGTAGTGGTTGTTGAAGGGTATATGGACGTCGTTGCCCTTGGGCAATACGAGATTGGCTATGCGGTGGCGACCCTTGGGACGGCAACAACTCCGTGGCAAGTTCAGAAACTGCTCCGGCAGACCGACAACGTCATCTACTGCTTTGACGGCGATGCGGCGGGACGTCGCGCGGCCTGGCGCGCCCTCGAGAACAGTCTCGCGCAGTTACAGGACGGCAAGCAGGTGCGCTTTCTATTCCTGCCCGCGGAACACGATCCGGACAGTTTTGTGCGCGCGCATGGCAAGGACAAGTTCGGACAACTTCTCGACGCGGCGCCTCTGCTGTCGGAAGTGTTGCTGCAGGAAATGACTTCGCGCACGGACATGCGCACGGCGGAGGGGCGGGCCAAATTCCTGCAAGAGATCAAGCCGCTGGTCAGACAGGTGCCCGCGCCCATGCTGTCGTTGATGTTGCGCAAGCAGATCGCCGAGGCCGCCGGCATGTCGCATGCCGAACTGGATCGCAGCTTTGAGATCAAATCCGTTGCTCGTAGCCAGGTCTTCGAGCGCCGCGAATCGATCAGGCCTTCATTGATCCGGGCACTTCTGGAAATGCTGGCATTTCAGCCCAAGCTTGCGGCACTGGCGGATTCGAATCGGCTTCGTGAGAATTCCGATCTTGCGTCGGTGGACCTGCCACTGGCCGAGCTTGACCTGCTGTCGCAAGTACTTGAGCTTTGCGTGCGCGAGACCAATCTACGCAGCGTTGCCGAGCATTTTCGCGGCGGCATGTTTGAGATGCTTGCCCGCGAGATCGAGACGGGCAGCTTGAAGTGGGAACAGCACGATCAGGAGGCGTTAAGCACCGAATTTGTCGGTGCCTGGGGAAAGCTGATTGATCGCTTTCGTCACGTTCGCATCACCATGTTGCTGGAAAAGAGCAAGCGGCAGAGCTGGACCTCCGAAGAAAAAGAGCAATATCGCCGTCTTCAGCAGGGTGCAGCGAATGAAACGCCCGGGTGAGTCCGGTATAATTCGCGGTTCTTTTTGCCCGGTTTTTTTGTGGGGCTGTTCATAAGCGATTGTTTTCGAGGGAATTAAGGATCATGGCCAGGGAAAAACGCAAAGATCAGAAGAAGGAGCAGGTTCAGGTTCAGCAGCCGATCGATGCTGAAGCCCGGCGCATGCGTCTGAAGAACCTGATCGTTCTGGGCAAGGAGCGGGGCTATTTGACCTATGCCGAGATTAACGATCACTTGCCCGACGACATGCTGGATGCCGAGCAGATCGAGAACATCATCAGCATGATCAACGATATGGGCATCCAGGTCTACGATGAAGCCCCGGATGCGGAAACCCTGTTGATGAACGAGACCACGCCGGCCGTCGTCCCGGACGAAGACGTGGTTGAAGAAGCCGAGCAGGCACTGTCCACGGTAGATTCCGAATTCGGCCGCACGACCGACCCGGTCCGGATGTACATGCGCGAAATGGGTTCCGTGGAATTGCTGACGCGTGAAGGCGAAATTGAGATTGCCAAGCGCATCGAAGACGGCTTGAAGCACATGATTCAGGCGATTTCCGCCTGTCCAACAACGATCGCCGAAATTCTGCATCTTGCCGAGAAGATTGAACGTGAAGAAATGCGCATCGACGAAGTGGTCGATGGACTGATCGACCCGAACGCACCGGAAGCGGTGCCTGCCGAGGAAATTTCCGAAGAGGAGCTTGCGGAAGACCTGGGAGACGCGGAAGAAGAGGAAGACGATGGCGGCGCAGCTCAGACTGCGGCGCTGCTGCAACTCAAGACAGACTCACTTGAACGTTTTGCGAAACTGCGCATTCTGTACAGCAAGATGATCAAGACCCTGGCCAAGGGCGGTTCGCGCAGCCGGCCTTACCTCAAGATCCAGGAGCAGATTTCCGCCGAACTGATGTATATCCGGTTTTCCGCCAAACAAGTCGAAGCCTTGAGCGACGGATTGCGCGCGCTGGTGGAAGAAGTTCGAAGTTACGAGCGTGCGATCATGGAGTTGTGCGTCGAGAAGGCGGCGATGCCGCGCGTATATTTCATCAAGACCTTTCCGGGCAACGAGGAAGATTTGAACTGGGTCGGACGCGAAGTCAATGCGCGCAAACCTTACAGCGAAGTTCTTACGCGTTTTGCGCCGGCAATCCTTGAGCAGCAGCAGTCACTGATCGATCTTCAGAAGCGCATTGGCCTGCCGGTTCGGGACCTGAAGGAGATCAATCGCCAGATGTCCACCGGCGAGGCCAAGGCCCGGCGCGCCAAGCGCGAAATGACCGAGGCCAATCTGCGTCTGGTGATTTCCATCGCCAAGAAGTACACCAACCGCGGTCTGCAATTCCTCGACCTGATCCAGGAAGGCAACATCGGACTGATGAAAGCCGTGGACAAGTTCGAATATCGCCGCGGCTACAAATTTTCAACGTATGCGACCTGGTGGATCCGGCAGGCCATCACGCGCTCGATCGCCGATCAGGCGCGCACCATCCGCATTCCGGTGCACATGATCGAGACCATCAACAAGATGAACCGGATTTCGCGCCAGATCCTGCAGGAAACCGGACAGGAGCCGGATCCCGCGACGCTGGCCGTGAAAATGGAAATGCCCGAGGAGAAAATCCGCAAGATTCTGAAGATCTCCAAAGAGCCCATCTCCATGGAAACGCCCATCGGAGACGATGATGATTCCCATCTCGGCGATTTCATCGAGGATCAGGCCACCATGGCACCGTCGGACGCCGCGGTCTACACCAGTCTGCGTGACGCCACCAAGGAAGTGTTGGATACCCTGACGCCGCGCGAGGCCAAGGTGCTGCGCATGCGCTTCGGTATCGAAATGAATACCGATCACACGCTGGAAGAAGTCGGCAAGCAATTCGACGTGACCCGCGAACGCATCCGCCAGATCGAAGCCAAAGCCTTGCGCAAATTGCGCCACCCGTCGCGATCCGAGCGGCTGCGCAGCTTTCTCGACAACAATTAGGACTTTTCCCCACAAGGGAAATAAAATGGCCGGGCTCGTCGCCCGGCCATTTTTGTGCCGCACCGTTTGCAAACGGGCCTGTAGCTCAGTTGGTTAGAGCAGAGGACTCATAATCCTTTGGTCGTCGGTTCAAGTCCGACCGGGCCCACCAAATTTCGACAGATAACTCAGTGGGTTAGTCGAATCTGACCATTTCCAGACTCGGCGGCCCGGTGTAATCTGAGTGTAGCCAGAGCGCTCCGTTTCGCGTGCATCACATCTTCCGCATCGCCTTTTTCAGCGTCGCCAGCGCCAGGTGCGCGTAGCGCTGGGTGACGCTGGGCTGGGAGTGGCCGAGGATGCGCCCGATGGTATAGAGATCGACGCCGGCGTTGACCAGCAGGCTCGCGCAGGAGTGGCGCAGGTCGTGGAATCGCACCCCTGGCATCGCCCGCGCGACGGCGTGGGAGAGCGTCGAGGCGTGCAGGCCGATGGGCAGGAGCTTGAGCCAGGGGCGCAGCGCGGGCACGACCGGGATGATTCTGAGGCGTCCGGATTTGCCGGTGAGCACGCGCAGGTTGCCGCCGGTCGCATCCTCTGGGCGCAGCGCGA
>JANLTJ010000251.1:0-11526 GCA_031362885.1 Betaproteobacteria bacterium
ACCGTATAAATCTCGCCCGCGAGTTTCTTCGCCGGGTCCAGCGGTTTGATGGTGTGCGGCAGCACGCAATTGCCGTGACCCATGGCGCGCAACACGTCGTGTACCGCGGCGGCGTAGCAATTTTCCAGTCGTTTGGCCAGATCCATCATTGTTCCTTAAGCACACATCATTTCAGGGACGCCCACGACGCAAGAATTCGCGCCGTCAAGGCGACTATCGGATAGTACAGACTCCCGGGCCGCACGGTGAAGGCCTCCAGCGCGTCAGCCCGTGCCGTACCTGTCGCGGCAGGCAGGCCGCTACCGGTTGCAACTCAGGGTGGGCTTTCCAGGCCTGTCGTGTAACGGGCACATCACCGGACGGTTTCCGGACGGACTGGTGACAATCGTTGCGATGGGCACTCTGCTGACGCATGACAGCAGGAGTAGAAAGGCAGAGTGGGGGAGCAGTACTTTCGCAGCTCTTCGGCCGCCCGGCGATTTCCAACGAACGATTGAGCGTGAAACGCGAAGGCAACGTGGTGCTCAAACTTAAGACTGCATGGCGCAACGGCACGATGCACATCGTGCTGACACCGATGGAATTCATGCAGCGGCTCGCCGCACTGGTGCCGCGCCCGCGGCTGCACCTGATCCGGTTTCATGGGGTGCTGGCGCCGAATGCCAAATTGAGGTCACAGGTGGTGCCCGTGCCAGCGCAACAAACAGGCGAGGGTGATTGCGAACACGCACACAGCAAAGCGGTGCGTATGACGTAGGCGCGGTTGCTTAAGCGCGTGTTCGACATCGATATTGAACGTTGCGCGTGCGGGGGAAAGTTGAAGCTCATTGCCGTGATTGAGGAGCCTGCGGTGCTCGAGAAGATACTCACGCATCTGGGGTTGGCGGCACAGCCGCCGCCACGCGCAGCCGCGCGGCCGGTGGATTTGTTCGAGACGGCTCGAGAATCGGCGGATTTTAAGAGCGCCGAGGCAGCCGCGCGGCTGTAGCTCGCGCGAGGGTGGTTTTGCAGGCGAACTTAGCCTGATTCGAGACCAATCGCGCGGCGAAACGATGGCCGTGGCGGAAAATTATGCGTGATTGACTGCTGGCGGGGTGGCGGATACATTGGCGGTTATGCAGCAGTTATGCAGATACATTGGCAGTTATGCAAAAAAGGTGGTTTGAAAGTCCTATACCCGGTCCGGATGCGCCGATGGGTCGTCCACCATTTGCGCAAAGATCACCGCCCGCGCCGCCGCCAACGGCCGCCTCGCCCACTACAGATGCAGAGTGCTCGGATGCCCATGTCGGATCGACTTCTCGCGTGCGCTGGCCTTGTTGATGGCTTCGAGTGGGAGGGCGACTTCGATGAGTTTTTTCTTTTGCTTGACGGACATGTGACTTTTTATTTTGATCCCGCACTAACTCATGCGGTTTACAAGATGGGAGGGAAGCCAACCAACCACGACTACTTGAGACTCATCGTCCCAGAAAAAATACATCCTGAAACAGAATCTCGGTTCGCGTGAGTTACCAGCCTTCAAATGCCGATCAAGCAGCCTTGGCCGCCCTTGATACTGCACGGTGTACACGTCGCCTTCAAACCTTGCATCATCCCCAGTCGCGCTCTCTTCAACACGAAGATCTGCAAGCGCTTTCTTGTAGGCTTCCTGACGGTCTGCGCCGCCGTGAATGCGCATAGGCAAATACTGATCGCGCATTATCAGGAGAGCACGGTATATAAACGACGGATCGTGAAATTCGGATTTCTTGGCGCCTTGGTACGCCCGGTTGTGAACAACGACCGCGCCTGCCAAGTGTTCCTTGCACCAATCTCCAAATACCGCGAGGTCTTCCGGAATCGTCGCTTCGACGGATTTGTCATTTAGTTCCGCCAGTCGTTGTTCAAGCCGTCGAATACGATCGGCTGCGAGCATGCCCTGAGCGACTGCCTCATTTGCACGTTCAGTGGCAATGTCACGCTCGCGCTCTGCCTCTTTCAGCAACTGATCGGATTCTTCCCGCTGCTCTTGAATTTCTGTTGCAAGCCGCTGATTGTCTTCTTCGAACATTCTCAGCATTTCTGCGTCGGATGCGCCCCCTTGGCGCGCTGCATCTCTTTCCAGTTTGGCCGAAATCTGCCGCACTTGTGTAAACGGCGGCAGGCGCTCGTCCCTGCTGGAAACATAGGCGGAATTGGTAATCGCACGGGCACATAGCTCCGATTCAAAGGCCGTTGCCCCGCCGTTCGCCCAAGTCTGAATTCTTGCCGGCATAGCCAGTGGATGGCGTCCCGGCTCGTCCAGCCATGAGCGAAATCCGGGCCGATATGTCCTCACGGCTTGCCTGAACACCGAAAGCTCTTTTCCGACCCGGTTTGTCAGTTCAAAGCTGCCTCTGGAGGAAAGAACAACGACGTGCGCTATGCCTTGAAGTCGTTGTGCTATACGGGGCGCGCTTGTTACTGTCTGCGGTGCATTACCGTCTTCTTCCTGGTGCGCAAGGACGATCACATCGCCTGTGCGTCCCTTTTGCTCCAAGAGCCGCACAAGCCAATCTGCGTCGGTTTCGGTAGTGACCATACGGGGCTTGCCGTCAGCCAGATGACCGTCGAGTTCACAAAGGCCAGCCGAAAGAATACTGCGGACAAAACCCGGCACTGTTGGCTCAAACGGAGGATTCTCTCCGCGCGCAGCGCAAATGAGACGCGTACCGAAAATAACATCCTTATTGGTATCTAGGCCAATCCCAATTTCCGTAATCCAGGTCCTTCGTGCAACGTGTTTATCCGCGTCGTCAAGGCGGGCTGCCCAATAGAGCGGATCGGTAATGCCGATCGCTGCCGTACGCTGCGCCCCGACGTCATTCATCTCGAAGGATTTCATTGCCCATGCTTCACTGGGAAGTTCCTTTCCGGCTCGATTGTTCATCCAGCGCAGAATATCCCTGACCGTGTCTTGAAATCGATCGCCGTACTTTCCAGGTTTTAGCCGCAGGTTGACTTGGCAAACCGGTTGAATTCGCGCCCGCCCTTCATGCAACGCCGCACTCATGGGTGCGAGCTGTTCGCGAAGCGACTTGCCGGAGTGGGTACTGGGCATGGTCGAGTGTGACTCTCGTCGAATTAGGAAACGGAAGGTGCCGCTGCCAGAGGCCGGCGCACCCACCACAGGTACAGTGTGATCGGATGCCCATGCCGGATCGACTTCTCTCGTGCGCTGGCCTTGTCGATGGCTTTCAGCGGGAGGGCCACTTCAATAAGTCTTTTCCTTTGGGTCATACTGCTACCTCGCCAGCGACAGCACCGAAATGTCGGAGTACATGGTGGACAGAGGTATAGGGGTTGTAGGCATTTTCTCCGCCACGGGCTTCCAGCCATTCAGCATTGGCAATTGCCGTTTCAACCTTTGCAATGACCTGTCGGGCGATCCCCCTATCGGCCTTCTCGTAACCCGGAAGATAAGCACGAACACGGTCTATCACGCTTGCACAACGTTCGAATGGCGCATCAGTTCTTTCAAAGTGGAGCAGCACCCACACCTCAAAACAAGGAATGGAAATCGCCTCTTCGATAGGCAGTGGTTTCTTTTTTCGGTCAGTCATACCCTTTATTTTCGCGCGCGCCTCACCAAAACTCACGTGGCCATTTCGGTCGAAGACGCAAAATATCTTGTCGTAGCCGCCAGGTTCTTTGCTCCTGCGTACAGCGCATTCGACAACGCTGATTGGAGCTGATCCGACCGTATTGTCCGCAATGATGACTTCCGCATTCGTCAGCCCGTAATGAATTCGCGCGACGTCGAAATACTCTTGTTCGGTTTCTCCTTCGCAAACAACGAGGGTGATGGATCGCGGCGGTTTCTGCCCGGGTCTGCGGTGAAACGATCCGCTGCCTCGCAATTTCGAGATCCGGGCCATTCGTCAGGCCCCAATGTTGCCGATAAACGGAATAGCCCCATAGCGGCCTTTGAGATAGCCGCGTTCCAGAGCCTCTACTTTGCGTGGAGAATAGTCGAGCAGCGAATAAAAATGTGACGAACGTTGTTTATCCTTTTCCACGAACCAAATTTGATCCCGCCGGAGCAGCTCGGTGTCCAGGAGCGTCGTGTCATGCGTTGTAAAAACCAACTGCGCGTTCTTGTCGTTGGTGCGGCTGTGAAATAGCCCCACGAGGAAACGCGTCATATGCGGGTGCAGGCTTCGATCGAGTTCGTCCACGAACAATGTAGCGCCCCATTCGAGCGCGCGCAACCAGCCGCCGGTGAATTCAAATAATTTTCGCGTTCCGTCAGACTCGTCGCTAATATCAAGCGGAACTTCCTCGCCGGAATCACTGCGTTTATGCCACGTAAGGACACGCAGGCGTTTTGGCGCGGGCAGTGGGACTCCCGGTTGAATACCGACTTCCAGGTGCAAGCGCACAGCGCCAGGCGACAGCGCGGCACCTGATGTTTGTGCAGCCAAGTCTTCTTCCAGCAATTCCAGCCGGTCGATACCGATATCCGCAGCGCGCATGTACCGCATGATCTTTTCCTTGCCGCTGTCTTCGCGAAGGAGCTCAAGGCTCAACAGTGGATTGAAATCAACCCCGGTGCCGGGAATCAGTACGATGAGTTTTTGCGTCAGCCAGGTAAAAATTGGTCTGAGTTGCTCGTTATTGAGCTGGATTGCCGTCGAGATGAATAGCGAATTGGCACGCGTGAATTCCTGCCAAACCTTGCGCTCTGCACGTTCTGCTTTGAAATTCGGACCGAACCACCAGTCATAGGTTTTGGTCTTGGGGTCGAATTCACGCTCAAACCAACGCTGCGAACGGCCACGCGGATACGCAACCAGCCATTCCTTGTGGACGCGCTCAGCGCTCACGACGCAACAATAGTGATAGCGTACGCCGTCGTCAGCGATGAAAATAACTTCGAACTCAGAGGGCTGCTCGGCTGTGAGTTTGGAAAACAGAAACGGCATGACCGGCAGACGCTGGCCCTCCTGAATCCCTGTGGCGGAACTCTGAACGAGTACCCGCAAGGTTTCCAAAGCGCGCAGGAGATTGCTCTTGCCCGCTGCGTTCGGCCCATAAATGACCACCGAACGAAGCAGGCGCAGTTCGTTGCCCTTGCGGGAAATGACATTTTGCTGAAGATGCTTTGCGTCCGGACTTGCAACCATGCTAAGAGTCTGGCGCGTCCGAATGGAGCGAAAATTGGTGGCACTGAACTCAACGAACATGGCGACAGATTCCTTGAATAGTGAATCTATCGTCCATTCTTGCGCATAAATAGCAATTTATCAATGATATTTCTAACAATATGAGGTTTAAGGATGACTTTCGCTTTTTTTCGCTAAATTCTGGTGCTTCACCTCTCATTCGAAACGCTGTCCTATTGGCGCTTCCGCTCTAGCCAACAATTCGGCAAAGTCGTAGTTCACGCTGGTCACCCCAAAGTCCGGCTCGCGCTGAAACGGCTGCCGAAGGTAGTGCACGCGATGTGCGTCGTCCGGCAGAAATTCAACGATACCGAGAATGCCTCTGGTTTGTTCAACGAGTACAGAATCTCGTTTCTGGTTACCGTAATCGTGGCGGCGCCCTCGACACGCCCTTTGACCTCAATGAAGCGCAGCTTGCCGCTGCCTGGGGTCCGACTTTCGATGTCGTAGCCGAGCTTCTCGAACTCACGGTCTATTGGGTCGAAGCCCAAACTACGTTCGATGTCCATCACGATAGCGCGAGCGCGAGCTGCGCTGGCTTGGGTATCTGCTGCTGCACGAATGCGGCCACGTCCTGGGCCTCGATCACAGCGCGGATGCCCACGCCCTCATGAGCGAGAGCCTGAAGCCCCCGCAACGCCAGCCTATGTCTGCGCCTTCACAGCGGGGCTCTTGAACTGCCTGCCCACCATCAGGGCGGCCATCTCCACGGAGCGCGCCACCAGCGCCTGCGCACCTTCGTGCAGCGTGCGCGACTCCCGCACATAGCGCATATTGTTCTCCATGTCCTCCGCGCTTGATTCTTCATGGGCAGGGAATGCTAAGAATGCTAACACGGTGGCGCGCCTGGCACCGAGGCCACGCAGGTATACGGCTGTATATAATACTAGCCACTCAAACACCCTACATATACCCCCATGCGGGCAGCCCGCCTGCGCGAAGCGGCTGCAACTACGCCGCACTACCAACGCCGCCGCCCCGAACAAACCCCGCTCTACCGGCTGGTGCGCGAGTACTACGCAACCTTCGCCGCCGAAGTAGACCATGCCAGCGGCGGCACGGGTTTGCCCCAGTTCGTGAAAGACGAATTCGACGCCTATCTTGACTGCGGCATCCTTGCCAATGGATTCCTGCGTCTAACCTGCGACACCTGCACGCGCGACCCGTTGGTGGCGTTCAGTTGCCCCCCCAAGGGGACTCCCTTCGGGGCGCAAGCGGCGCGGCATCTGCCCGTCGTGCGGCACGCGCAGAATGGCGGAGACCGCAGCGTATCTGGTGGACAACATCCTGCCACGCGTGCCGGTGCGCCAGTGGGTGCTGTCGTTTCCGATCCCGCTGCGTAGCCTATTCGCCGTGCATCCCGCACTGCTGACGCCGGTGCTGCGTATCCTGCACCGCGCGATTCACACGCATCTCATCAAACAAACCGGCGTCAAGCGAGATGACGCCGCCAGCGGCGCCATCACCCTAATCCAGCGCTTTGGCTCGGCGGCCAACCTGAACACCCACCTGCGCGCCCTGGTGCTCGACGGCGTTTACCAAAGCGTCGCGCAAGGCAGCGCGCCGCGGTTCACCGAGGCCAGCGCCCCCGCTCAGGCCCAACTGCAAACGCTGCTCCACAAAATCATCCGCCGCGTCATGAGGCTACTGACACGCCTGGGCCACCTGATCGAAGAAGACGGCATCGTCTACCTGGCGCGCACCGGCGACATTGATCCGGACAACGTGATGGCGCCGCTGCAAGCGGCCTCAACCAGTTACCGTATTGCAGCCGGGCCAAGGGCAGGGCGCAAAGTGTTGAGCCTGCAAAGCGCATCCCCCGTAGGATGGGTGAAACCCATCACAACAAATCTCACTCGCCCCGCAAAGCTGTGCGCCGATGCCCACGGATTCAGCCTGCACGCGGGCGTGCGCAGTGAGGCGCATGAGCGCCAAGGCATCGAACAGCTATGCCGCTACATCACCCACCCGGACGCTTTACCAGCGAAATTCTCGGACCGACTTCTGACCGGCAGATCCGGCTCGACGTCCTGACGCAAGTCTGCGAGCGCTGCAACTGGGCAATTCACGCATGGCGACAGATCCAATCCTGTCATCAGGACATTGAAACGGCACAAGGCAATCTTACCGCCGCCATGACCGTACCCGGGGAACGGGTGCTGATTTCCGAACCGGTGGAACACGCCACTCGGTGTGAACTCGTTTGTTGCCACACCTGCTGCATGGGCGCTCTGGTGAGCGGAACAAGCCCGCCACCTTGCACCACGGCCGTCACTACGATCTCGCGAAGCGCCGCGATATGTGATCTACCACTTGCGAAACGCGGGTAGAGGAGCTTGCTTAGCAGGTTTGTTTGCCTGATTTTTTTGAGTTTGTAGTTGTCACCAGGCATTCATCTGGCTCCGCAATTCGCGCAACCGTCGAGTGATTTTATTCATTCCAACGCGTTCGAAAAACAGAAAAACGGAGAAGTCGCCTGAAATCGCGCTTCCGGGGGCGACGCTGATTCACGACAATCTCAAGAAAAATTTCGTCGAGAAAAACGTCGCCAGAAAACGACAATCGAAAAAAATCAACCACGTCAGAAGTGATCGCCGACACCATCTGGCGACACCTGCATTTCGTCTAACTCCGAACTTAAAAATCCGGAAAAAATATCTTTGTTTTGTAATTGTGATGGGCGAATATATTTGTGGGCAGAGATGCAGCGACACCAGAAAAACGGGTCCGCTGAAAGTCTTCGGCATGCCGTTTTCTGGAATGTGAATAGTTCATAACCGCCATGAGGTGAACGATGCGACCCTTTTTGCGCTTCGACGCTGTGGACGCGACAGCCATACAAATTGGCAGAGATATCGGGATCGGGCGCGGTCTGCGTAACGTCTTTTTCATCACCCTGGTGGCGCTGGCGCTTGGCGCTTGCAGCGGTGGGAGCAGCGATGGGAGCGGCAATGGGACATCGGCCGCACCCAGCGGCCCCACGGCTGCCGTGGTTCCGACCACACAGCCGGAGGCCTCGCGTTTTCTCGCGCAGGCGAGCATGGGCGCCAATCAGAGTTCGATCGACTATGTCAGTGCAAACGGTTATCCGCGCTGGCTCGAACAACAGATGGAATTGGCAGGCGGCTCCGCGCACCAGTCTTTTCTGGTCAGTGTGATTGCGGGACTTCCGGCTGGCGAAGGACCGCAGGACTCGCACGTGATGAACACCTTCTGGAAACAGGCCGCTACCGCGCAGGATCAGTTGCGCCAGCGCGTCGCATTCGCGCTGTCGCAGATATTCGTGGTGTCCCTGCAAAGTGACGCGGTGTCGGAACATCGGCGAGGTGTGGCGTCCTACCTCGACATGCTTGGCCGTCAGGCATTCGGCAATTACCGCGACTTGCTGGAAGCAGTGACTCTGCATCCGATGATGGGTCTGTATCTTTCGCATCTGCGCAATCAGAAGGAGTCCGGCAACCGGATTCCGGATCAGAATTACGCGCGCGAAGTGATGCAACTGTTTTCCATCGGACTGTATCGCTTGAATCCGGACGGGTCGTTGGTCATGTCGAACGGTCAACCAATCGAGACCTACGCCCATGAAGACATCGTGGGGATTTCCCGGGTGTTCACCGGTTTCAGTTGGACCGGACCGGACAAACAGGACGGGCGCTTTTTTGGCAACAACAATCCCTCACCCGACCCAAATCGCGACGTGTTGCCAATGCAGGACTATCCTGAGTTTCACTCCACTTCGGAGAAGACCTTTCTGGGCAACACCATCCGCGCGCAGTCCACGGCCGACCCAAGGACAAGTCTGCGCATTGCGCTTGACACACTGTCCGACCATCCGAACGTCGCGCCGTTCTTCGGCCGCCAGCTGATTCAGCGTCTGGTGACCAGCAACCCGAGTGCGGCTTATGTCGCTCGGGTGTCCCAGGCTTTCACTACAGGACGCTTCACCTGGATGAACGGTTGGACGATCGGCAGCGGCCAGCGTGGCGATCTGCGGGCAACGATCGCCGCAGTGCTGCTCGACGAAGAGGCGCGAGACATGGCGAAGCTTGCCGATCCGACTTTCGGAAAGGTCCGCGAGCCCGTGCTGCGACTAAGTGCGTGGATGCGAGCCTTTAACGCGAGGTCGAGGAGCGGCGATTTTCTGCTCGGTGTAACCGACGATACGGCCAGCTCGCTTGGCCAATCCCCAATGCGTTCGCCATCGGTATTCAATTTCTACCGTCCGGGATACGTCCCGCCCAATACCGCCATCGCCGCGGCGAACATGGTGGCACCGGAGTTCCAGATCATTCATGAAACCTCGGTGGTCGGCTACGCAAACCTGATGCGGTCCGCGGTGCAGTCCGGCGTGGGAAGCAATAACCCGCGCGATATCCAGCCGGATTACACCTTTGAGCTGGCACTGGCAAACGACCCTGACAGACTGATCGATCGCATCGATCTGCTGCTCACCTACGGCACCTTGAGTGCCGAAACCCGCAGCGCTATCCGGGAAGCGGTGAACTCGGTGCAAATCAACGCGGCCAATCCCACACCGGGCCGGCAGAATCGAGTGTATCTGGCCACGCTGTTTGCACTTTCGTCACCTGAATTCCTGGTTCAGAAATAGGAGATCCACGATGACCAGCAAACTGTCACGACGCGAATTTGTCAAACGGGCATCGGCCTTGTCTATCGCCGGTGCCGGCGCGCCCTTCGCGCTCAATCTGGCCACCATTGGCGCCGCCGTCGCACAGACGGTCCCCGAATATCGGGCGATCGTCTGTTTGTTCCTATTCGGGGGCAACGACCACACCAACACGATCATGCCCTTCGACCCGACGGAGCACGCCGCCTACGTCGCGGCTCGCCAATCGATCTCGTTTTCACGTGACGCCCTGATTCCCACCGCCACCGCGCCGGTGGCTTCACAGGGCGGGCGGCCTTTCGCCTTTCACCCGGCACTGACTTCTTTCAAGTCTCTCTACGACCTGGGGAAACTGGCCGTTGTTGCGAATGTCGGTCCGCTGGTGGTCCCAACCACCAGAATCCAATACCGCAATGGATCGGTGCCCCTGCCGCCGAAGTTGTTCTCGCATAACGACCAGCAGTCGGCCTGGCAGGCGAACACTCCGATCGGCGAGGGAGCCCAACTGGGGTGGGGCGGGAGGATGGGCGATTTGCTTGCCGCGCAAAACGGACTGACCACCTTCACCTGCATTTCCGCGTCCGGCAACGCCGTGTTCCTCTCCGGGCAGGAAGTTATCCAGTACCAGGTCGGTTCCAACGGCTCCACGGCCATCAACGCGCTGTCCGGCAACCTGTTCGGCTCGGCAACAGCCGGCGCCGCGTATCGCCGGGTGATCATGCGCACCAGCTCGCACTTGCTCGAGAATCAATACAGTCAGATGGTGTCGCGTTCGGTAAACGCCAATGCCTTGCTGTCTTCGAGTCTACCCGCGGCCAGCACATTCAACGTCCCGATTCCTGCCGGCAACGGCCTGGCTTCGCAACTGAACGTGGTCGCCCGCATGATTGCAGCGCGCAGCGCCATCGCCGCCAACAGGCAGGTGTTTTTTGTGAGTCTGGGCGGCTTCGATAATCACGATTTTCTGATCGATGAACACAATCTTCGCTTGCAAACGGTCAATGCCGCGATCGGCGTCTTCTACCAATGGTTGCAGCAGCTCCGGATGGAAAATAACGTGACCTTGTTCACCGCGTCGGATTTTGGACGTACGCTGACCAGCAATGGTGATGGCTCCGACCACGGTTGGGGCGCCCATCACATTGTGTTGGGTGGCGCGGTGCAGGGAGGCAATATCTACGGCAGCTTCCCGCAGGTGACTTTCAACACAAACGACGACATCGGGCAGGGCAGCCTGCTGCCCACCACCTCGGTCGACCAGTACGCGGCAACCCTGGCACGCTGGTTCGGCGTTCCTGATTTCAGAATGCCGGACGTGCTGCCTAATATCGGCAACTTTGGCGTTTCCCGCTATCTGGATTTTCTGACCTGAGGAAACACCGGGAGAATGATTACCCCGCAAAAACGGGAATCAGTTTTCCTTGCAATACGGCGATTCCCGCTGCCTCGGCAATGACAAACCGTGCGCATTTGTCATGTGCAGGTGTCACGAGCAGGTGTCAGGTCTTGGTTGCGGCATGGCAATGTCGCACTTTCTAGCGGGTGGAAGTCCCGCCTCGGTAACTGCTAGCTACAGGCCGAGTATCGAGCCTTGCAGGTGATCTGGTAACAGGTTGCTTGATGCGTAGGCACGAAAGCAAGCGAGGTGGAATGGCGTAGTGGCAGTTGCCGTGAAGGTTGCAGTCCCGAAATGACTGGTTGGAGCGGGCCGAT
>JANLTJ010000051.1:0-109988 GCA_031362885.1 Betaproteobacteria bacterium
AGTCGTCGTCACCACGCTAAGCAGCGAATACCCGCTGATCCGTTTCGCCACCGGTGATCTGTCGGCCAAGGCGGTGGGCATCAGCCCTTGCGGGCGCACCAACATGCGCATCAAGGGCTGGATGGGCCGCGCCGATCAGACCACCAAAGTCAAAGGCATGTTCGTGCATCCCTCTCAGGTCAACGAAGTCGTGAAACGCCATCCGGAAATCATCAGAGCCCGACTGACCGTCGATCATGACGCCGAGCGCAACGACCGCATGACCCTGCACTGCGAAGTGCGCAACCGCAGCGACATTCTGGCGCAGGGGATAGCGGCGAGCGTGCGAGATACCTGCAAGCTGCGCGGGGAAATCGAGTTCGCGGATATCGGCTCGCTGCCCAACGATGGCAAAGTGATTGAGGATTTGCGCAAGTACGATTAGTGCAACTTCACGGCGAGCCGGGCAATCGCTGCGCGGCCGAGAGGCGCGCAGCGGAAGACTGACTACAAAATCAGCCGGTCAATTCGGCCGATGATCGGGCCAAGCCACCCGCACCTTAAAGCACTCACGTGTAATTTCAGGTCTGGGTAAAATCACACTGGTACTTTCGGAGGCGCGCATGACGATACTTAGACGTTACCTTCAGTCCGCCGTCGAGCACGATCTGGCGAAGAAGATGGTTTTCGTCGGCGGCCTCAGACAGGTGGGCAAGATCCAAATCGGCGGAATGATCATCGCTGATCCGACGGCGCACCTCTTCGCTACCCGCGAAGCTGTCCGCCAAAGCCGTCGGCATCAGCCCATGTGGGCGCATCGACCAGCACATCAAGGGCTGGATGGGCAGCGCCGATCGAACGACAAAGGTTAAAGGCATGTTCGTGCACCCGTCGCAGGCGATCAAAGTGGTCAAGCGGCATCCTGAAATTCTCAAGGCGCGATTGTGGATCACGATGACGAGCGCACCCGACCGTTTGACCGGCATCGATTTTTTAGCAACGCGATGAATCGGCTTGGCTTTGAGAATCTGCCATATTACGGAATCGAACGACACTCTTTCTTCGGCGTAAGCTGCAAGGCCTGTCAGCTTTTCTGGTTTTGTTGTTTCTTCTTGGTTAGAGCCTATTCGGTCTTTGCTTTCGCTTTTTTGGATAGCAACTTACTGCGCCTAACCTTTATACGCGGTGGCGCCGATTTCTTTTCGCCCGACGGAATTTCAGGTAGTTCCCTTTGATACGGAATAAGCGGTGGCTCACCTATTTTCATCAATGGAGAACCCACTTTGCCATCCAGTTTACCCAAGTCGGCACGGTCATACGTATCCAAATGTAGTAGCTTCATTCGATAAGCCGTTGCTAGATGGATGGAGTCATATGGTTGCAGGTTGTGCTTCCAGATGAAGTCTCTAGCTTGCTCAGCGATGAATCTATCAACGTCACGCACGATTAACCATTCATGCTCGAAAAATGCGCGAATGCGATCCTCCGCATCGGCAGACAATGCTTTTCCTTTTATCTTTATTACCTCTGTCAGCGTGAGTGCGGAAGTTACTATGCGCAGTTCGCCGCGCTCGGCGGCGTACAGGACAGACTTACAATTTTCAACGCGCTCAGTCTCATTGTTGAAAATCGCCATGAAACAACCAGAGTCCCAATATCGGTCACTCATGCACTAAGCGTAGATACCCGTAATTTCTTTGATGGTCGGTAACTTCGTGGAATCTCGCATCACCCGCAAATCTGCCGCTTTGATGCTCAATGGCGTGCCATCTCTGCCATACCGAATTTCCCCATAGACGGAAACGCGCTTTCTGAATGCGCCAACAAATCGATCTACATCCGACTCTTCAATGAAGCATCGAATATTGGCGTGCGTAATAGGGTCTTGAACCACAACATGTATCCCGCCACTTTCGGTCACCGCCCTGAGCCTTCCCTCCACCGTGCCAAAGGCGCGGCGCTCAGTGCCGACTATAGAATCAACGTTTGCGCCGGTAGTATTGGTCACTCTCGCAGCGCTCGCGCCATTACCCAACACGCTAATGGTGCCCAGCGCATTGTCATCTGGGGTGTAAACACTGGAGATTTCCTTTGCGTTCTTCAAGGACGAATCAGACCAGTAACTGGGGCGCCCTGCATTTTCTTCAATTTCACGAAAGCCATTCGTGACCGCTCGTATGGCGGATTGAGCCATAGCTGGAGTTACTTTCACTGGCCTAGGGGTAAAGTGCAGTAAGGTGCTGCCCTTCTCAACAGACACAATCCACTTGATTCCGTTTTTTTCTCCGCTGAGGCTTTCTGTTACATCCTTGATAATGGATACGAACGCCGACACGCTCTTGACAAACCGCTCGGCAGTAACTTCGTTGCCGTCGAGTTTCAACGTGAGCGTAGAAGGGTCTAGATTTGCGCGTCTTCTGGCCATGTTCACACTGTTAATGAATGCTTATACATCAGCCTCTTACCTTTGATGCCGCTCAGCGCAGCGATGGGTGTATAGGAATTTCAAACTCCCTTTTTCGTCCACCGTCAATCTATCGCCGCAACCGCGCATCGTCAATCGCAATTTCGTTGGGCGCCTTGGCGTCGTGATGGCGCCTTTTCGGGTCGGTCTTTGCCCGAATGATGAGCTGAATTCAGGCTTGCGCGGCCGTCGGCGCGAATGCCACTTTGGGCAAACGGGCACAAATGGGTAAGGATTCGCGCGATTACCGGAGCTCTTAAATGGAGGAGACGGGAACTAAAGGAGTCAGGCGCGGACGTTGTTTCTAACGCACCGTCTTACGGTTTGCATCTGGAAAATTCTTCACCATCTGGCCGATTCCCAGCGGCGGACGGCGAGAAACTTTCGAAATATTTTTCCCGAGCATCCTTTCCTTAGCCTTGCCCATCGGACACCGCCGAAGGTATTGTCTGTCTTCATGTGTGTTCGCTGAATCCGGGGTGCCTGAGCTGGGCCCCTTAACTGCAATGAGGCAACCTCTCCGTGGAAAAAGCAAACTGGATCGACGTCGGCAGCGCTGGCACGCTGAAGAAACAGCCCTTGCAGCAAGTGATGCTCGGGACTACGCGCGTGGCGCTGGTGTACAAGGAAGGCCACTTCAGCGCGATTTCGGGCACCTGCAATCACGCGGGCGGACCGCTCGGCGAGGGCCGTCTGGACGGTAATTACGTCGTCTGTCCGTGGCATTACTGGAAGTTCCATTGCCGCACCGGTGAAGGCGAACCCGGCTTCGAGGCGGACAAGGTGCCGATGCACGAGGTCAAGGTCGAAGGCGGCCGCGTGCTGGTGAACCGCACGCCGGCGACCAAGCGCACACGCAAGTCCCACGCGCCGCATCCGCTCGCGCGCGAGGTCAAGCGCGCGCCGGGGCCGATTCGCGTGGCGGGCATTTCCACCACGGCGATGACTGCGGAGCATCCGCGCTACAGCACTTCCGATGCGCTGCTTGAAGTGTCGATTGCGCATGCCCAGGCCGCGCTGGGCTGCGAGACGCAGTTGATCCGGTTGAATGATCTCAAATTCCGCGCCTGCGAAGGCTTCTACTCGAAGAGCGCACGCGCCTGCACCTGGCCATGCTCGATTACGCAGATGGACCCGAACGACCAACTTGATCGTGTGTATGAGGCCTTTGTGCACTGGGCAGACGTGCTGCTAATCGCGACGCCCATCCGCTGGGGCGGGGCGAGCAGTCTGTACTACAAGATGGTCGAGCGCATGAATTGCATCCAGAATCAGGAGACCATCGCCGACAAGCATCTGCTGAAAAACAAGGTCGCTGCGTTCATCATCACCGGCGGGCAGGACAATGTGCAGGGCGTGGCCGGGCAGATGCTCGGTTTTTTTGCCGAAGTGGGCTGCCAGTTTCCGCAATTCCCCTACATTGCGCACTCGCGCGGCTGGAGCGCGGAGGACATGGAGAACAACATGCGCTATGTGCGGGAGTCGCAGACATTGCGCGAAGGTGCGCAGGCGCTGGTGGCACGCTCGGTGGAGATGGCCGGCCTGATGGTGGGCGGGCAGTTCAAGAGCCCCACGATGGCCCGCGGTGGGCGCAAGGCGCATCAACTGGATGTGAAGGCGCAGACCTAAGTTGGCGTTGTTTTTGCGGGGTCGATTTCCAGCGCCCCGCCTGAATAGCAAAACAGTGTTGCGCCGACCGCGCGGTTGACCCTTTGGCGGGCGAAAGATACATTGCCGATTTACGAGAACGCGGGTAAGTTTCCCATACTCCAGCCCAAATGACTATCCAGCCCATCAGCACCTACCCCGTCCCCAAACTCGAAGACCTGCCCGAGGACATCCGCGCCAAGATGCTGGAGGTGCAGAAAAAGGCCGGTTTCATTCCGAATGTGTTTGTCACCCTGGCGCACCGGCCGGACGAGTTTCGCGCTTTTTTCGCTTATCACGACGCGTTGATGCTGAAGCCTTCCGGGTTGTCGAAAGCGGAGAAGGAAATGATCGTGGTCGCCACCAGCGGCTTGAGTCAATGCCCGTACTGCGTCATCGCGCATGGCGCGATCCTGCGCATCTACGCGAAAAATCCGCACATCGCCGACCAGGTGGCGATTCATCGTGGCAAGGCCGATCTCACCCCACGGCAGAAAGCCATGCTGGATTTCGCCTGCAAGTTGTCGCGCACACCCGAGGCCATGATCGAGGCGGATCATGAAATTCTTCGCGGCCATGGCTTCAGTGCGGAAGACATCTGGGACATCGGCGGCATTTCCGCGTTCTTTGCGCTGTCCAACCGCATGGCGCATTTGATCGACATGCGCCCCAACGACGAGTTTTATTTGCTTGGGCGTATCCCGCCGGTTGTCAAATGACGTTTTGCAAGGGCGTGGCGGTCGCAATGTTATAATTTTGCGCCTTGGATGCCGCGTCATAAACACGGCAGTCCCGGCGCAAAGCAGCGACTTCAACCTCACCCAAGGTAGACGCAATGGCAGCACTTCCGGATAACGATCCGCAAGAAACGAATGAATGGCTGGATGCGCTTGACGGCGTCCTTCGGCAAGAAGGCCCCGAGCGCGCGCATTACATACTCGAACAACTGATCGAGAAGGCACGCCGTTCCGGCGCCTATCTGCCTTACAGCGCCAATACCGCTTATATCAACACCATCCCGCCCGGTCAGGAGGAGCGATCCCCCGGGGACCACGAGCTGGAGCATCGCATCCGTTCCTACGTGCGCTGGAATGCGGCGGCCATGGTGTTGCGTGCCAACAAGCAATCTTCAGAACTGGGCGGCCATATCGCCAGCTTTGCCTCGGCGGCCACGTTGTACGACGTGGGCTACAACCATTTCTGGCACGCCCCGTCGGAAAACCACGGCGGTGATCTGGTATTCGTGCAGGGACATTCGGCCCCCGGTGTCTATGCGCGTGCCTTTATGCTGGGCCGCTTGACCTCGGAACAGATGGACAACTTCCGCCAGGAAGTGGACGGCAAAGGTTTGTCGTCCTATCCGCATCCGTGGCTGATGCCCGATTTCTGGCAGTTCCCGACGGTGTCCATGGGCCTGGGGCCGATCATGGCGATCTACCAGGCGCGCTTCATGAAGTATCTGCAGGACCGCGGGCTCGTCAACACCGAGGGCCGCAAAGTCTGGTGTTTTCTCGGCGACGGCGAAATCGACGAACCCGAATCCATGGGTGCGATCGGCGTGGCGGCGCGCGAAAAACTGGACAATCTGATTTTCGTTGTGAATTGCAATCTGCAACGCCTCGACGGGCCGGTGCGCGGCAACGGCAAGATCATCCAGGAGCTCGAAGCGGATTTCCGCGGCGCCGGCTGGAATGTAATCAAGGTGATCTGGGGCGCGTACTGGGATGCGTTGCTCGCCCGCGACAAGAATGGCACGCTGGTCCGGCGCATGGAAGAAGCGGTGGACGGCGAGTACCAGGCCTTCAAATCCAGGGACGGTGCTTATGTGCGCAAACACTTCTTCGGCAAGTATCCTGAGTTGCTGGAGATGGTGGCCAATATGTCCGACGATGACATCTGGCGGCTGAATCGCGGCGGTCATGACCCGCACAAGATGTACGCCGCTTATGCTTCGGCGGTAAAGACCGTGGGGCAGCCCACCGTGATTCTCGCCAAAACCATCAAAGGCTACGGCATGGGCGAAGCCGGCGAGGCGCAGAACATCACCCATCAGCAGAAGAAAATGGGCACGACTTCGCTCAAGGCCTTCCGCGACCGCTTCGGCCTGCCGGTGCCTGACGACAAACTCGATGAAGTGCCCTATCTGACTTTCGAGGAAGGCTCGCCGGAACTGAAGTACATGCGCGAGCGCCGCGAAGCGCTGGGAGGCTATCTGCCCGCGCGCCGGCGCACAGGCGATACCCTGGAAATTCCGGCTCTGAGCGCTTTCGAGCCGCTGCTGAAAAGTTCGGAAGAGCGCGAATCATCTACGACCATGGCCTTCGTGCGCATTCTGAATATCCTGGTCAGGGATAAGAACATCGGCAAGCGCGTAGTGCCCATCGTGCCGGACGAGTCGCGCACCTTCGGCATGGAAGGCATGTTCCGCCAGCTTGGCATCTGGTCCAGCGTCGGCCAGTTGTATACGCCGGAGGACAAAGACCAGTTGATGTTCTACAAGGAAGACAAACACGGCCAGATTTTGCAGGAGGGCATAAACGAGCCCGGCGCGATGTCGTCCTGGATCGCGGCGGCTACGTCGTACTCGAATCACGGCGTGTCCATGATCCCGTTCTACATTTATTACTCCATGTTCGGATTCCAGCGCGTGGGCGATCTGGCCTGGGCGGCGGGCGATCAGCGCGCGCGTGGCTTCATGCTCGGTGGAACCTCCGGGCGCACCACGCTGAACGGCGAGGGTTTGCAGCACGAAGACGGACACAGCCATATTATTTCTTCCACCATCCCGAACTGCATTTCCTACGACCCGACTTACGCTTACGAAGTCGCGGTCATTATCCAGGACGGCCTGCGCCGCATGTTCACGAATCAGGAAGATGTGTTCTATTACATCACGCTGCTGAACGAAAATTATGTCCATCCAGCGATGCCCAAAGGCGTTGAGCCGGGCATACTCAAGGGCATGTACAAACTTCGTGAGGGACGCGCGGCGGGGGGCGAGGGACGAGGAAAAAAGGACGCGTCGCCGCGCGTGCAATTGCTGGGCAGCGGGTCCATACTGCGCGAAGTCATCGCCGCGCAGGAATTGCTGGAAAAGGATTTCGGCGTTGTTGGCGATGTCTGGAGCTGCCCAAGTTTCAACGAGCTGCGCCGTGAAGGTCTCGATGTGCAGCGCTGGAATCTGCTGCATCCGGAACACAAGCCGCGCGAAACCTATGTCGGCCAATGCCTCAATGCCGCACCCGGCCCGGTGGTGGCGGCAACCGATTATATGAAACTGTTCGCCGATCAGATCCGGCCCTTCCTCTACAAACACTATGTCGTGCTCGGCACCGACGGCTTCGGCCGCTCGGATTACCGCCGGCAGTTGCGCAAGTTCTTCGAAGTGGACCGCCACTACGTTGCCGTCGCGGCGCTCAAAGCCCTGGCCGACGAAGGCAGCATCCCGCCGGCAACCGTGACCAAAGCCATCAAGAAATACGGCGTCGATCCGGACAAGGCGAATCCCGTTACAGTATGAAACGCCGTGGCGATATGGCGGGTAATCGGCCCTACCCCTAACTCCTAACTCACGAACCTATTTTATGGGCAGCCTTAGAGACATACTGGTCCCCGATATTGGTGACTTCAAAAACATTCCGGTGATCGAAGTTTTGGTCAAGCCCGGCGATACCGTGAAAGCGGAAGACGCGCTGATTACGTTGGAATCCGACAAGGCGACGATGGAAGTGCCGGCGCCGTTCGCCGGGGTGGTCAAAGAACTGAAAATCAAGCCCGGCGACAAAGTCTCCGAAGGCGCGGCGATTCTCAGTCTGGAAATCAGCGAAGCCATCACCGCGCCTGGCCCTGCCTCAGTCGCAGCACAAAAACCGGCCCAGGCTGCCTCTGCCCCGGCAAAAGTACCTGCGATGCAAACGACCATACCGGCGCCGGCGCCAAGCCCGCAAGCCCCCGCGCCTGCGGTAATTAACGAGGAAGGGTTCTCCCGCGCGCACGCCAGTCCGTCGGTACGCCGCTTCGCCCGCGAACTTGGCGTCGATCTCGCCCGCGTCACAGGCAGCGGTCCGAAACAACGCATTCTCCAGGACGACATCACCGGCTTTGTCAAAGCCACGCTGGCGCAACCGTCGGCTGGCAGCGGCGGATCTGGATTGGCGCTCGGCTTACCAGCCTGGCCGCAAGTGGATTTCGCCAAATTCGGCCCGGTGGAAAATCTGCCGCTGTCGCGAATAAAGAAAATTTCCGGACCGGCTCTGCATCGCAACTGGGTATCGATCCCGCATGTCACGCAGAACGACGAGGCTGACATCACCGAGCTCGAAGTTTTTCGCAAAAGCATGGGGGACGAAGCGCAGAAGCAAGGCGTGAAACTCACACCACTCGCGTTCATCTTGAAGGCGCTCGTCGCGGCGCTGAAGCTTCACCCGGAATTTAATGCCTCGCTCGCACCCGCGGGCGACGCGCTGATTCTCAAACGCTACTATCACATCGGTGTTGCCGTGGACACGCCCGGTGGCCTCATGGTGCCCGTGGTGCGCGACGTCGATCAGAAAGGCATCCTGCAATTGGCGAAGGAACTCGCCGAGATCAGCGCCAGGGCGCGCGAGGGCAAACTCGGTCCGGCCGAAATGCAAGGCGGCACGTTCTCCATATCGAGTCTGGGTGGAATCGGCGGCGCACATTTCACCCCCATCATCAATGCGCCCGAAATCGCGATTCTGGGCGTATCGAAGTCATTGATGAAGCCGGTGTGGAAAAACGAGCAGTTCGTGCCACGGTTGATGATGCCGCTGTCGCTGTCCTACGATCATCGCGCCGTAGATGGCGCACAGGGCGCTCGCTTCATTACGCAGGTGACGACCATCTTGTCGGATATCCGCCGCGTCTTGTTGTGAATCGCCACAACCCGTTTCCGCCCGCCCGCCGTTGACTGCCCAAGCCCCCATCGGTGTCTTGGGCGGGACTTTCGATCCCATCCATTTCGCTCATTTGCGTCTGGCCGAAGAACTGGCCGAGGATATAGGTTTGTCTTCGGTTCGTTTCATTCCGACCGGCGCGCCGCCACATCGCAGCACGCCGAGAGCAAGTGGGGCGCACAGACTGGAAATGGTGCGCCTCGCCATCACTGGCAATGCGCGCTTTGAAGCCGATGCGCGTGAAATCCGCCGCGCCGGTGTGTGCTACAGCTTCGACACCCTGAGCGAATTGCGCGCCGAGTTTGGCGCTCGCTCGCTATGCCTGCTGATGGGCTCGGATGCTTTTGTGGCGTTGACCACCTGGCACCGCTGGGAAGAATTGTTCGACCTCGCTCATATCGTGGTGGCGCACCGACCGGGATTTTCAATGCGCGAATTGCAGTCCTCATTGCCAGAGCCTTTGCGCAAGGTATATTTTCAGCGCCAGGCCACGTCAACCGGCATTTTGCGCCGTGACAGTGCCGGGGCCATTTACACCAGGGAAATCACCGCGTTGGATATTGCTGCCACTCCGATCCGCGCACTACTGGCTGGCGCCGGCAGCGCTCGCTATCTGGTGCCAGATGCGGTTCTCGATTACATTGAACGCAACCGTCTTTACAAGGAACGCGATGCACGTTGACGCCATGAAACAAGCCGCCGTCGAGGCGCTGGAAGAAATCAAGGCTAGGGATATCACGGTTCTCGACGTGCGGAAAATGACCTCCCTGTTCGAATACATGATTGTCGCAACCGCCGAATCGGCTCGCCAGACCAAAGCGCTGGCACGACACGTCCAGGCGAAGCTCAAGGAGCAGGGAGTTCGGGTCGAAGGGTTGGAAGGCGAAAAAACCGGAGAATGGGTGCTGGTCGATCTGGGCGATATCATCGTGCATGTCATGCAGCCGGAAATTCGCAGCTATTACAATCTGGAGCAGTTATGGGGCGGCAAGCCTCCTTTGCCGCACCCGACCCTGTGGAGAAAGGCTTCCGGCGCGGAGCCGTCTGCTGCTTTGTAGCTCTGCTGCCACTTGAAACTCCATATCCTCGCCATCGGCCACAAGCCGCCCGCCTGGGTAGCGGCCGGATTTGAGGACTATGCCCGGCGCATGCCGCGCGAGGCGCGTATTGAACTCACCGAGATCAAGCCGGTTCCCCGCAGTTCTCAAACCCAGTCGTCGGCATCGATTTCCCGGATACTCGCCGAGGAAAAATCCCGCATTCTTGCAGCGATGCCACCGGGCTGTGTAAGAATAGCGCTGGACGAGCGCGGCAAGGCGTTGTTGACGGCGGACCTGGCGCGAACGCTTGGGGTCTGGTTGCAGGGAGGCCGCGATGTTGCCTTCCTGATCGGCAGTGCCGATGGCCTCGATCCGGAGCTCAAGGCGAAGGCCGATCTCGTGCTTTGTGTTTCGGCCATGACATTGCCGCACGCCATGGTGCGGGTACTGCTCGCAGAACAGCTCTATCGCGCAATGACGATGATTCAGAACCATCCTTATCACCGGGAGTAGCGCCACCGATCCGGCGCCGAGAAGAACCAAGAACCGAAATCGTGCCCTCGCTGGAAAAACATCTCTACCTGGCCTCGCGTAGCGCGCGCCGCCGCGATCTGCTCAAACAGATGGGTGTGAACTTCGAAGTGCTGCTGCTGCGCGAGGGCACCGGCCGCGGCGCCGATTTCGACGAATCGCCCATTGCCAATGAGCTGCCGCGCGACTATGTGTCGCGTGTCGCGCGCATCAAGGCACACGCGGGATGGATGCGGTTGGAGCAACGCCGGTTGATGCGCCATCCGGTTCTGTCTGGTGATACCACCGTGGCGATAAATAACACCATTCTTGCCAAGCCCAGGGACCGCGAAGAGGCCGTGGCCATGCTCAAGCAGCTTTCCGGTACGGTCCACCATGTATACACGGCGGTGGCCATCAAATTTCACGATGCAGTAAAGGAGGAGATTTCGGACACCGAGGTACGGCTGCGGGAGCTGTCCGACGATGAAATCCGGCGCTATGTCGCAACTGGCGATCCCATGGACAAGGCCGGCGCCTACGGCATTCAGGGCAAGGCCTCCATGTTCATCGAATCCATCAACGGCAGTTACAGCGGCGTGGTGGGACTGCCCATGTTCGAAACTTCCCGCCTGTTGACGCAATTCGGATTTCAGCTGCTGTGAACGAAGAGGTACTGATCAATGTCACGCCGCAGGAAACCCGGGTCGCGGTCATGCAGCAGGGTGTTGCCCAGGAACTGCATGTCGAACGCAACGGCAGCCGCGGCATTGTCGGAAACGTCTACTTCGGCGAGGTCAACCGCGTGCTTCCCGGAATGCAATCGGCGTTCGTCCATATTGGCCTGGACCGCGCCGCTTTTTTGCACGTTGCCGACATCTGGTCGCAGCGCCAGAATCACGACGAACCCAAGCCAATCGAGAGAATCCTTCAGGACGGGCAAAGGCTGCTGGTACAGGTCATCAAGGACCCGATCGGCACCAAGGGAGCGAGGCTCTCCACGCAGATCAGCATCGCCGGCCGGTTTCTGGTTTATCTGCCCCAGGAATCGCACATCGGCATTTCCCAGCGCATCGAAGACGAGAACGAACGCGCATTGCTGCGAGAAAAGCTGCAACACCTGATTCCTGCGGAGGAGAGCGGCGGTTACATCGTGCGTACCATGGCGGAAACCGCCAGCGAAAAAGAACTGGCTGCCGATATTGAATACCTGCGCAAACTGTGGGCCGGCATTCAGGAGAAATCGCGCGCCGTGCCCGCGCCCGCGCTGCTCTATCAGGACCTGAGTCTGTCATTGCGCGTGTTGCGCGATATCGTCAACGACGAAAGCGATCGTATTCTGGTGGATTCGCGCGAGACTTTTCAGCGCATGCAGACCTTCGCCGGCGAGTACGCTTCGTCATTCGTAGACCGTCTCCATCACTATGCGGGAGAACGGCCATTGTTCGATCTGTACGCGGTCGAGGAGGAGATCGAGCGCGCAATGGCGCGCCGCGTGCCGCTCAAGTCAGGTGGTTATGTGATCATCGATCAAACCGAAGCACTGACCACCGTCGATGTCAATACCGGCGGGTTTGTTGGTGGTCGAAATTTTGACGACACCATATTCAAGACCAATCTCGAAGCGGCCCAGGTGATTGCCCGCCAACTGCGCCTGCGAAATCTGGGCGGCATCATCATCATCGACTTCATCGATATGGACAACGAAGTTCATCGCAATGCCGTTATTTCGGAGTTCAAGAAGGCGCTGCTGCCGGACCGCACGCGCATGACGGTCAACGGATTCACCCATCTCGGCCTGGTGGAGATGACGCGCAAACGCACGCGGGAAAGTCTGGCTCATATTCTGTGCGAACCTTGTCCGACCTGTCAGGCGCGCGGCGAAGTCAAGACGGCGCAGACCATCTGCTACGAAATTCTGCGCGACGTAACGCGCGAATCGCGGCAGTTTGAAGCACGCGAATTCCGCATCCTCGCCTCGCAAAAAGTCATCGACATGTTCCTCGACGAAGAGGCCCAGAGTCTGGCGATGCTGGAGGAATTCATAGCCAAGCCGATTTCCCTGCAAGTTGAGACGATTTACACCCAGGAGCAATACGACATCGTCTTGTTGTAAATGCGGCCGTTTCCGCTTTTGGTCGGAACAACTTCGGGTTCCAGCACCGCGACATTGACCGGAAACCTCAAAACTTGTCCGGTTCGTTCGCAAACATCAGCGGCCACGGTCCATTGCATCGGCCAACGACCGGCGGCCCCTTTGCCCATGAACCCGGCGCCAACTCGCATCGGGCATCGTGCGCCGCATGCAGTATCAGGTGACCTTGGTATTGGCGGCCGGATCGCGCTGTAACACACCGCGAATTCGCGTGAGTTCTCGAACCTGCTTTGACAGTTGTCCCTGCTGTTGTTCGAGCTGTCGTAAACGCTCCTGCAGCGTTTTGGCGTCGCCCGAGACCTTGCGCAAGTGCTCGAGCTTGCGTTGCAGCAGTTTCAGGTGCTCATTCAGCCGCAGGGCTAGCGGCATGAGCGACGAGTTGACCCAGGTATCGAGATCCACGCGCAGTCGGGCGAAAAGGTCACGCGCATGCGATACCAGCCCTCCATAAAAACGGCGCACGAGGAATGGTTTGGCGATCACCACGTTGGCCGGGTCCCTGCAAAAACGCTCAGCGCTTTTGAGCAGCTCATGCATGCGCCGCATGTGGACTTCCATGTCCAGAGGCGGGGCTTTCAGCTTGGGAAAACCGTAGACACTGTGAAACTCGGAGTAGACATTGTCGACGTAGTTGCCGACCTGGTTCGAAAATTCCCGAATTTTTTCGGCCTGGCCATAAAACGTGTCGAACAATGCCTGCATTCCGCGCATCACCCCGGGGGTGGTCCAGCTTCCCTCGATTGCGAGCAGGCTTCGTTGCATGATTTCTCCCAGGCGCTCGTCGTTCAGGGAATCAGTCAGGGCAGAGCCCTGTTTCAGAACTGCCGCATGCGAGCGATTGAAACTATCCATGTGCTTCCAGTAAGCGGCTTTCTCCTGCTCAAGGCGCGTCAGCAATATTTTTCCAAGATCGCGGTTCTTGCCGGTGAGCGCCGACATTTCCTTCAGTTCCTGTTCGCAACTGGCCAGTTGGGCTACCACGCTTTGCAGCGAAGTCTCAAGCATGTTGCCCAGTTCCATGGAGACCGCAGCGTGCAGAATCTGCTGTTTCGATGGAATGATTTCCTCTGCCAGCAGGTGCTCGAGCGCTTCGATCCGGCTTTTCGCGAGCAACTCCGGGTTGCCGCGGATACGTGCAATCAGGCCCTTCTGCGCCGATAGTGCAATGACGTGCTTGCGCGGCAAGTCCAGAATTCGCGCCGTCTCCAGAAGCTGACGTTCGATGCCAGCTTCAATTTGCTCATCGGATTTCAGCTCGTCCCACATCAGATCGATCTTGTTGAGCACGGCAATGCGGCGCGTCACGTAACTCTGCACGTACTTTTGCCAGACTTCGAGATCCGACTTGGTCACGCCGGTATCCATCGCCAGCAGGAACAGCACTGCGTGCGCGTTGGGGATCATCGACAAAGTCAGTTCCGGCTCCGTGCCCAGCGCGTTCAGACCGGGCGTGTCGAGAATGACCAAACCCTTTTTGAGCAGCGGATGCGGGTAATTGATCAATGCGTGGCGCCAGCACGGGACATCCACTTTTCCGCCACGATTAACCAGCGTCGTGGTCATGAAATCGCCCTCGTCGAGCAACCCGAGCGCGTCGGCTTCCGCCATGGTGACTGACTTTACCTGGGCCAGGCTGGACATGGCTTTGGCCATTTCGGTGTGGGAATTCAGATCAAGCCGGATCTTCACCCACTCGACCGACTTGTGCTTGAGCGCGGCGATACTCTCGCCTGACTTGCGCGTTTCGATGGGCAATAGTTTGATGTAGGGATCATCGCCGGAATCGTGAAAGATTTCCGTTGGGCACATGGTCGTGCGGCCCACATCCGAAGGCAGCAGGCGTTGCTTGAAATCGGAGAAAAACATGGCATTGATCAGCTCAGTCTTGCCCCGCGAGAACTCCGCGAGAAAGGCCAGCACCATGCGATCATTGCGCAGGCTTTCCGTCAAATCATGAATACGCAGACTGCGCTGGATATCGGCGTGACCGTGGTCTTCCAGCCAGGTTTGATAAGCCTGAATGCCCTCGCGCAGGTCGTCGCGCCATTGCTGATACGCGGATACCTGGGATTCAAGGTCCTTAGTCATCAGTCCAGAAGTTTTTCCGGAAAGATCGGGACCAAGATGCGGTCCCTACGATGGAAGAGATCAGAGGCAGCAGGCATTCGGTTCAACTAGAGCAGGCGTGCAACCATGAGTTCGAGCGCGTTCAGCGGCCACATCAGCAGGATCTGGCAAATGACAAGCAGGAACAGGGGTGAAAGATCCACCCCTCCGATCGGTGCGATGCGCCTCTGAAAAATGCCAAGGAAGGGCCGGGTGAGACTCGCGAGCATGGACATGGCCGGCCCGCGCGGTGCAATGAAGGACACGATGGCTTGCGCGAACACGGTGACCATCAAAATGTAGATGAACAGTTTCAGCAGATTCAGCGCCGCGAACAGCATTAAACCGACGGCGGCCGTGCCCACGCCGGGCCCAAACGAATGATCCTTCAGTGCGAGCACGCCGATAACCAGCAAGAGTTCCGTTAGCCAGGCCAGAAGGAGGGTGGACAGGTCATAGCCCCAAAGGCCCGGAATTACGCGTCGCGTCGGCCGCACGATGAAGTCGGTGAGCGCGGCGAGAAACTGGGACAGTGGATTGCGCGCCGGTGCGCGTACGGCCTGCAAATAAAATCGCAGCAGCAGAGCCAGCGAGAACAACCCCAGAAATGTTTCTAGCAGAAAGATGAAAGCCTGGATCATCTGTAACGTTGCCTAGTCTTTTCCGAATTCGTCGCCGAGATCCGCGGATCGCCGGGCGGCGGCATGTACCGCTTCCACGATCTGCTGCTTCACGTTGTTGGATTCCAATTTTCTCAGTGCTGCTTCCGTGGTGCCAGCCCTGGAAGTCACGCGCTCCCGCAAAACGGCCGCCGGCTCATTACTGTCGGCCGCCAGTTTCGCGGCACCGACGAAAGTCTGCACGGCAAACTCATGGGCTTGTTCATTACTCAGTCCCAACTCCGCTGCCGCTTGTTCCAATGCCTCGATAAAGTAGAAAACATAGGCCGGTCCGCTGCCGGAAACCGCCGTAACCGCATCCAGGTCCGGCTCACTTTTCACCCATACCACCCGACCCACCGCGCCAAGAATATCCTGAGCCAGAACCCGGTCCGCTGGTTTTACCGCGGAACCTGCAAACAATCCCGATACGCCCAATCGAATCAGGGCAGGCGTATTCGGCATCACCCGTACGACGCGATCATGACCATCGAGCCAACGCGTCAGATCCCTGGTGCGGATACCGGCCGCAATGCTGATGACCAGTTTCCCGTTCAATGCGCCGCTCAGTGTTTTCGCTACGCTGCGCATCTGCTGCGGCTTAACCGCCAGTAACACGGCGTCCTCGGTTACCGCGCCTTCCCTTGCAGCAGCGGTACTGACACCAAACTGCGCCTGCAAGCGCTGGCGCGCCTCCGGCGAAGGGTCAATCACGTGCATGTCGCCGGGATTGCTTCCTTGTTCCACCAGACCGCCGATCAATGCGGTGGCCATGTTGCCGCCGCCGATGAAAAGAATGCGCATGTTTTTATGTGCAGCAATCGCCATTCGAAGCGGAGGAGCTGATGCCGGATCTTATGCCTGGCTGGGATCGAAACCGGCTATTTTCTGGTTTCCGCCAGCTTTTTCACGTTCTTCAGTCCGGCGCGATAGGCCTCAACGATGGCTTTTCGGGCGCTGGCATCATCCTCACCCGGCGGCGGATCATCGGCAATCCTGCGCATGAATTTGCCCTTCCAAACCAGTGACGCGCTTGCCTTTGACTTGCCTCGAATGACTTTGACCGAAGAGACATAGTCCGCGACCGGCAGCGGTGAATCTCCGACGATGCGATAGCTGTAGAGCATTTGCTTTTCGCTGAAGCCGAGCAACTCCTCGTCGAACTGAGCGCCGCCATCGGCCAGGGTCAACTTGCGGAACGAGCCGGCTTTGTTGTTGGTGCCGAAAAAAATCTCCGTGTTCGAAAAGGCCGGATGCCACTTGTGCAGGCCATTCCAGTCCTTGACCAGGGCCCAGACCCTGGCCGGAGATGCATTGATCTCCAAGCGTTCGTTGACGTGAATATATCCAGGTTTGGCCGCCAGCGCCGAGCCGGACAATGCCATCGACACGCCGAGCAACAGGGCCCAGACTCTTGTATTCATCCTCTAATACTCCTTAGGTTCGCGGTCATCAGATTATCTGATCCGGCTGCCATTCAGACACACTCAGCTCGAGAGTATAGGGTCGCGCCACGCTCTCGGGCAAATCAGCGTCGTATGAAATTAAAACGGACGCTCACCAAAAATTACCCGTCCAACTCGAATCAGTGTCGCCCCTTCGGCGATCGCGGCCTCGAAATCATCGGACATGCCCATCGAAAGAGTATCCAGCTCGATGCCGTGACCGACGATATCGTCCCGAAGCTGGCGCAGGAGTTGGAAGCGGGTACGCAGCGTTGTGATGTCCGGCGTCGGCTCGGGGATGGTCATCAAGCCGCGCAGCCGGATCCCGTTCAGGGAGGACGACAGCACCTTCGCCAGCCCGAGAGCCTCCTCGGGCCGTACCCCGCCCTTGGAGTGCTCGCTGCTGGTGTTGACCTGAATGCAGACTTGCAAAGGCGTCCGGTTCTGAGGGCGTGCAGCGGACAAGCGTTCGGCAATTTTCAGCCGGTCCAGGCTATGTACCCAGTCAAACAGTTCTGCAATCTGCCGTGTTTTGTTGCTTTGGATCGGGCCGAGGAAGTGCCATTTGAGGGGCGCCATGTGCTTCTCCGGGGTGGCGGTGAGCGCTATTTTGTCAACCGCTTCCTGCAAGTAGTTTTCGCCGAATGCGATTTGGCCGGCGGCGCGAGCTTCCAGGATTGCGGTTGCCGGGAAGCTCTTGCAAACCGCAATCAACCCGATTTCGGCCGCAGATCTGCCGCATGTTCGAGCCGCTGCATCAATGCGCTCGTGTATGGCTTGCAAGCGGGACGCTATTGTTGTCATAATTCCTTTGCATTCTTGTCTGTAACCATCGAATGCAGCGAGCTTTTTTCTAGCGGTGCCAAGGCCGCCGACAAGATTCGCTACCCATGGTTGCCGTATTGCCGTCGTCGGAGAATTATAAATGGACATCGCTGAGCTTCTTGCCTTCGTCGTAAAGAACAAGGCTTCTGACCTTCATCTTTCGGCGGGTTTGCCGCCAATGATCCGAGTGCATGGCGACATCCGGCGCATCAACCTGCCACCGATGGAGCACAAAGACGTGCATGCCATGGTCTATGACATCATGAACGATGGTCAGCGCAAGTTCTATGAAGAAAACCTCGAATGCGATTTCTCGTTTGCGATTCCGAATCTTGCGCGCTTTCGTGTCAATGCCTTTGTGCAGAATCGCGGCGCCGGGGCGGTCATGCGGACCATCCCGTCCAAGGTGTTGACGCTGGAAGAATTGAAGGCCCCCTCGATTTTCAAGGAAATCGCCAAGTACCCGCGAGGCGTAGTGCTGGTCACCGGCCCGACCGGTTCGGGCAAATCCACCACGCTGGCTGCCATGGTCAACGACATCAACGAAAACGAGATGGGCCACATTCTCACGGTGGAAGATCCGATCGAGTTCGTGCACGAAAGCAAGAAATGCCTGATCAACCAGCGCGAGGTTGGCCCACATACCCTGTCGTTCAACAACGCGCTGCGCAGCGCGTTGCGCGAGGATCCGGACATCATCCTGGTGGGCGAGCTGCGCGATCTGGAAACCATTCGCCTGGCGCTCACCGCGGCCGAAACCGGCCACCTGGTGTTCGGCACATTGCACACCAGTTCCGCTGCCAAGACCGTGGACCGGATTATCGACGTATTCCCGGCGGCTGAAAAAGAAATGGTTCGCGCCATGCTTTCCGAATCACTGCGCGCCGTGATCTCGCAGACGCTGTGCAAGACCAAGGATGGAACGGGACGCGCCGCCGCGCACGAAATCATGATCGGCACGCCGGCAATCCGCAATCTGATCCGTGAAGCCAAGATTGCGCAGATGTATTCCGCCATCCAGACCGGGCAAGGGCTGGGTATGCAGACGCTGGATCAGAACCTGACTGATATGGTCAAGCGCAACGTCATTACGAAGGAGGAAGCGCGGACCAAAGCAGCCAACAAGGATAGTTTCAACTGACCTGCCAGCACGGCGGGCCGCAGAAAATATTTGCCAGGAGTAGCAGATGGAACGAGATCAGGCCGTCAAATTCATTCATGAACTATTGAGGGCCATGGTGGCGAAGAAGGCCTCCGACCTGTTCATTACTGCCGGTTTTCCGCCGGCCTTTAAACTCGACGGCAAAATGACACCGGTGTCGAACCAGAGCCTGACGCCCCAGCACACTCAGGAACTGGCCCGTGCGCTGATGAACGACAAACAGGCGCAGGAGTTCGAGGCGAGCCGGGAATGCAATTTCGCCATCAACCCACCAGGCATCGGACGCTTTCGCGTCAATGCATTCGTGCAGCAGGCCCGAGTCGGCATTGTGCTGCGGACCATCACAACGACAATTCCTAAGATGGACGACCTCGGACTGCCGCCGGTTCTGAAAGACGTGGTCATGTCCAAGCGCGGCCTGGTGATCATGGTTGGCGGCACGGGATCCGGCAAGTCGACGACTCTCGCCGCGATGATCGGTTATCGCAATGAGAACAGCTTCGGCCACATCATCACAATCGAAGACCCGATCGAGTACGTGCATGAACACAAGAATTGCGTGATCACCCAGCGCGAAGTTGGTGTCGATACCGAGTCCTGGGAGGCGGCGCTGAAGAACACGCTGCGCCAGGCACCGGACGTCATACTGATCGGAGAAATTCGCGAGCGGGAAACCATGGAACACGCGATTGCGTTCGCCGAAACCGGCCATTTGTGCATGGGCACGTTGCACGCCAACAGCGCCAATCAAGCGCTGGACCGGATCATCAATTTTTTCCCGGAAGAACGCCGGTCGCAGTTGCTGATGGATTTATCCCTGAATCTCAAATCCCTGGTGTCGCAACGCCTGATTCCGCTGAAGGACACGAAGGGCCGCGCGGCGGCGATCGAAATCCTGCTGAACTCGCCACTGATCTCCGACCTTATCTTCAAGGGTGAAGTGCACGAGATCAAGGAGATCATGAAAAAATCGCGGGAACTCGGCATGCAAACTTTCGATCAGGCGTTGTTCGATTTGTATGAAGCCGGAAAGATCGGCTACGAAGACGCCATGCGCAATGCGGATTCGATGAACGAGTTGCGCTTGCAGATCAAGTTGCACGGCAGGGAAATCAAGGAACGTGACCTCACCGCCGGGATGGATCACCTGAACATCGTGTAAAGGCAGGGCCGCGGAATGAGCATTGAGGGTCGAGAAAGGCGCGCGAAACGGACAATCCCTCGTCCCTCATTCCTCGGCTCTGTTTTTCTCGCGCCGCATCGCACCTGAAATCAGTTTGAATTCATACAACCGGCACTCGAGCGCCCCGTTGTAAAGCGGAGTGCGTTTGGAAGGCGACAGACCGATCAACTTCGGCAGGCGCAGATCGGCGGTAAAAATGTAAGCGCGCCAGCCCGCAAATTTTCGTTTCAGCGCGTCTCCCAACCGAGGGTAGAAAGCCGCCAGTTCATCCTGCTCGCCGAGCCGTACCCCGTAAGGTGGATTAACCAGCAGAATGCCGGTGGCGGCCGGTGCCGGGATTTCCAGCACGTTGGCCTGCTTGAGACTTACGCTGTCGGCAAATCCTGACGCCGCTATGTTTACACGCGCCAGCTTCAAGGCTTCACCGTACAAATCGCCGCCGAATATCTCCGGCGAGGGATTTGGCATTGGCCGCGCTTGCGCCTCGGCCTTGATCCGGTTCCATGCATCCTCATCGAAGTTGAGCAGCTTTTCAAAAGCAAAACGGCGATTTGCACCTGGCGCCACGCCGTGGGCGATCTGCAGCGCTTCGATCAGAAAGGTAGCGCTTCCGCACATGGGATCGAGCAGCGGCAAGTCCGGTGTCCAGCCGGAAAGTTTTAGAATTCCGGCAGCCAGATTTTCGCGCAGTGGAGCCTCGCCAGCAGTCTGCCGAACCCCCCGCTTGAACAATGGATCGCCGGAGGTGTCGAGATAGATCGTATAGCGCTCTGCTTCCAGAAAAGCATGGATGCGCACATCGGGTTGCGCGGTGTCCACATCGGGGCGCTTGCCGGATTGCGTGCGGAACCGGTCGCAGACCGCATCCTTGATGCGCAAGGTAACGAAGTCGAGGCTGTTGAGCGGGCTGCGTATGGCAGACACCTTCACCCGGATCGTCAGAGCGACATCGAACCATTGCGGCCAGTCGATCGCGTTGATGCCACGATAGATATCTTCTTCGCTGCGATAGCGGCCTGCGCCAACCTGCCAGAGCACCCGGCTGGCGATCCGGCTGTGCAGATTGACGGCGTAGACGAGCGGCAGCGATCCGGAAAAGCTCACTCCGCCTTCGGTTGCCGTGACATCACCTGCGCCGAGTTGGGTTAGCTCCTGCGCAAGTACCGATTCGAGTCCGCGCGGGCAGGGTGCGAAAAATTGTTCTGTGTTCAATGGGAGCTATCTGACTGAAATGTTTCCGCCGGGGCGAAATGAAAAAGGCCAAGAGATACAAAAAACACGGATGTGTGCTTGCGCATCTCCATGCGAGGGCAAATGCGGACGAAGGAACTTTTGATCATTCCGGATTTGCACGGACACTTTTGCTTTAGAGCCTTAGAAAGACCTCGAATTCGATCCGTTTCCACGGATCGCGGTGCCGGGTCAGGCGGACGATGCGTGCTTCAAGCTTGTTGCCCCGATCAAGCTGACGCGCGATGGCTTCATTTTCAGCGCGCGGCACGTAGCCGAGCATATGGCCATTCCACTCGACGCGCACCGCACGGGCATCGTGTGTGTTTTCGGGTTCGCGCACCAAACTCAAGGCGTCGCCAACCTTCAATTCTTCCCATACGCGTTTGCCTTCGTGAAACTGAAATCCCGCGACTGGAGAGTTCTGCACCAGAATGCGCGCAACCGGTGGTGCCGCCTGCGCCTGCAGCGACGCGCACGCACAGGCGCAGATGGCGACGAGAACGCCCGCTACGCTTCTTGACGGCTTCAGAATGGCTGCAATTCCACGAGCAGGATGATCGCGATCAGCACAACAACCGGAAGCTCGTTCAGCCAGCGATAGAACACATGGCCATGTCGATTGCGCTCATGCTTGAAATCGAACATCAGCACGCCGCAGTAGGCATGATAGATCACCAGCGTTGCCACCAGGGCAATCTTGGCATGCAGCCAGCCACCCTGGAAACCGTAACTCAGCCACAGCCACAGGCCTGAGCCGATGGTCAAAATGCCGCCTGGTGTCATGATGCCAAAAAATAGTTTGCGCTCCATGATCTTGAAGCGCTCGCGGCTCGCGGTGTCGTTGCTCAGAGCGTGGTAGACAAACAACCGGGGCAGGTAAAACAAACCCGCGAACCAGGTGACCATGAAAATGATGTGAAACGATTTTATCCAAAGCATCGCGATTTCCTGAATGTCGGCGCTGCCGAAAGCTCGATTGCGTTGCCAACTCGATCAGTCGCGGCAGTGCCGTTCGACCAGGAGCTGTAGTGTAATCAGGGCGCCATGGAAGAAATGCCCGGCGCCCGGGAATACGACCACCGGCAGGGACTGCGCCCGCGCCCAGTCAAGCACGTCCCGCATGGGCACGACGTCATCTTCTTCACCGTGCACGACCAGGGTATTGTCGGCAACCTTGCCGACCGGAAATCGTCCCACCGCCGGGGCGATCAAAACCAGATGTTGCGGAGACAGCGTGCGTGCGGCAGTGGCGGCGATGAAACCTCCAAAGGAGAATCCACCGATGGCAACTTTGCCTTCCCCGAAAGTTTCGCGTCCATAAGCCGCCAGCGCGAGGAAATCCTCGGTTTCTCCGCGCCCCTCGTCAAACACACCTTCGCTGGCGCCGGCCCCGCGGAAATTGAGCCGCAGCGCACGGTATCCCAGCGTGACAAAGGCCTTGGCCAGGGTTTGTACAACTTTGTTGTCCAGCGTGCCACCGTAAAGTGGATGCGGATGCGCCAGCAGCGCAATCCCGCACGGCGGCTGCGCGGGCTCGTTGATCGCGATTTCAAGCTTTCCGGCCGGGCCATCGATGGAAAGCTTTTGCGTGGATCCCGGCCTCAAATGCGCAGTCGCTCGACGACGCGCCCGTGGATCAGATGCTCCTCGATGATCTCGTCGATATCGTCGCGGTCGACATAGGTGTACCAGACTTCCTCGGGATAGACCACGATTACCGGCCCTTCCTGGCAACGATCGAGACAGCCGGCCTGATTGATTCGCACCTTACCCTTGCCGGAAAGAGCGAGAGCTTTGATTTTCGATTTGGCGTAGTCGCGCATTTCCGGTGCATCGTGATCCGCGCAGCAGGCGTCCCCGTTCTGGCGCAGGTTGCAGCAAAAAAACACATGATGCTTATAGAAACTCAAGAGGCCATCCTTTTTTTGTTCAAATCGGCATCAGGTTGATTATAAGCCGGCATCCGCCGGGTACTTGCGCGCATTCAGCCCGATCTTTTCCCGCGCCGCGCTCGCCATGTCGATGCCGAGCACGTCCGCCAGTCTGACCAGGTATAACAGCACATCGGCGATTTCAAGCGCGACTTCGTGGCGGGTGGAAGCGTCCAGATCGGCGCTTTGCGCCGGGCTCAACCACTGGAAATGCTCCATGATCTCGGCCGCCTCAATAGCCACCGACATCGACAGGTTTTTCGGATGATGGAACTGTTCCCAGTTGCGCTCGGCGGCAAAACGCCGCAGGCGCTCGCGCAGATCGTCGAGGCTGTCGGCTGGCTGGGTCGAGGTGGGGTTTGTTGTCCTCAAGGGAAGGCCCTTCTTCAGTTGACTGACGTTCCCGCATCGCGACGGTCCGCCGTGTTCCGGTTGAGAAATAAAAGGTACCCAAACACCATCAAAGGCCAAAGCGATGACAGCAATTCGGTCATCGCATTGAACCGAAGGAACTGCCCGCCCTGAAAAACCTGCAATGCCGCGGCGAGATAGGGATTCTCCGGCGCGATATTGACCAGCAGGAACCCGCCGGCAATACAAACGCCGGCCGCACGCGCTGAACTGACCGGAGGGCGCCGGGCCAGCAACAGCCACAGCATCATTCCTGCGGCCAATCCCAGCATGGATCCGGGAGTTAACCACAAGCCGGGGTCACCGGGAACGAACAAGGCCATTGATGCGATGGTTTTTAGCATCAGCGCCGCCAGCATTGCCGCCGCAACCGAGACCGCGGTGGCGGCGAATGACCGGGTGATGGATCCGATCAGAAACCCCACGCCGGCAAAGTTTAGCGCCGCGATGCCGGCTTCCAGGAGAACATAAGTGCCGGAGGAATACTGCAATCCAATGTTGGATGGAATCAGGTGGCGTAGATCGCCGTTTCCGAACAACCAGATTTTGGCGTTGAATTGGGTAACCAGCCAGAGAGCTAGCAACAGCAAGGCAAGATCAGTGCGCGCACCCGCCTGGAAATGGTTCTTGCGCAGGCGATGCAAGTTCCCGGACAACAGCCAGTGCTCGCCCCACACGCGTGCCGCCGCGCAACCCCAGAGCGCACCGATGGAATTGGTCAGAACGTCGACGTTTGAGGAGACGCGCATCGGCTGATAGGCCTGGGCAAATTCGATCGTCAGGCTCAACGCGGTTCCCGAGGCAAAACCCAATGCCACCGCCAACCAGGGCGGCAGAACACCCATCCAGATCAGGGTCAGCAACAGGCCAATTGGAAAGTAGGCCAGAACATTGAGCACAATATCCGAAGCGGTGATATAGGACGGCCAGCCGGCGAGCAGGAATTGCGTCGCGTCGTCGTTCGGCACACGCCAATCTGCGAAGGGATACAAACTGGCATACACCACGAGCAGAAGGTAAGCTAGGCCTAGGTAGCTAACCAGTCGGGAGCTGCGCGCGTAGCGCCTGGACACAAAAGGAAATGAAGTGCTCATGTTGTTGGGCAGCGTGCCAAACCGGGAAGGGCAACGGATGGACGGCACAATTTGAGATTCTATGACATCTTCAACGGCGACGCCGACGGCCTGTGCGCATTGCATCAATTGCGCCTTGCCGAACCCAGGCAGGCCACGCTGGTAACTGGAGTCAAGCGCGACATCGGATTGCTGGCGCGGGTGTCGCCCCAGGCGGGCGATATGCTCACCGTACTCGATGTTTCGCTTGATACTAATCGGGAGGCGTTGCATGACGCGCTGAACAGCGGGGCTCATGTGCGCTACTTCGATCACCATTACGCCGGTGAGATTCCGCACCACCCTCGGCTCGAATCGCATATCGATACTTCGGCGGATATCTGCACCAGCCTGATCGTTGACCGATATCTCGAAGGACGCTTTCGAGCCTGGGCGGTAGTGGCGGCATTCGGGGACAATCTTCGCGCCCGGGCGTATTCCCATGCGGCAATGCTTGGTATGACCGGCTCCGATGTCGGGATGCTGAGGGCATTGGGCGAAGCCCTGAACTACAACGCCTATGGAGAAAGCATCGGGGACCTGCTTTTTCATCCGGAGCAGCTGTACCGGCGCATGCAACCCTACGCGGATCCTCTGGCGTTCTGCGCGCAGGCACCGGAACTTGATCAGTTGTGCCATGCCAGCGCCGATGATCTGGAGAGGGCGTCGGCGTTACCGATCGAGAATGCGGGCGATACAGCGGTTGCGGTATTCCTGCCGGAGGCGCCGTGGAGCCGGCGGGTTGCCGGTACGTTTGCCAACGAATTGTCGCGGCAACATGTTGATCGAACGGTGGTCCTGCTGGTGCGCAGGGGCGCGGGTTATCAGGTCAGCCTGCGCGCCCCGGAGCACGGTGCCGCGCCGATGCATCTGTTGGCGCGACAGTTTGAATCGGGTAACGGCCGGACCAGATCCGCCGGCATTCAGTTTTTGCCGGAGAAAGATCTGGCGAGATTGTTTGCATTGTTGCGAAATTCCGGCGTTGACCGCGCGGTGGATGCGCCAGAGGATCACGCCTGATCCGGCACGCGGGAAGCGCAAGCCGCGCTTCCCGCGCTGTAGGGACGGAGACTACTTTGCCTTGATTTCGGTCCAGATGCGGTTGAGCAACTGACGCTCTTTCTTGCTCATGTCTTTCGATTGCTCCAGGCGCTTGGCGGTTTCCGCGTCGGGAAACACGGCCGTGATCGACTTGATCTCGGGTTTGATGTGCTTCATCGCTTCGCTGTTCGGGTTTCCCGAGCCGGTGATGTTGGTGAGCCCGGCGGAATTTTTGCCGTCCATCATGAAGTTAATGAACTGGTGCGCGAGATCGGGCCGCGGCGCGGTCTTGGCAATCACCATGGCATCCAGTGCCAGCACGGCGCCTTCCTTGGGCAGGGCGTGGCGGATGCGGAATTTTTGTTTGGCTTCCTGAGCGCCGGCGTCGGCGCCGAAAATGTCGTTCGAGAACCCGTGCACTACCCATAGATTTCCAGCCGCGAGTTCCTTGATGTAACCCTGCGACATGAAGGCTGCCCAGTACGGTTTGGCTTTGAGAATGGTCTCCTTGGCCTGCTGCCAGTGTTTGGGATCGCGGTCGTTTATCGAGTAGCCCAGATACTTGAGCGCGGCGGCCATCAATTCGTCCTGGCTGTCGTAGACGGTGACTTTGCCTTTGATCTTGGCCAATATCCTGGGATCGAAAATCACCGCCCAGGAATCAACCGTAATGCCAAGCTCCTTCATTTTCAAATCGTTGTAACCCAGCAGCGTGATCGACATTGCGTAAGGGGCCGAGAACTGGTTGCCGGGATCGAATTCGGTGTTCTGGTACGCCGGCATGATGTTCTTGAAGTTCGGCAGCTTCGCCTTGTCGAGCGGTTGCAGCCAGCCGGCCTTGGCCATGCCGGCGACGTAATTCGAGGTCGGGATCATCACGTCGTAGCCCTTGGCGCCGGCGGCGAGTTTGGCCAGCAGTTCCTCGTTGGCGCCGTAATAGTCCTGCACCACTTTGCATTTGCACTGGACTTCAAAGCGCTTGACCGCGTCGGGATCAATGTAATCGTTCCAGTTGTACAGATGCAATTCGTCCGAGGCGATTGACGGCAGGCTGGCTAGCAACAGCAGCGACAACAGTTTTTTCATGGTCTCCCTCCGAGGAAAAGTAAAAGAAAACGTATGGCAAAGGAAGTATTGGGCAATCGAGGCTTTATCGTCCAGTGCTTTCTGATGATCGGTATCGGAACCTGCTTTTAGCGCCCTTTCAGCGCGTCCGGCGAGAGCTTCATCGCGATCATGATCAGCACCAGCGTCAGCAGCATCAGCAAGGTTGACACCGCGTTGACCTCCGGTGTGACCGCGATTTTCACCATGGTATAGATCTGCAAGGGCAAGGTGGACGATCCCACGCCTGCGGTAAAGAACGTGATGACGAAATCGTCTATGGAAAGGGTAAATGCCATCAGGGCACCCGCAACGACTCCGGGCATGATGAGCGGCAAAGTCACCAGCCGGAAAGCCCGCCACGGGGTGGCGCCCAGGTCGCGCGCGGCCTCGGTCAGGCTTTCATCCATGCCGGAGAGCCGCGAGCGAACGACGATGGCGACAAAGCCGATGCAGAAAGCGATGTGCGACAGAATGATCGAGACCATGCCCAGCGTCAGGTTGAGCATTACGAAAAATATCAGCAGCGACACGCCCATGAGGATTTCGGGTATCGCAATCGGTGCCAGCACCAGCACCGGCAGCAGCCGGGTTTTGAAACGGTACAGCGCATAACCGGCCATGGTGCCAAGCAGCGTCGATACGGCGCTGGTCACCACGGCAATAACCAGCGAATTCCACGCTGCACCCAGCATTCTTTCGTTCTGGAACAGCTTCTGATACCAGGCAAACGTGAAGCCCGTCCATTGCGCATTCAGGCGCGATTCGTTAAACGAATACATCACCACGATGGCGAGCGGCGCATACAAAAATACGTAGGCAGCGACGGCGGCGCCCCAGAGCCAGGCCGGGCGGCGGTTCATACGCGCGAGCGCCTTCCCACCCAGGCCGCCAGGCCGGCGAGTGCGATCGCCATCACCGTCAACACCATGGACAGCACGCTGCCAAACGGCCAGTCGCGGGTATCGAGAAACTGCTGCTTGATGACATTGCCGATCATGATGCCTCCGGTGCCGCCGAGAATATCGGGAACGGCAAACATGCCCAGCGCGGGAATGAAAACCAGCGCGGCCCCGGCGTAGACGCCGGGCAGGGACAGGGGGAAGGTCACGCGCCAGAAGCGCTGCCAGCCGTTGGCGCCGAGGTCCTGCGCGGCATCAAGCAACGCGGGATCGTGCTTTTCCAAATTCGCGTACAGCGGCAACACCATGAATGGCAGATGCACGTAAACCAGCCCGACAATGACCGCGAAGGGGGTATAGAGCAGCGCCAGGGGTTCGATGCCAACCCAGCCAAGCATGGCATTGAGAGCGCCGACGAAGACCGACTGCGGCCCGAGAATGATGATCCAGGCGTAGACGCGAATCAGGAAATTCGACCAGAACGGCAGGATCACCAGCAGCACCAGGAGGTCGCGGT
The DNA here is from genome assembly GCA_031362885.1 of Betaproteobacteria bacterium. Classification (GTDB taxonomy): domain Bacteria; phylum Pseudomonadota; class Gammaproteobacteria; order Burkholderiales; family JACQAP01; genus JACQAP01. The sequence goes on from JANLTJ010000051.1 coordinate 28,343, forward strand.
GTTTCTGCGGGCTGCGCGCAATGAGGATCGCCAGCGGATAGGATATGACCAGACAGACCAGCGCGGTAATCGCCGCATAGGCCAGCGACTTCAGGAACAGCGCGGTGTAGAGAAAGTCAGAGAAGAAGCGCGCGTAACTTTCCGTGGTGAGGTCAAGTTTGCGTTCGCCCTCGAGGTCGCTGAAGATTGGCGCCAGTCCGCCGAAATCGCCGGGATTGCGCACCGAGGCCACCACCATGATCAGCACCGGGATAGCGAAAAAAAACAGCAGATAGGCGAGCGGCGGGCCGCCTATCAGCCATCTGTGCACCCGGTTATCGCGCAGCGCCACGTGTTACGTGTCAGTCATTGAGAAAGTGCCCGGCGTCGTAGCGCCAGCCCACCTGCACTTTGTCGCCATCTTCGAAGAACTTGGCGCGCCCGGCGGCGGAGTTTGGCAGCAGGGCCTCAACGCGTTTGCCCCCATCCAGTTCCACGATGTACACGGTGACGTCGCCCAGATAAAGCCAGTCGTGAACCGTGCCGGAAAATATGTTGAAACCCTCGGCGGCCGGCAACTCCCGGGCGATGGCCACTTTCTCGGGGCGCAAGGCCAGCACACCGGCCAGACCCGGTGCGTCGTTATCCAGGTTGAGCGCCGAAACGGCGCCGATGCCGGCCAGATCCACGCTCATGCGCTCGCCGTCGCAGGATCTGATCTCGCCGTCGAACAGATTGCATTGACCAACGAAATCGGCGACGAATCGATTCTTCGGATAGCCGTAAATGCGCGTGGGTTCGTCTACTTGCTCGACGCAGCCCTGATTCATGACCGCGATGCGATGCGATAGCGCCAGCGCCTCCCCCTGGTCATGCGTCACGTAGACGAAGGTGATGCCGATTTCGCGTTGCAGATTGATGAGTTCAATCTGCACTTTTTCCTTCAGCTTGGCATCCAGCGCGGCGAGCGGTTCGTCGAGCAGCAGCAACTTTGGCCGGTTGATGAGCGCCCGCGCCACCGCGACGCGCTGCTTCTGCCCGCCGGACAATTCGCTGGGGTAACGCTTGTTCATGCCGGTCAGGCGCACGTCTTCCAGGGTTTCCTCGACGCGCGCAGCGATTTGCGCCGGATCGGTGTTGTGCATCTTCAGCGGGAAGGCGACGTTCTGCTCCACCGTCATGTGCGGGAACAAGGCGTAGTTCTGGAATACCGTATGGATGTTGCGCGCCTCCGGCGGGATGCCGGTCATATCCCGGCCATCGAGCACGATCTGCCCGCCGTCCGGGGCATCGAAACCGGCGATCATGCGCAGCAGTGTGGTCTTGCCGCAACCCGAGGGGCCGAGGAGGGTGAAGAACTCGCCCGCCTCGATACTGAGACTGACGTTGTCTACCGCGGTGAAGTCACGGAAACGCCGGATGACGTTGCGAATCTCGAGAAGTGCCATCCCCCGCCCTGTGGTCTGCCGGAACTTTGCGAAGGCGCAATTCTAGCAACGGGCTGAATCTGATGGGCAAAAGTTTTACCCGGGGCTTGAGTCATCAGCGTTGCCCAAAAAAAGCGAGCCTTGAAAGGCTCGCAGTTCCCGGGAAGAACGTCTTATCCTCAATCAAACCGCAAGAAGACTTGCGGGCGTACGGCCTAGAAGTTCACTTGTCCCCGGAGACTGATTACGGTCTCCGAGTCGATGGCGGTTTGAGTCGCCGGACCGCTTACGTCGAGGGCTTTCACGCATTCAGTGGTACTCGTCGCATTGCCGGCCCCGGTGAAGCATGTGCCCTCGTAGTCGGTCTTGGCATAGTTCAGCATGATTCTGGCGTTTGAGTTCAGGAGCCAGTTCACGCCCACGGTGAACGTCTTTGCCTCATTGTTGTTTTGCTGCCGCGAACTGGTGCCCCCAACAGTGATGTCGCTGGCGTCATAGCCCGAGAGCCGAACCCCGAGTTGCCATGCGCCGATACCGCTGCTGCCGACATTGAAATTGCTCTTCGGCTTGACACCGGAAAACGTGCCGGCCCGGTAGGCGTCCGACCATTTTTCACCGGTGATATTCCAGATCGCTTCCACGTACTGGGCGCTCACATCGCCGGTTACAGTCTTGTTCGCGGCTGACGGATGCGTCGCATCGAAGTCGGCCTTGACGTACTCGCCCTGCAATTTGAACGGCCCGATCGCGGCCGCGAGTTCAAGCCCCTGCAACTTCTTGTCCACGTCGGCGGCCATTTCGTCAAGCCCGCCAAAGGCGGCCGTGCCCAGGGTACTTCCACTGATCTGCGCACGGTAAACGTTTTGCAGGCCGCGATTCTCACTGCGGAACCCGAGGATCGTTGCTCTGGTCGTGGTTGACGCAGTTGTGCTGGTTTGAGTAGAGCTTGCCGGCCTAATTTGATACTGTCCGGCGGTGCCCGCCACACCGAGGTGAAGCACGATGCCGTTCCAGCCTCCGATCTGCGCGAAATTGGCGGTCAGGCGGGCAGCGCCTTGCGAATCTTCATTTGCCGAGTTCAGACTGAAATCTTCCTGAAACACCGAGGCGGCGTAGGTCATGCCCATGATCGGTTCGCCGTGCAGCATTGCGCCTATTTTCTTGGCCGGCGCCAGTTGATTGACGTAGGAGCGCTCCATGAAATCGATGCTGTTCGAGCTGGTCAGTTCTTCCAGATTGAACGGCTGCTTGAATCGGCCCATGCGGAACTGGGCTGTTTTGACGAATCCGAGATTCAGCCAGGCGGTGTCGATCAGATTGGCCGAGCCGCCCAGCGTGTTCGCCACGATCTCGAATCCAACATCCTTGTTCACATAGCCGTTAAGGCCGATACGGGCGCGGCGCAGTTCCATTCCGGTGGCGACCGAGGCGGTGTCGCGGTCATCGGAGCCTTCAAACATATCGTGGTCGAACGTGCGCGCATCGAAGTGTACGCGGCCGGTAAGGTTGATGGAGGTCAGCCCATCCGCAGATTCAAAACCGAGTCCCGTTCCCTTGACTTTACCCAGCGTCGTTGCGGCTTTTTCCGCCTTTTCCATGGCTTGCGCGTCCTTAAACGCTTTCTCGCGGCGCTCGCCGCGTGCTTCGGTGCGCATTTCCTCGTACTCTTCCGACGTGAGCACGTTCTTCTCACGCAGTTTTTCCAGCAGCGTTTCCATATCGGCAAGCGCCGGTGCGGCGCCGCCAGCGAACAGCACCGCAATTGATGCCGCCAGCAGTCCACAGCGCTTCGGGCTGGATCTTGGTTTCATCTTGAGTATTCTCCTGATTAAAAGTAGTAACGCTAAGCATTGTCACCACGAAAACCGGTGATCCAATACGTCAATTCTGGCGTTTAATTGTGACAGCCCGATTACAGCGGCATTGCGCTGTTCTGGAAAATTCCGGGCAGAACGCGCAACCCCGTTCGGTTCAAAGGGTCAGCAGGTAAATCTGCAGCAGCAGGTTGGCTGCCAGGAAAACCGCAACTGCGCCCAGCAGCCGGTTTCTGCGTTTCTGCAGTACCAGCAGCCCGGCCAGTTCGACTTGTATTTGGCCGTCGCGGTTGTCCGTCAACGCCCGATGCAGCAGTCGAGGCAGTTGCGGCAGCAACGTGCCCCAGCGCGGAGCTTCCTCGCGCACATGCCGCAGCAACCCTCGCCAGCCGATTTGTTCCGACATCCATCGTTCCAGAAAGGGTTTGGCGGTAGACCATAGGTCCAGATCCGGATCGAGATCGCGGCCGAGGCCTTCTATGTTGAGCAGGGTTTTCTGCAGCAAGACCAACTGCGGCTGAATTTCGATGTTGAATCGCCGCGAAGTCTGGAACAGGCGCAACAGTACTTTGCCGAAGGAAATCTCGCGCAGTGGTTTGTTGAATATGGGTTCGCACACCGCACGAATGGCGGTCTCGAATTCCTCAACGCGGGTATCGGAAGGAATCCAGCCTGACTCCACATGAATTTCGGCGACGCGCCGGTAATCGCGGCGGAAAAACGCCAGAAAATTCTGCGCGAGGTAGCTTTTATCCACCTCGTTGAGCGTGCCCATGATGCCAAAGTCGAGCGCGATATAACGGCCATCGGCGGCTACCAGAATGTTGCCCGGATGCATGTCGGCGTGGAAAAAACCGTCGCGGAATACCTGAGTGAAAAATATTTCCACGCCGGCGCGCGCCAGCTTCGGGATATCCACGCCCTGTTTCCGCAGCCGCTCCACCTGACTTACCGGCGTTCCGGCCATGCGCTCCATGACCATGACCTCGGTGCCGCAATAGTCCCAGAATATTTCCGGAACCAGCATCAGCGCCGAGTTGTTGAAATTGCGCCGCAACTGGCTGGCGTTGGCCGCTTCGCGCATCAAATCCAGCTCATCTTTCAGGTGCCGGTCGAACTCCGCCACCACTTCCCTGGGTTTCAGCCGCCGGCCGTCTGCCCAGAGCTTTTCGACCAGGCCGGCGGCGATATTGAGCAACGCGATGTCCTTGACGATGACGGAGGCAATGCCGGGCCGCAGCACCTTGACGGCTACTTCGCACCCGTTCGGCAGCACGGCGAAGTGCACTTGTGCCACCGAGGCACTGGCGATCGCCACCGGGTCAAACTGCGCGAAGACCTGGCCGACCGGCCGGTGGTAAGTGCGATCCAGCGTACGGTAGACCTGCTCCACCGGAAATGGCGGCACCTGGTCTTGCAGTTTCGCCAATTCGTTCGCGATGTCGAGCGGGATCAGGTCGCGGCGCGTCGATAACACCTGGCCGAACTTGACGAAAATGGGTCCGAGGGTTTCCAGCGCGAGGCGCAACCGCTCGCCGCGCGGGCGATCCAGGCGGCGCCAGAACAAAGCCGCCGACAACAGCGACCGCAAGCCGAGCACGCGTTCGTGACCCAGGAAGAACTCGTCGAGTCCGAAGCGCAGCGATACGCGAACGATTTTCAGCAACCGCAACAAATTCATGGTGTGGGACCGGGGCTCAGCCGGTGCCGGTTCGGCGTTGTAAAAGTTGGATGCGTTTTTCCAGGCGCTCGACCGCATCGCGCACTTCATCGACGTCGCGCACGAACTCCGCGGCCCGCAAGGGCGTTACCAGCAGATGCTTTTCCTCGGTGAGGAATTCCGCGACGCTGCTGGCGAGGTCCGTTGCCGCCCGTTTCGGCCACGCCGCCGCCGAGCGTCCGATTTCGGCCATGCGGTGAGCCGCAATGTCTCCGAACACCCGGCTCAAATCCTCCTCGAAATCCCAGCGTATGTTGGACGCAATCCTGGAAAGAGCCGACGCGAAATCAGTGTCGCCCTCGACGCTGGCATTGCGCCAGGCGTTCTCTCCCTGGGCCAGGATCAGCAGCAGCGAAGCATGGGTCAAGCGGACCGTGGTTGCCGGCGCGGCGCCCTCCGGAGCGGTGCGCAGCATCGCATCGGGACTGACCACCAGCGCGACGCGCAACGGAAACAGCTCGAACAGTGCGACTTTGCCGGTGTGTGGCTCCAGACTCTCCCGCGCCCACTGCGACTGGGCCAGCAGATGGTTTACGAGAGTGCTGAAAACGGCGGCAAGCATGGCGCTTAAGAACTTGTGGCTGGCGCTTAGAATTTGTGACCAACGTGCAAGGCCACAACACCGGCGCTCAGATTGAAGTATTCGACGCGCTCGCAACCAGCCTGCGCCATCAATTGCCTGAGTTCTTCCTGGCCGGGATGCCTGCGAATCGACTCCGCCAGATAACGGTAACTGTCGGAATCCCCGGTGACCAGCTTGCCAAGCAGCGGCAGCAGTCGCAATGAGTAGGCGTCATAGGCCGGTCGCAATGCCTGCCATACCTGGGAAAACTCCAGCACCAGTACGCGACCACCGGGCCGCACGACGCGCAGCATTTCCGCCAGCGCACGGTCTTTGTGAGTCATATTGCGCAGACCAAAACCCACGATCGCGCAGTCGAAATAATTGCCCGGCAACGGCAGGCGCTCGGCGTCGCACTGCACTATCGGCGTCAAATGACCCTGATCGATCAGGCGGTCGCGCCCGCGCCCGAGCATCGCGCGATTAATGTCGGTCAGCCAGACTTCGCCTTGATCACCCACGCGGGATACGAACAATGAAGCGAGGTCCGCGGTGCCGCCGGCGACATCGAGCACGCGCCCGCCCGGGCGCACGGCGCTCATTTCCACTGCAAACCGTTTCCACAGGCGGTGCAGTCCGGCCGACATCAAGTCGTTCATCAGGTCGTAGCGATTGGCAACCGAACTGAATACACCGGCAACCCTGGCGGCTTTTTCGCCTTCCGGCACTTTCTGAAAACCGAAATCGGTGGTCTGGTCTGAATTCATCCTGGAATTTCCGCTTCAGATTTTCTTCCAGGCGGACTTCGCCGCGGGAGTGGGTGATGTATTGCCTGCGGGTTCGCGATGCAAGCCCGCCAGGGCGAGTTTATCGAGATATTGCTGCCAGAGCCGGGTCTGATTCTCACCCAGTTCGTACAAATAATCCCAGGAATAAAGTCCGGTGTCGTGACCGTCGCTGAATACCAGCTTGATGGCGTAGTTGCCGACCGGTTCGATGGCGTTAATTTGGACCTCCAGTTTGCCTTCCTGCAAGACCTCCTGTCCGGGACCATGTCCGCGAACTTCGGCGGAAGGCGAATATACCCGAAGGTATTCGCAAGCCAGGCGATAGCTCTTGCCATCGTTGAAGCTGATCTCCAGTACACGCGATTTTTGATGCAATTTGATTTCGACGGGGCGCGGAGTCCCAGGTTGAAGTCCTGACATGGCAATTCCCGGAATCTGTTGGGGGAGGCGCAAGAGCGCAAGGCGTCATCATAGCCTTCAACCTCGCCAGCGTGCCAAAACAGCGTCATCGCCCTGTAACATTTGCTTCATAGTATTGCAAACGAACACCAACACGGAGCGATACAGACCTCTTATGGCAGCTACCATTCTTGTAGTCGAAGACGAACCAGCCATTCAGGAATTGATAGCCTACAACTTGAAGCAGGCCGGACATCAGCCGTTGCGCGCGGATAACGCGGAACAGGCCATTTCCCTGGTCGACAATGCACTGCCAGACTTGGTGATACTGGACTGGATGCTGCCCGGACTGACCGGCATCGAGTTCGCCAGACGACTGCGCGCCGACAAGCGCACCCGCAGCATACCCATCATCATGCTGACGGCTCGATCCGATGAGCAGGACAAGTTGCAGGGTCTGGAGACGGGCGCTGACGACTACATCACCAAGCCTTTTTCTCCGCGCGAATTGAACGCGCGAATCAAAGCCGTGCTGCGCCGGCGCGCTCCAGAAATGACCGATGACGTTGTGAAACTTGGCGGTCTGCAGCTCGATCCGGCCAGTCATCGGGTTACCGGCAACGGCGAACTGGTGGAGCTGGGTCCGACCGAATTCAGGCTGCTGCACTTCCTGATGACGCATTCGGAACGTGTGCATTCGCGCACCCAGTTGCTCGACCAGATCTGGGGCGATCATGTTTTCGTCGAAGAGCGCACCGTGGACGTGCACATCCGCAGACTGCGCAAGGCGCTGGAGCCGACCGAATTAGACGCTCTGGTGCAAACGGTGCGCGGCACCGGCTACCGCTTTTCCGCAAGCTGACCGGGTCGCAGATTCGGTAACCGGGGGAGCGGTGCCGGATAATTCTGCGATAATTCGTGCCCGCTTATTCGAGGGACGAAGCGCTTGAAGTTTATTTGGGCCAGGCCGCTGTCCGCGGTCGTCCTGATCGGCGTGGTCGCGCTGGTTTCGTGGCCACTTTTGGGCGGCAGCAACGCATGGGGGTTGCTTGGCCTGATGCTGCTCGGCCTGCTTACACACCATCTGCACAATCTGTCGCAGCTCTACCGCTGGCTGCAGAACCCGCGATCGCAGCCAGTGCCCACGGGCTCCGGCGTCTGGGAGTACGTGTATTCCCTGTTGTCGAGATTGCTGAAGCAGCAGAGGGAAACGGAGCAAAAGCTCGCCGACGCGGTATCGCGCTTCGAGCTTGCCGGCGCGGCATTGCCCGACGCGGTTGTCATTCTCGACGCGGCCGATCGGATCGAATGGTGCAATCCAAAGGCAGAAGACTACTTTGGACTCGACAACCAGCGCGATCACGGCCAGCAGATAACTTATATCCTCAGGCAACCGCAGTTCGTGGAGCACATGGCCTCCAGAATTGCCGTCGAACCGCTGGTGATCAAATCGCAGCGCCGCACCGCGGACCATGCCGGAGAAATGGTGCTGGCTGTGCAGCAGGTGCCTTACGGCGGCAGCCAAAAACTCATTCTCGGGCGCGACATTACGCGCTGGGAGCGGCTTGAAACGACCAGGCGGGATTTTGTCGCCAACGTTTCCCATGAAATGCGCACCCCATTGACCGTCGTTGGCGGTTTTCTGGAAACCTTGCAGAGCATGGAAGTGCCCGATGCGGATATGACCCGGCGGGCGATCGAACTTATGAGCCAGCAAACCAGCCGCATGACGCATCTGGTCGAGGATCTGCTGACGTTGTCTCGACTCGAAAGTACCCACAATCCGCTGCGCGAAGAAGATGTCCAGGTGCCCGAATTGCTGCGTGCGCTTCAGCAGGACGCACTATTGCTTTCCGCCGGGCGCCACCGGATACGGGTCAGACTCGACAGCTCCGAAGGCCTGAAGGGCAACACCGAGGATTTGCGCAGCGCATTCGGCAATCTGATCAGCAACGCCGTTCGCTACACACCGGAAAACGGCGAGATCGAGATAAGCTGGGAATTGCGCGATGGTCACCCGCGTTTCGCCGTGCACGACAGCGGTATCGGTATCGAGCCGCAGCACATCGAACGGCTGACCGAGCGTTTCTATCGCGTGGATCGAAGCCGCTCGCGCGAGACGGGTGGTACCGGGCTGGGTCTGGCCATTGTCAAACACGTGCTCAATCGCCATCAGGCCCGGCTCGAAATTCAGAGCGCACCGGGCAGCGGCAGCACATTTACCATGGTATTTCCTGACACTCGCCGTCTGGTCGCAAGCCGCGCACCGGTAACCTAGCAGCCGCGATTCTTCCGGCGGACTGTTCGGCATCGAAGAAACGCATCGGCAGGCCCTGCGTTAGCGATCGAGCAACTGACCCAGACGCTGGCGCAGCAATTTCGCGAATCCGGCGGGCAATGGCCTGGCGCCGCCACCTTGCCTGTGTGACCAGACACTGTTGGGAAAATGCGGGTCGTCGGAGAACCGCGGTATGACGTGCCAGTGCAGATGCGCAACGACATTGCCAAGACTGGCGAGGTTGAGTTTATCCGGCGCCAGCAATTCGCGCAGGCATTGTTCGACGGCGTAGACCATGCGCATCAACTGCGCACGCTGCTCCTCGGGCAAGTCGGTCATTTCCCTGGCATGCGCATTCAGGATCACCCGGCAAAAGCCGGGGTGATCGGCGTCACCCACCAGCACGACGCGGGCGAAACCATCGTCCCGGATCACTTCCTCGCCGCTCTTGAGGCAAAGTTCACAGGAATTCGTCATGACTGAACCCGATCGAGCCTCAGGATAAGAGCCGGGCAATGAGGTAATAGCGTCCGAATTTCCCCAGCGCCATGAACAACACCGACCACGCCAAGTGGAGCCGCAACCAGCCAGCGGCAACGCATAAGGCATCGCCGATGACCGGCACCCAGGACAGCAGCAGCACCGGTGCGCCCCAGCGGCGAACCCATTCGAGAGCGCGCCCGCTAAGCGTGCGATCCGGAATCAGGCGGCCAATCAGATAGGAACTCGATCCGCCCAGCGTATTACCCAGTGTCGCGACGGCAAGCGCCGGCCAAACACCGGATATGCCGCCGGTCAGCACGCCTGCAAATATGATTTCCGACCCGCCGGGCAGCACGGTTGCGGCGAGAAAACTGCTGAGGAACAAAGCCCCAAGGCCGAGCGATTCGTTCACTGGATTTCCCTGATGACCGGGGCAGCGCCGCCAATCAGCGGACGCCGCGCAGCGGGTATCCGGGTGACGGGCCGGTGGCGGGCGAAAATGGATGGCGCGCCCGGAGGGAGTCGAACCCCCGACCTTCGGCTTCGGAAGCCGGCACTCTATCCAGCTGAGCTACGGGCGCCATGAATGGCTAGTTTACGGTCAAACGGGGCATTGCGTCCATGTGAAGGCGCGCCTGATCGATCCCCGGCGTCGGCCGTCTTGCTGCAACCTGTAGACTACGGCCATGAATGCGCAAGACCCAGTGGATGTCGCGGTGGTTGGTGCCGGACCGGCGGGCGCCAGTTTCGCGCGCGCCCTGGCAGCGGCCGGGTTGCGTGTCGCGCTGGTGGAACCCAGGGCTGCGCGCGCAATCCCCTCAGTTGGGTTTGATCAGCGGGTGTACGCGTTGAATCGCCACAGTCGTCGCTTGCTTGAGCGCTGCGGGATCTGGCACAGCTTGTTGCAGGAACGCATTGCGCCAGTGCGCGAAATGCGGGTGTTCGGCGATGACGGGTCAATGATCGGATTCAGCGCCTACCGTTGCGGGATTCCGGAATTGGCCGCGATTGTCGAGGAAGCCAACTTGCAGCAGGCACTGCGCTCGAGCCTGTTCGCGCAGGAAAACCTCATTCTACTGACCGGCATCGAATGTACCGGTGCGCGCTGGAGCGACTCACTGGCGACGTTATCGTTGTCGAACGGCAGCCAGATCGGGGCTCGTCTGGTGGTTGCGGCCGATGGGGCCGAGTCGCCGTTGCGCGCCGCAGCGGGCATTTCGATCCAGTCACGCGAGTACGCGCAAATGGGGGTAGTGGCCAATTTTCAAGTCGAGCAGGCGCATCGCGGTGTGGCTTATCAATGGTTTTCCGCGCAGGGTGTGCTGGCGCTTCTGCCTTTGCCTGGCAACTGCGTTTCCATGGTCTGGGCGGCACCTGATGAGCATGCGCGGGTTCTTGTGTCCGCTGACGCGGAAGAACTGGCGCGGATGGTGACTCAGGCCAGCTGCGGCGTACTTGGCCAGTTACAACTGGCGGCAAACAGTACGGCGGTCGGGTTCGCGCTCAGACGCATGCGGGCCAGCCGGCTTATCGGCCCCCGCCTTGCCCTGATCGGAGACACTGCTCATAATGTGCACCCGCTTGCCGGGCAAGGGCTCAATCTCGGATTGGCTGACGCTCAAGCGTTGGCGGCGGTGCTGGTCGATCGCGGCATGGAAAGCGACGTGGGCGCGGTTTCGTTGTTGCGCCAGTATGAGCGCAGCCGGCAGCTGGACCTGCTGGCGATGGAACGGGTCACTGACGGGTTGCAGGCGCTCTTTTCCAGCGACTTGCCCGGGATCAGACAGTTGCGCAATGCAGGTTTGCGCCTGACCAATCGGATTAATCCACTCAAGCGCTTGCTCGTGCAACAAGCATTGGGATAAGCGGTCAAATTGATGCTTTTCTTGTCAATCACTCCTCCTCAATAACTTAAAGGGTTCACCGGGAAATCATGTTTATTCGCATCCTGACCGTACTATCAAGCGGACTGGCCCTGCTGGCCAGTGTTGCCTGCGCTGACGAAGCCGTGATACGCGCTGAATTCGCCAAGAAGTATCCCCAGACCACCATCGAGAGCATTACCAAGACGCCATACCTCGGCTTGTATGAATTGCTGGTGGACGGGGAATTGATGTACACGGATGCCGGTTTCAACTACCTGATCCTCGGCAGCATCATCGACACCAAGAGCAAAACCAACGTCACCGATGTGCGCCAACGGGAGATCGAAGACAGGAAACTCAAAGCGCTGGCTTTTCCGTTCGAGCAACTGCCCTTCGAACTGGCGATCAAGAAGGTCAAAGGCAATGGCAGTCGCAAGGTGGCGGTGTTTTCCGACCCGGATTGCCCTTATTGCCGCAAGCTGGAAAAGGATATCGAAAAGGTCACCGATGCCACCATCTATATTTTTCTGCTGCCAATCGAGCAATTGCATCCCAAGGCGCCGGCGATATCGCGCGCAATCTGGTGCGCCCCTGATCGCGTCAAGGCTTGGGACCAGTACATGCTCAAGGGCGTGGCACCGGCTTCACCAGCCTGTGACAACCCGGTGGACAAGATCGTGGCTTTCGGACAGTCGAAGAAAATCAACGGCACGCCGACGATCTTTTTTGAGGACGGCAAACGCGTGCCGGGAGCGATTCCCCTCGATCGTTTCGAGGAGTTGCTCACCAAGGGCAGTAGCAACGGCAAGTCCTAGTCGTACTTGTCAACGCATCCCACATCTGGAAATGCCGACCCTCTAGAATTGCGGCGTCGGCTTAACGTGGCAGGTGTGCTGGGTGCTCAGGGTACGGCAAACTTCGCAGGGTCCGTCGCGAGCAGCGGGTAACCGCTTGGCGGTGGTCGTCGCGCTTTCGGCGGCGGCTCACGTATATTTCATTTACGGACTGCCGATTACGCCGGTTTCCGGCACGGGCGCGCGCGTGTCGATCATTCAGGCCCGTTTGCTGTCTCCGCCGCCTCTCCCCGGCCGGTTGCCCGATACCGCGCTGCCGCCTGACCCGTCGCAACCGGTTCGCGCAAGCCCGCCCTGGGCCGAACCGAAAGTCCCTGCGCCTGCGCAGCCGGTGGCGCAATCCGCTGCTGTCGAGCCTGCCCCGGCTGTACCAGCCGCCGGGGCCATCGATGTTGAGCCGCTTGCGTCGGACGGCAATGAAACCGCCGGCGCGGCCCTTCCGGACCTGTTTCACTACCCGGCGAGCGATCTCGACGTCTATCCGCACCCCGTCGGCCAAATCACAGCCGCCTATCCTGCGATGGCCCGCGATGCGCAAGTCGCCGGCGCGGTGACGATGCTGGTACTGATTGACGAGGTTGGGCGCGTGCTAAGCACTTCGGTACTGGACGCCGATCCGGATGGGGTGTTCGAAGCCTTCGCTCAACAGGCACTGGCCGGCGCGGCCTTCTTCCCGGCCAGAAAAGACGGCCGCGCCGTGCGCAGCCGGATCGCGATCAGGATCGAGTTTGATCCGGCGGGCGGTGATATCCAGCACGAACCCCGGGGTAGTGGCCACGGCGAAGTCTCCGGCCATGCTGCTCAATAATCAACGGGGTTTTGGCTGCAGGCCGCGTGGATACAAGATCCACATTTTCCCGGTTTGGCGCATTCGGCCGGCGGATTGCCCGGCGCTGTTGCCGAAACCCCAGAAGAAATCGGCACGCACCGCACCCTTGATGGCCGTGCCGGTGTCCTGGGCGACGACCAGACGATTGAGCGGGCGCGAGGATAGGGGAAACGTGGTGGATAGAAAAACCGGGGCGCCGAGCGGCGTCGTCAGTGCATCGACCGCGATGCTGCGCCCCGGCGTCAGAGGCACACCCAGCGCGCCAATCGGGCCGAGTGTCGAATTGGGCAGTTCGCGGAAAAAGACATAGGCCGGATTCTGTTGCAGCAATGGCGTAAGTTTGTCCGGGTTCTTCCCGGCCCAGTTCTTTATTCCCTGCATTGATGCCTTGTCGGCGGCGAGTTCGCCGCGCTCGATCAAGAGTTTGCCGATGGATCGGTAAGGATGGCCGTTGTGTTCCGCGAAACCGATGCGCACGGTTTCCCCGCCGGGCAACTGCACGCGCCCGGAACCCTGGATTTGCAGAAAGAACAGTTCGACCGGATCATCGACCCAAAGGATTTCGCGACCCCGAACCGGGGCCAGACCGCGCTCGATTTCCGACCGGGTGTAATACGGCACGACTTTCCCGTCCTGCAAGCGGCCGCGCAGCCGGATGCCCTTCAGGCTTGGGTTGCTCTGTTCCAGGTCGATGACCAGGAGATCGCGCGGCACGCCATATACCGGATAGCGGAAGCCACGGCTGGATTTTCGGCTGCCGTGCAGCAGGGGTTCGTAGTAGCCGGTAACCAGGCCTTCGGTGCCGCCATCCGCGTCGCTCACCCGCCACGGGGCAAATGCCGATTCGAAGTACTGTCTTGCGGCCATGGAATCGCCCTTGCGCACTTGTTCCGCCGCCGTGCAAACCGTAGCCCACTCCGCCGTGTTGCCGAGCGTCGCGCAGGACTCCAGAAAGGCGGGCAGGGCTTCGGCAAGAAGGTCATGGTTCCAGTCAGGCAACGCGGCCCAGTCCTGCAACTCATAACCATGCCGGGGCGGCGGCAGTTCCGCTGCAATGGCCATCGCCGGTTCGGGCTCGGCCACCGCAGAGGGCTTGGACTCGGTCACCGGGGCCGGTTCGAGCGGCGGGGGCTGGGATGCAACGACAGCGGGTTCCGGAACTGCCGGTACTGGTAGCGTGATGCCGGGATTGGGTACACTCACGCAACCGGCCGCGATTGCGAAGCACAGTGTCAACGCGAGCCTTCTTGCGTTCCCTGATCGGTAACGATGCATGAACTTGTCGAGCTCCACAGTCTTCAATTCTGATTCCCATGCTGCAAGCTTCCGGACCGCGAGACGGGTGACTGGCCTTGCGCCGAATTCCGGCGGTGGCCCGGGTGCCGCACCATGATCTGGCTGATATTTGAAGGGCTGCTGGCCCTGACCCTGTTCCTGCTCATTGTGTGGTGGACGCTGCCGCGCAAGCGCAAGCGCGATCCGAAGGAATAATCCGGAAGGAATAGTTCAGTGCAGTACGCGCGGCGCGCTCAGGGTGAACCTGGGTATCGGGGCGTCGAAGGCCATGCCATCCTCCGCGATCATCCGATAGCTGCCGTGCATCGTCCCCACCGGGGTCGCGATCGCGGCGGCGCTGGTATATTCATAGCGCTGCCGCGGTTTTAGCAGCGGCTGCTCGCCGACCACGCCTTGTCCACGTACCTCCTGAATGCCGTTTTCAGAATCGGTGATGATCCAGTGACGCGAAATCAGCCGGGCCGCAAGGCTGCCTGAATTGACAATGGTAATGGTGTAGGCAAATACATAGCGGTTGCCGGATTCGTCGGACTGCCCGGGGATGTGCGTTGTCCGCGCGCTCACGGTGATGTCGTATTTTTTCTTCTCGGACATTTGTTTTCCATTGAACCTCGCCCGCATTTGACCTGATTCGCCGGCGAGCGGCAAGACCAGTAACGGTACAATGCGGCCGTCCACGATGAGTCAAAACCCTGCCCATGTACCGCATCGCCCCCAGCATTCTTTCCGCCAATTTCGCCAGACTCGGTGAAGAAGTGCAGTCCGTGATCGCCGCCGGCGCCGACTGGGTGCATTTTGATGTCATGGACAATCACTACGTCCCCAATCTTACTATCGGTCCGATAGTGTGCGAAGCCATCCGGCCGCTGACCCAAGCGTTGATCGATGTGCATCTGATGGTTAAGCCGGTTGACCGCATCATTCCGGATTTCGCCAGGGCCGGGGCCAATATCATCAGTTTTCATCCGGAAGCCTCCGATCACGTCGATCGCACTATTGCTCTGATTCATGATTCCGGGTGCAAAGCGGGCATGGTTTTCAATCCCGCCACGCCGCTGACCTGGCTGGACCACACGCTCCACAAGTTGGACCTGATTCTGATCATGTCCGTCAACCCCGGATTCGGCGGCCAGAAGTTCATTCCCGGTGCGCTGGAAAAATTGCGCTCGGTGCGCGAACGCATCGAACGATCCGGCAGGAGTATCTGGCTCGAAGTCGATGGCGGTGTGAAGGTCGACAATATTGCCGAGATTGCACGCGCTGGCGCGGATACGTTTGTCGCCGGCTCGGCGATCTTCGGCACCAAGGATTACAAGGCTACGGTTGCTGCCATGCGCGCCGAGCTGTCGCAGGCAAAGTCTTAGCTCGTACGCTTGAAGTTTCCAATCGAGATCAAGGCGCTCGCCTTCGACTTGGACGGCACCCTGGTCGAAACCTTGCCGGATTTGCACGAGGCCGCCGTGCGCATGCTCGCGGACATCGGCCGGCCCGCCGTCAGTGTCGATATCGTGCGCACTTATATTGGTCACGGCGTTGACCGGTTGATCGGAAAACTGCTGACCGGCACAGCGGATGGCGATGCCGATCCGGCCCTGTTCGAGCCCGCCGCGCAAGCCTTCCGCCGCCATTACGCCAGCGTGCTCACGCGCGCCTCGCATCCCTATGCCGGCGTGGTTGCCACGTTGACGTTGCTGCGCGCACGTGGATTCAAGCTCGCCTGCGTGACCAACAAACCGGCGCGCTTTACCGAACCGCTGCTTGAGGGTTTGGGGCTCACACCGCTGCTGGACCTGATTCTAAGTGGCGACAGCCTGCCACGCAAAAAACCGGACGCTCTGCCGCTATTGCATTGCGCGCGAGCTTTCGGCATCGATTCTGGGCATCTGCTCATGGTCGGGGACTCTCCAACGGACACCGGATCGGCGCGTGCCGCCGGTTGTCCGGTGTTCTGTGTGCCTTACGGCTACCGCGGCGCGCTTACGGTGCAGGAGCTGGATTGCGATGCTATAGTAGCCACGCTTTCTGACTTGCCGGATCTGATTAAACTGCCGCATTCATGAACTCGTCGAAACTTGAAAATCCGGGAATGGAAATTCGGGCCGCTTGGCGCTGCTGGCGCCAATCCGCGTCCTGGCGCTGCCGCTAAGGCAGCGCAGTTTCCAGACCCCGTTTCACTGTTTTCGAAAGTTCATCATGACCGAGCAGGAATTCACGCAACTCGCCGCGCAGGGCTTTAACCGCATTCCAGTGGTGCTGGAAACCTTCGCGGATCTCGACACCCCGCTGTCCGTTTATCTCAAGCTCGCCAATAAGCCTTACTCCTATCTGCTCGAATCGGTGCAGGGTGGCGAGCGCTTCGGGCGCTATTCCTTCATTGGCCTTCCAGCCGAAACCCGGTTTGAAGTGCGCGGCACGACGTGCAGCGAATACCGGCGCGGCGAGCTCGTCAGTCGCGTCGAGCACGCGGACCCGCTGGCCTACGTCGCCGCCTGTCACGCGCGCATCAGGGCCGTCGCGCTGCCCAAACTGCCGCGCTTTCTGGGTGGACTGGTCGGTTGTTTCGGTTACGACACGGTGCGCTACGTCGAGAAGAAACTCGCCCGCGCCGGCAAACCCGACTCCCTCGGCACGCCGGACATCTTGTTGCTGCTGTCGGAACAGCTGGTCGTGCTCGATAACCTGTCTGGCAAACTGTTTCTCGTGGTTTATGCCGACCCCGGAACGGCGCAAGCCTATGTGCACGCGCAACAGCGTTTGCAGGAGTTGCTGGGGATGCTGCGCCAGCCAGTCGTCGTTCCGCCGGAAACACCGGTCATGCCGACCACGCCCCAAAACGAGTTCAGCCGTGAGGCCTTCATCGCTGCGGTCGAGCGCGCCAAGCGCTACATTTTCGATGGCGATATCATGCAGGTTGTCCTGTCGCAGCGCATGAGTCTGGCATTTCACGCCGCACCTCTGTCGCTGTACCGCGCGCTGCGCGCGCTCAATCCCTCGCCTTATATGTTTTACTTCGACATGGCGGATTTCCACGTCGTGGGCGCATCGCCGGAAATTCTGGTGCGCCTGGAAAGCGGCCAGGTCACGGTACGCCCGATCGCCGGCACGCGCCCGCGCGGTGAGACGCGCGAGCAGGACCTGGCACTGGAGCAGGAGTTGCTGGCCGACCCCAAGGAGCGCGCCGAGCATGTCATGCTGATGGATCTTGGGCGCAACGACATCGGGCGCGTCGCCGCAACCGGCAGCGTGCGCGTGACCGAGAACATGAGCATCGAGCGCTATTCGCATGTGATGCACATCGTCTCCAATGTCGAAGCGCGGCTGAAACCCGGGCTCGACGCCATGGCGGTGCTGAAAGCCACATTTCCCGCCGGGACGGTCAGCGGCGCGCCCAAGGTGCGTGCCATGGAAATCATCGACGAACTCGAACCGGTGAAGCGCGGCATATATGCCGGCGCGGTCGGCTATCTCGGCTTTAACGGCGACATGGACCTCGCCATTGCCATTCGCACCGCGGTGGTGAAAGACGGCACGCTGTACGTGCAGGCGGGCGCGGGCATCGTCGCCGACTCGGTGCCGGAGAGCGAATGGACCGAAACGCAAAACAAGGCGCGTGCCTTGCTGCGCGCCGCGGAAATGGCACAAGCCGGCCTTAACAGCGGCATTCGCTAGGAACAATCTCATGCTGCTGATGATCGACAACTATGATTCCTTCACCTACAACCTGGTGCAATATCTGGGCGAGCTGGGCGAAGAGGTCCGGGTTCACCGCAACGACGAGATCACCCTGGAGCAGATCGAAGTTCTGCATCCGGCAAGGATCGTCATCTCTCCCGGGCCCTGTACGCCCAACGAGGCCGGCATTTCCGTGCCGCTGATCCGCCGGTTCGCCGGGAAAATTCCACTGCTGGGCGTGTGCCTCGGCCACCAGAGCATCGGCCAGGCCTTCGGCGGGCGCGTCGTGCACGCGAAACAAGTCATGCACGGCAAGGTTTCCCGGATCAGTCATGGCAACACCGGGGTCTTCCGCGGTCTGCCCGATCCGTTCACGGCCACGCGTTACCACTCGCTCGTGATCGAGCGGGCGTCGTTGCCGGATTGTCTTGACGTGACGGCCTGGACCGATGACGGCGAAATCATGGGCGTGCGCCACAAGGAGCTTGCCGTTGAGGGCGTACAGTTTCACCCCGAGTCCGTCCTGACCGAGTGTGGCCACGACTTGCTGGCCAACTTTCTTGCCGGAGCGCGAGCATGACCCCGCAGGAAGCCCTGGCCCGGGTTATCGAGCACCGGGAGATTTTTCACGATGAGATGCTCTCGCTCATGCGCCAGATCATGGGTGGCGAGCTGTCGCCCACGCTGATCGCCGCCCTTATCATGGGCCTGCGCGTAAAAAAGGAAACTATCGGCGAAATCGCCGCCGCAGCGCAGGTGATGCGCGAGTTCTCGACCCGCGTGGAAGTCGCCGACCCTGCGCATCTGCTCGATACCTGCGGCACCGGTGGTGACAGCGCGCATACCTTCAACATTTCCACCGCCTCGGTTTTCGTGGCCGCCGCCGCCGGCGCCAGGGTGGCCAAGCACGGCGGGCGTTCGGTATCCAGCAAGTCCGGCAGCGCGGATATCCTCGAAGCGCTGGGCGCGAACCTCAATCTCACACCCGCCCAAGTGGCGCAGTGTATTAACGAAACCGGCGTCGGGTTCATGTTCGCGCCCAATCATCACAGCGCCATGAAGCATGCGGCGCCGGTCCGCCGGGAACTGGGCGTGCGCACCTTGTTCAATATACTGGGGCCGCTGACCAATCCGGCCGGGGCTGGCAATCAACTGATCGGCGTGTTCCATCGCGATCTGGTCGGCATACTGACGCGGGTGCTGCAGCGTCTTGGCAGCCGGCATGTCATGGTGGTGCACGGCGAGGAAGGTCTGGACGAGATTTCCATTTCCAGCACCACTTTGGTTGGCGAACTCCTGAACGGGGAAGTCCGCGAATACACCATCAGCCCGGAACAATTCGGCCTGCGCACGGGCACGCTGTCTGACATCCAGGTCAAGGACGGCGGCGAATCGAAAGCCATGATGCTGGCGGCGCTTTCCAATCGGCCCGGACCTGCGCGGGACATCCTGGCCCTCAATGCGGGCGCGGCTGTTTATGTTGCCGGGCGTTCAGATAGCCATCATGCCGGGGTCCAAAAGGCGCTTGCAGTGCTGGCAAGTGGCGCCGCGAAAACAAAGCTCGATCAGTTTGTGGCCTTGACGCAATCGTTTAAGGCGCCCTGAAGGCCATGACCGACATCCTGGAGAAAATCCTCTCGGTCAAACGCAACGAAGTCGCTGCGGCGTTGCGGAAACGTTCCCTTGCCGAGATTCGCGCGGACGCGAAGAGAGCGGCCAAGCCCAGGGACTTTCTCGGCGCATTGCGCCTGAAAATTCAGAGTGGATTGCCGGCCGTGATTGCCGAAGTGAAGAAAGCGAGCCCGAGCAAGGGCGTGCTGCGCGAAGACTTCGATCCCGTGGCAATTGGCAGGTCTTATGCGGAACACGGCGCGGCCTGCCTGTCGGTGCTGACCGACGAATCATTTTTTCAGGGCCACCGCGATTACCTGAGGCAGGCGCGGGACGCCAGCGCGCTGCCGGTCCTGCGCAAAGATTTTATCGTCGATCCCTATCAGATCCATGAGGCTCGCGCGATGGACGCGGACGGCATTCTTCTGATCGTCGCGGCGCTGGATCAGAATGCACTGGTGGAGCTGGAGCGTCTCGCTTTCGAACTCGGGATGGCAGTACTGGTGGAAGTACATGATCGGCAAGAGCTCGAACGCGCATTGCGTCTTCAGACTCCGCTGATCGGCATTAACAATCGCAACCTGCGGACCTTCGAAACCCGGCTGGAAACCACGTTGGACCTGCTTGAACGGGTCCCCGGGGGAAAACTGGTCGTGACCGAAAGCGGAATCCTTGCGCCTGCCGATGTCGAGCGTATGCGTTGCGCCGGCGTGCAGGCTTTTCTGGTGGGAGAAGCGTTCATGCGCGCGCCAGATCCCGGCAAGGCGCTTTCAACGCTGTTCCGCCTGCCGGTCAACGTGGTTGGAAATCCATAACCAAGTTTTCGAGAAATCCGTTGAGTTTTCCTGGGTAACTTCATGTTTCACAGGAAAAATGACCAATAAGGTTTAGAGAACCAGAATGCTGCAACGCAGTGTTGCAAAAATGCAACACCAGCACCAGAAACCACGCTGTCAACGAGAGAAATTGCTTGCCCCCCGGTGTGGCGCTTTGGCAGAATCCGGCCAGCTTCTTTCTTTCCCGGGAGAGGTTAATTCAGAGGCGCACAAAACAGACATCAATCGTGGCGCCGTATGGGGAGGGCGAGTTAACGCGCCCGACCGGTTCAAGACAAACCAAACTAGGAGATCGCATGAAACAGAGTCTTATTGCCCTTGCAGTGGCTGGCGCGTTCGCGGCACCGGCTGCCATGGCGGCAGCTACAATTGGCGGCGAAATTGACGTCGCCTACCAGAATTTCAACAACGGCACCAACAGCGGCCTGCAGGCAAACGATACCCACAGCCGTTGGTGGATGGATGCCACCGATGATATCGGCGGCGGACTGTCCGTGGTCGGGCACTTTGAAATCGACCAGGGCGTGTCGAACCCGCGCGGCTTGAACAA
This sequence comes from Betaproteobacteria bacterium, assembly GCA_031362885.1. Taxonomy (GTDB): domain Bacteria; phylum Pseudomonadota; class Gammaproteobacteria; order Burkholderiales; family JACQAP01; genus JACQAP01. Next base: position 49,306 of record JANLTJ010000051.1, read on the forward strand.
TCGTAACAGCTTCATCGGCCTGAAGGGTGACTTCGGCTTGGTGAAGATCGGTACCGAGGAAGGTATTTACGAGCAACTCGGCTACCAGGTTGACCCCTATCACGGCGCTGCCGGTCCCGCCGGAAACATCGTCAACGGTCTTGGTCAGGCAGGCGCTCCCGCAGCGGGCCTGAATGCCCTTTGCGGCGGAACCAACCCCGGCTGCGTGCGTCTGGGCAACACGCTGTCCTATGTCTCGCCGAATATCAGCGGTTTGAACTTCAAGGTGGACTTCAGCAATTTCGGACCAGCCCCCACCGGCGGCCAAAAGGCGTCCGTCATACAAGCCGGCGCTTATTGGGGCGGTAACGTCGCCGAAGGCGTTGGCCTGCGCGTTTCGGGAGGCATGTTTACCGGCAAGCAGTTCGGCGGCCAAGATAAGGTCAACGGCACCCGCGCCACGATTGGCGGCACCGTCGCAGGCTTCTCTCTCGATTTGTTGATCGAGCAGAACAAGTGGACAGACCCAGGTATCGTAGTCAAAGCCAACCATATGTGGTTGACGGGTTCCTATGCCCTGCCCACAGGTTCGCTCGCGTTTAACGTCGCCAAGCTGGGCAAGACCAAGGTCAACGGCACGGAACTTCAGAATACGGATGGCACTCACATGGGCGTGGGCTATTACCACACCCTGTCGAAGGCCAGCTCCGCCTACGTCATTTATTCCGCGCTGAAAAACAAGGAAGCTGCCCAGTTTAATATGCAGGATGGCGCAACTGCTTCAGTTGGCAAGGATCCGTCCTCCATCAGCGTCGGTCTTTACACCGTATTCTGATCGCAAGCGATATTCGCGATCGGAAAACAGCAGTACTTCGAACGGGCGCCTTCGGGCGCCCGTTTTTTTTGCCGCCTTGATCTGATCAGATCATGATCTGATCGAATGATCATCAGTTCACTGAACGGCGCCAGACTCGGGAAGGTGATTGCCTATAAGCTGAAAATCCGACCGCGCCTGTCTGTTTCCCCGAACTGGCCTATAGACGTACTGATTTAAAACCGACACGTATACTCGTCTGATGCAAGCATTCACCTTGTCCGCACACGCAGAGGTCGCGATCGTCTCGCGTTCCATCCCGATCGAATGGGTAGAGCGAGTTGTTTCAGACCCTGACAAGAAAGAGCGCGATATGGATGATCCAAATCTCACGCATGCATTGAAGCGGATCCCAGAACACGAGGAACGGGTATTGCGAGACGTCTATAATGAGTCGGCCAACCCCATCAGAATCGTGACAGCCTACTTCGACCGAACGATGCGGAACAAACTATGAAAGTCCACTTTGATCAGAAGTCCGACGCGTTGTATTTCCGTCTTGACGATTCGGAAATCATCGAATCAGAAGAGGTAAAGCCTGGAATTATTCTCGATTTCAACGGCCGGAACGAAGTGGTCGGGGTGGAAATCTTGAACGTCAAGAAGCGAGTGCTGAAGCGAGTCTCAGAAAAATGGATTTCGAATTCGTATAGCTCCGAGCCTCTTGCGATCTGAACATTGGCGTCCTAAAAGGGTACTCCACGCTGCGCGAGGGTGTCCGTGGTGAAAGCGTTTCTGAAATTCTCAAGTCATGGAAGCGCCGCAAGCTGGGCACGGATTTTCTCCAGAGTCGTGCTGAACCCTGACAAACGTTCTTTTTCCTGAGCCACCACCGCTGCCGGAGCGCGTGCCACGAATCCGGCGTTGGCGAGCTTGCTGCCGGCTTTGGCTATTTCATTCTCGATGCGCATGATTTCTTTCGACAGCCGCTCTCGTTCCGTGGCGAGATCGATCTCGATCTTCAGCATGAGCCGATAGTCACCGACGATTTGTAACGGAGCGGTTGAGGCATTCCTGCCGGATGCCAGTTCCGCGACGATCTCGACTCCCGATAGTTTGGCCAGCGCTTTCAGCGCAGGCGCGAATTGCGCCAATCGCGCTGCGTCTCCGGCAACCGCGAGCGGCACGCGTTGCGCGGGCGAGATATTCATTTCTCCGCGCAAAGCCCGGCAGGCATTTACCAGCGATTTGAGTTCGTTGACCCAGGTTTCGGCGCTCCCATCGATTTTCCCGGGCTGCGACACCGGGTAGGCTTGCAGCATGATCGATGCTTCGCCTCCGGGATGGCGGCCGGCCAGCGGCGCGACTTTTTGCCAGAGTTCTTCAGTGATAAACGGGATGATCGGATGCGCGAGCCGCAACGCGGCTTCGAGCACGCGCAGCAGCGTGCGCCGGGTGGCGCACTGCTGCGCCTCGGTGCCGGTCTGCATCTGAACTTTGGCGATTTCCAGATACCAGTCGCAGTATTCGTCCCAGACAAATTTGTAAATCGCTCCGGCAGCGTTGTCGAAGCGGTACTCGGCGAAGCCCTTTTCCACTTCCGCTTCGGTGCGTTGCAGGAGGCTGACGATCCAGCGGTCGGCCTGGGATAGATCAAAGCCTCCCTCATCTTCCGGTCCCTCATCCCCTGCTCCCTCATCCCCTGCCCTTCTGCTCCGCTTCAAGTGTGCCCTTGTCCCGGAGGGTAGAGCGGTGGGAGTTCCCCTCACCCCACCCCCTCTCCCGGAGGGAGAGGGGCTCTTTCCCCCCTCTCCCTCCAGGAGAGGGGCAGGGGGTGAGGGAGATTTTGAATCGAGCGAAACCCCGCAGTCCCTGCCCTCGCAGTTCATCAGCACAAAGCGGCTGGCGTTCCACAGTTTGTTGCAGAAGTTCCGGTAGCCGTCGCAGCGGTTGAGGTCGAAATTGAGCGTGCGCGCGAAGGTCGCCAGCGAGGCGAAGGTAAAGCGCATGGCGTCGGCGCCAAACGCCGGAATGCCTTGCGGATAATTCTTGCGCAGGGCTTTCTCGATTTTCTGTTTGTGCTCGGCGCGCAGCAACCCGACGGTGGATTTTTCGATCAGAGCTTCCAGCGCGATACCGTCGATGAGATCGAGCGGATCGATGGTGTTGCCCTTCGACTTCGACATTTTCTGGCCTTCGGCATCGCGCACGATGGCATTGATGTAGACGTCGCGAAACGGCACCTTGTCCGTGAAGTGCAGGGTCATCATGATCATGCGCGCAACCCAGAAGAAAATGATGTCAAAACCGGTGACCAGCACCGATGAGGGCAGGAATTTTTCAAGGTCAGGCGTCTTGTCCGGCCAGCCCAGCGAGGTGAAAGGCACCAGCGCGGAGGAGAACCAGGTGTCGAGGACGTCTTCGTCGCGGCGCAGCGTGCCGCTATATCCTTTGGCTGAGGCGAGTTTCCGGGCCTCTTCTTCGCTGCGACCGACGTAAATAGCGCCGTCCTCGCCGTACCACGCCGGAATCTGGTGGCCCCACCACAATTGCCGGGAAATGCACCAGTCCTGAATGTTCTCCAGCCATTGGTTGTAGGTGCTGGTCCAATGCTCCGGATGGAACTTCACTTCGCCTCTGGCAACGCAATCCAGTCCGCGTTTCGCAAGGCCCTCCATGTTCACGAACCACTGATCGGTAAGCATGGGTTCGACGATGACCCCGGTGCGCCCGGAACGCGGCACCTTGAGTTTGTGCGGTTTCTCCGAGACAACCAGTCCCAGTTCCTGCAAGTCGGCCAGCACGCGCTGGCGTGCCTCAAATCGCTCCAGCCCGCGATAAGGCGCGGGTGCCCTGTCGGCGATTTGGGCATCCAGTGTCAGAATGCTGATCTGCGGCAAGCCGTGGCGTTGGCCGAGCGCGTAGTCGTTGAAGTCGTGTGCCGGCGTGATTTTCACGCAACCGGTGCCAAAGGCCGGATCGACGTAAGTGTCGGCGATGACCGGAATCGTGCGTGCGCATAAAGGCAGTTGCACTTGCCTGCCGACATAGGCCCGGTAGCGCTCGTCGTCAGGATGAACCGCCACCGCGACGTCGCCGAGCATGGTTTCCGGGCGTGTGGTGGCAACGACCAGACTGCCGTTGCCGTCGGCCAGGGGATAGCGAATCTCCCAGATGCGGCCGTCCTCTTCTTCGCTGTCGACCTCCAGGTCGGAGACGGCGGTGCCCAGCACCGGGTCCCAGTTAACCAGCCGTTTGCCGCGATAGATCAGTCCTTGCTGATGCAGCCGCACGAAGACTTCGACGACCGCGCGCGACATTTTCGCGTCCATCGTGAAATAGCCGCTGTTCTGCTCTTCCGTGTCGGCAAAGTCCCAGTTGGCGGAAGTGCCAAGGCGGCGCATCTGCCGGGTGATGGTCGACCCCGATAATTGTTTCCATTGCCAGACGCGATCGACAAATTGCCGGCGTCCCAGATCGTGCCGGGTTTTGCCTTCGCTTTCCAGTTGGCGCTCGACCACGATCTGCGTGGCGATCCCGGCATGGTCGGTGCCAACCACCCAGTTGGTGGCGAAGCCGCGCATGCGGTGATAACGCACCAGCACATCCATGAGCGTCTGCTGGAACGCGTGGCCCATGTGCAGGGTGCCAGTGACGTTCGGCGGCGGGAGCTGGATGCAGTACGCCGGATGCTGCCCGGCATCTTCGACTTCGAAATAGCCGCGCGCTTCCCAGATCGGGTACCAGCGCTGCTCGATATCCTTGGGATCGAAGCTCTTGGCAAGTTCCATAGGTCCGGGATGAAAATTGGGGCGGCGAATTATAGCCGAGCGTCGTCCGTGGACTGTGGCTGTTCGGCGATGCTGGCAATAACAGCGGCGCTGATCGCGTCAGGCAGTGTCTGATTGAGTTCGGCCACCAGCAGATCGAGCAGGTGTAGCTGCGTCTCGTCGCCGATCTGCTTGCGCAATCGCGCGTGCTCGGCGTCGAGAGCGGCGGCCATGCGCCGCAGGATCAGGATACTGATCCGGGTACTCGAAGGAGACAACAGTGACGGGGCGGCGGCAGGGCGCTCGAGGCCGGGGACAATATCCAGGAGGGTGGGAATGCCGTCTTCGTTTGGGCCGTTTTCCTGGTCCGCGGCGTGCGTGAGCACCGGAATTTCAGCGGCATCGGACGGCTTTGGACGATGCCGGTTCAGCAATTGTTCGATCTTGCCCAGAACTTCGTCGTGCTGTTCAGCCTCGATGTCTGCTTTGGGCGGAAGATCTTCGGCCATCAGGACGCCGATGATCCAAGGTTATGCGTGCGGATTTCGTAACCACGGTCGCGATAGAAGCGAAACCGCGCACGCGCCGCCTCACGATCTTCGTCCTCGATACCGACGATTTCCACCAGGCGCGTGAATCGGCTGAAAAATGCCGGAGGTTGCGCGCACAGATTGACCAGCACCTGATCGTGAACCAGCGGCTCGGCAACATGATCGACGATGACCGGCGTAACCGGGGCGAGCCGGTCGCTGCTGCGGCAATGTGGTACGAACCCGGTGGCAGGCGTGCTCCAGATCAGCTTGCCCAGACGCTGCGTTTGGGCAGCATCCGGTGTCAGCAAAAACACCCGCATGCCGCGTGCCAACGCCTTGCCGGTCAGCGTGCAGGCGGTGCGCAGCTTGTTGTCCGCCTGGGTATAAAAGAGGACTTCGGTCACCAGCCTGCGCGCGTCATCAGAAACTGCGTGAGCAAAGGCACAGGACGCCCGGTGGAACCCTTTTCACGCCCGGATTTCCAGGCGGTGCCGGCGATGTCCAGGTGTGCCCACTTGAATTTTTTGGCGAAACGCTCAAGAAAGCACGCTGCGGTAATGCTGCCTCCGGGGCGGCCGCCGATGTTGGCGACATCGGCGAAGTTGCTCTTCAGTTGATCCTGGTAGTCGTCCCAGACCGGCATCGGCCATACCCGGTCCCAGGAAGTATCGCCTGCCGCAACCAGTTCGTCCGAGAGTGCGGCATCGTTGCTGAACAGTCCCGATGCCACATGCCCCAGCGCGATGACGCAGGCGCCGGTCAAAGTTGCAATGTCGATCACCGCCGCCGGATCAAAGCGCTCCGCATACGTCATGGCATCGCACAGGATCAGTCTTCCTTCGGCATCGGTGTTCAGAATCTCGACGGTCTGGCCTGACATGCTGGTCACGATGTCGCCCGGCCGGGTTGCATTGCCGCCGGGCATGTTTTCGACCGCAGGGATGACGCCAATCACATTGAGCGGCAGCTTCATGGATGCGACGGCACGCAAGGTGCCGAGCACACTGCCGGCGCCGGACATGTCGTACTTCATCTCGTCCATTTCCGCGCCGGGTTTCAGCGATATGCCGCCGGTGTCGAAGGTGACGCCTTTGCCGACCAGGACCACCGGCTTTTGCTGTTTCGGTCCGCCGTAGTACTCAATCGTGATGAGTTTGGGTGGCAGGCGGCTGCCAGCGGATACCGACAGCAGGGAACCCATACCGAGCTTCAGCATGTCCTTGCGCTCAAGCACGGACACTTTGAGTTTGTGGGTCCTGCCCAGCGCGCGGGCCTGCCCGGCCAGATACTCAGGGGTGCAAATATTCGGCGGGAGATTGCCCAGATCCCGCGCCAGGTTGATCCCTTCGCCGAGCGCAATTCCGCGCGCCAGTGCGGTGTTGGCGGACTTCGATTCCCGGATCAGTCCAAGGCCAATTTGTTTCAAATTCTTCCGCTTGCCCTCGGCCTTGCTCTTGAGTTGATCGAAGCGGTAAGTGCCTTCCAGGCAGGCTGACGCAGCCTGCATCGTCACCCATTCAGCGTCGCGCTTCGCGACTTTCGTGTCCCCGACGTAGAGCGCTGCTTGCGCGATACCGGCATCCATCAGGGCGCGAATCGCGCCGCGCACCCCATCGCGAAACGCTTTCGCCGAGGTTGCGTTCTGCTTGCCGAATCCGGCCAGGAGCACCCGTTTGCTCGAAATGCCAGTCAAGTCATAGAGCATCAGGGTTGAACCGGGATTCGCGTCGAAATCGCCATGCTTGAGAACGCCGGAAATGCCGCCTCTAGAGGCTCGATCCACTGCCAGTGCTGCCGGGGACAGTTTCGCCGCGTTGAATACCGGCACCACAACACAATCGGCTTTCAGTTTTTCCGGCGCTGCTACTTTTATGCTAAATTCCACTGCGGACTCCTCAATAAATGCTGTTTTCCATTCAATTACTTAGGATTATCCCTTCCACGTCGAGCAAAAGTCAAAAGTAGCGCATGATTTTTCAACGCTCCCTGATCAGGGAGTTCACCTCGACCGGAATCGCGACCTTCTTTGTTCTGCTGGCGATTACCATCACGACCCAGCTCATTCGCTACCTCGGTTATGCCGCTCGCGGCAAGATCTCCTCCGACGCGGTGCTGACCTTTCTCGGATTCGCCAGCCTCAATTATCTGCCACACCTGCTGTCCATCACGCTTTTTGTTTCGTTGCTGATGGCGTTGACCCGCAGTTACCGCGATTCCGAAATGTTGGTGTGGTTTACGTCCGGGCAGGGACTCATTGCCTGGATTCGACCGGTATTGACGTATGCCTTGCCGGTGACGCTCGTCATCGCGACCCTGAGTTTTTTCCTGTCGCCATGGGCGATTTCCAGGGCCGAGGTGTATCGGCAACAGCTCGAGAGTCAGGAGGACATCGCGGCGATTTCCCCCGGCGTGTTCAAGGAATCGCGCGACGCTGAACGCATTTTCTTCGTGGAGAAGCTCGCTGCCAATCTGACGACGGTAGCCAATATTTTCGTGCATTCGGTCGAGGACGGCGAAGTCGGGACCACGGTCGCCAAGCGCGGTTATCAGGAGACGGCGCCCAATGGCGACCGCTTTCTGGTCATGCTCAATGGCCGGCGCTATGTCGGTCCGCCCGGGTCTGCCGAATACCGGGTAATCGAGTTCGAGAAGTATTCGGTGCGCATTGATGAAGGTAAAGTGACCACGGCGCCGCTCCCGGTAAAGGCGATGCCGACGCTGGCCCTGATTGCCGACAAGTCACCCGCCGCGCGTGCCGAACTGGTCTGGCGCGCGGGTCTGCCGCTGAGTGCGCTGGTCATCAGTTTGCTCGCCATCCCGATGAGTTTCGTCAATCCGCGCGCCGGACGTTCGCTCAATCTCATGCTCGCGGCGCTGTTGTACACCGTCTATACCAACCTGTTGTCGATCTTTCAGGCCTGGGTGGCGCAACAGAAGATCGGCGTTCACGTGGGCATGTGGTCCGCGCACGCGGCGATGCTGGTGGTGGTCGCAGTGCTCTTCTATTTCCGTCTCTCGGTACGCCGAATTCCCAGGTTGCGGCGATGAGGACCATCCGCCGCTATGTCGCCCGGCAAATCTTCTGGAGTACCGCGCTGGTATTCGCCGCATTGCTGATGCTGTTCGCATTTTTCGATCTTATCGCCGAGATCGGCGATATCGGCCGCGGCAGCTATCGGCTCGCGCTCGCCGTGCGCTATGTGCTGCTCAGTCTGCCCGGCAGGGCTTACGAGATTCTGCCTATAGCCGCGCTGATTGGCACCTTGTTCGCGCTGGCGCAAATGGTCTCGCACTCCGAATACACGGTCATGCGGGTATCCGGCGTTTCCATCAATAGCATGGCGCTTGCCCTGGTACAAATCGGCCTGGCACTTTCGGTGCTGACTTTCCTGCTTGGAGAGTTCATCGCGCCCGCCAGCGAACAGGCGGCGCAGAAGCTTCGGCTCAAGGCGACATCGAGCACGGTCGTAGCGCAGGCTTTTCGCTCCGGAATTTGGGTCAAGGACGATACCAACTTCGTCAACGTGGAACGGATCATGCCGGAGACCATGATCCATGGCGTTAAAATCTACGAATTCGATGCCGACTACCGGCTGCGCGCCATCAGCCTCGCGAAATCAGGCGAGTATCAGAGAGAGAATCTGTGGCGGCTCAAGGATGTAACCCAGACGCGCTTTGAGGAGGAACGCACGACCGTAAGCCGTATTCCGGAAGCTTACTGGCGTTCGGTGCTCAATCCGTCGATTCTTAATGTCCTGATGGTCGTGCCGGAGCAGATGTCCCTGCTCGAACTGATTTCGTACATCGAACATCTGAACGAAAATCGCCAGGAAACGTCTCGTTACGAGATCGTGCTCTGGCAGAAACTGGTTTATCCGTTCGCGGTGCTGGTCATGATGGTGCTGGCCCTGCCATTCGCCTACTTCCATGCGCGCGAGGGCGGGGCCAGCGCGAAGATCTTCACCGGCATCATGCTGGGATTGGGATTTCACCTCGCCAACCGGCTGTTTGGCCACCTTGGGTTGCTCAACGCATGGCCCCCGCTGTTTAGCGCGATTTTCCCCACGTTCGCGTTTCTGGTCGCCGCGCTGACGATGATGTGGAAGGTGGAAAGGCGTTGATTCGGAGGACAGAGGACAGAAGCGGCTACGCCGTTCTTGGTCAATCTGTCCTCTGTCTTCTGCTCTCTGTCTTCTGAATCCTTGTCCCGGCCAGCCGGTCGTGGAGGAACAGCCGTTCCCGGTCAATCAGAGCCCATATCAGACTCGCGCCCGAGAGCATTCCCGGTATGGCCAGCAGATAGCGCCTGCATGCCAGGCCGACGGATGGAGTCCGCCCTTCGGTGTTGACGATGCGCAAACGCCAGGTTTTCATTGCCAAGGTCTGACCCGTGCGCACCCAGCAGAAAACAAAATAGGCGCCGCAGATCGTCAGCAGATAGATCTGGAACACCGTACGCGGCCAGCCGGCCTGAGCGTCGCGGGCGACACTAAGAAAGAGGTAGGAGGAAACAAACAGCACGGCGACCAGCAGCATTGCTTCATAGGCCAGACTCGCCAGCCGTACCCGCAGGCTCGCCAGTTCCAGCGCAGCGGGTATCTGGACCGGCGCCGGCGCGCGGCCGGATTGCTCACGTAATCGCGTTTGCACCAGCTACCCGGCGGGCTTGCCTTTGGCGTTGCGTTCTTCGCGCAGCTTCTGCCTCTGTTCTTCGGGAAGCTCCCGGTATTCGTGCCAGCGCTGACGCAATTCATCCCGCTTCTCGGGGGACAACGGTTTCAGGTGCCGGTAGCGTTCGCGGGCGTGTGCGCGCTGTTCAGGGGTGAGCGCCACCCATTCGTGCATGCGTTGCTGAATTCGCTCCTGTCGTTCAGGGGGGAGGCTTGGATAGCGTTTCGCAATGCTGATCCAGCGTTGGCGTGGTTCCGCATCCAGTTTGTCCCAGTCCGGTTGCAGCGGTGCCAGTATGGCCTGCTGTTCTGCGGACAGCGCTGACCAAAAGGGGCCTTGAGCCTCGGCGTGCGCCAGGCGCGTGGCAAAGAGCAAGCCCGCAATCAGCAAGATCGCTGGTACTACTGCTTCGACGGCTCGTAGTTGGATTGTTTTAGCCAAGTTTCGAATCCGGGGTCGGTATAGGCGTGGATAGGCAGTTCGCCGGCGAGCAGGCCAGCATCCAATTCCTCTTCAGGATGGCCCGACACTTGCCAGACAATGAGCCCGGTGAGACTGGCGATCACGATCACGGCTGGCACCAGCAGTCGGGCACTCAGACCAAAGCCGAGCCATCTGCCAGCCGCGAACCCCCTGGATCCGGACATTGGCCCGCCGGTATCGCAAGCGGCCAGCGCCGAGATCCGGGCAGCCTGAATCTTCTGTACGGTCGACGCCGGCAGATTGGTCAGATCCTGATCAAGTCGCGCGACCACCCGTACGGCAAATTCGCTTTCGTTCACAATTCGATGCCCTTGTCTTTAAGGAACGCGGCCAAGGCGTGGGTCGCGCGCGAGCAATGGGTTTTTACGCTGCCTTCCGAACAACCCATCGCCGTCGCGGTCTCCGCGACGTCTAATTCCTCCCAGTAACGCAACAGAAACGCCTCGCGTTGACGCGCGGGCAGGCGCTCGATTCCCCGTCCTATGGCGTCTGCAATCTGAGAGCGTTCCAAGCGGTCGGCCGGACTGTCGTCCTTGCCGCCCAGCCCCTCGGTTTGCATGGACTCCAGGGGATCGTAGTCCTCGTCGTGATTGTCCCGCGGTTGCAGGGAAGAGAACAAGGTTGTCCACAGCGAGCGGACCTTCTGGCGGCGGTAAAAATCGCGAATCGTATTTTGCAGAATGCGCTGGAACAGCAGCGGCAATTCGGCGGACGGCTTTCCCGCATACTTGTCGGTCAGCTTCAGCATGGCATCCTGCACGATGTCGACCGCCACATGCTGGTCGCGCACCGCAAACACCGCCTGCTTGAATGCACGCCGCTCGACTTCAGCAAGGAAGGCGGTCAATTCTTGTCGGGTAGCCAGAAGATTTCCTCAAACTTCAACCAATCACACGCCGGTGGCTTCGGAGAAGCCAGCCACGCATTGCGTGCGCCGCGCGAACACGTCGCCCAAAAGAATTATACGGGTCTGCGCGCAAGGCTGTCCGGTGAGTTTGCCGGCGCAGCTCGCGGCAGGTTTGTGGCGAGGGCCTCGTCAAAGGTAAAATACGTCCGGCGCATCCATGCAAAACATCAATCTCACCAATCACTTCCTGATCGCCATGCCGAACATGGCAGATCCCCACTTTGCCAAGTCGCTGACGTTTGTCTGCGAACACAACGAGCAGGGCGCGCTGGGCGTGGTGGTCAATCGGCCGACGGATATGACCCTGGGGGCTTTGTTCCAGCAAGTGGATATCCCGCTCGAAAATCAAGCGGTCGGGGGAATTCCGGTTTATTTCGGCGGTCCAGTGCAAGTCGATCGTGGTTTCGTCCTGCATCGACCGATCGGCGGTTGGCAGTCAACGCTCTCGATCAACGGGGAGATCGGGCTGACGACGTCGAAGGACATTCTCCAGGCGCTGAGTCAAGGCATCGGACCGGGTCTGGACAATGTTCTCATATCGCTCGGTTACGCCGGCTGGGCGCCGGGACAGCTTGAGCAGGAGCTGGGACAAAACGCCTGGTTGACTGTCGAGGCGCAGCCCTCGGTGATTTTCGAACGACCCTCCTCCGAACGCTTTATCGCCGCGATGGAGTTGCTCGGTATCGATCCGGCCCGCCTGTCGGAGGATGTGGGGCATGCATGATCTGGCGCGGGGAGCCGCTGGCACAGCATGACCGCGATACGCGAACCCTTGCCCGGGTCAGTGAGCGATGGCAGCAGACCGCGCAGCGGAACGGTGCTGGCCTTCGACTTCGGCGAGCGGCGCATCGGCGTGGCGGTGGGAGAACTGCGGCTTGGCGTCGCGCACCCACTTGACACCATTGACGCCGAAGCCAACGCCGTGCGCTTTGCCCGCATTGAAGCACTGGTCAACGAATGGCGGCCGGCGTTGCTGCTGGTTGGCTTGCCACTGGCGCTCGATGGCGGCGAAAGTCCAATGACGGCATTGGCGCGCCGCTTTGCCCAGCGCCTGCAAGGGCGTTACGCAATCGAAACCCGTCTGATCGATGAGCGCCTGACGTCGGTCGAAGCCGAGCAGCAGGCACGCGAGATGGGGCTCAACCTGCGCAAAGCTCGCCCGATCATCGACCAGCTTGCGGCCAAAATAATTCTGGAAAACTACTTCAACCAATGAGCAAGCCCCTGCCTGACGCGGAAGAACTGCTGGCCCGTCTCGCCGAGCGCATGCGCGCTGCGGTCACGCCCGATACCGCCCTGGTCGGTATCCATACCGGCGGCGTCTGGCTGGCGCAAAGGCTGCACAAGGCGCTGGCTCTGACCCAGCCCCTTGGGACCATCGACGTGTCTTTCTACCGAGACGACTACGGTAGTCGCGGCCTGCATCCCAAGGTCAAGCCGTCGAATATCCCGTTCGAAGTCGCCGATGCGGACATCATTCTGGTGGACGATGTGCTCTACACCGGGCGCACCATTCGCGCGGCCATGAATGAATTGTTCGACTACGGCCGGCCCAAGCGTATTCGGCTGGCGGCCCTGATCGACAGAGGCGGCCGGCAATTGCCGATTGCGGCGCAGTTCGTAGGCGCTGAAATATCCGTGTCCGATGCGGAGCAGATCGAGTTGCAGACCAACGAGCATGGGCGCTTGAGCCTCGCGCTTAACCGGCAGATGCCGGCATGAGGGCATTTAACCCGCAGCTAAATGCCAACGGAGAACTGCAGCATTTGCTGACCATCGAGGGCTTGCCGCGCGAAACAGTGCTCCATATTCTGGATACCGCGCTTTCTTTCCTGTCGGTCGGCGATCGCGAGATCAAGAAAGTGCCACTGCTGCGCGGCAAGGCCATTTTCAACCTGTTTTTCGAAGCTTCGACCCGCACCCGCACCACTTTCGAGATCGCCGCCAAGCGCCTGTCGGCGGATGTGATCAACCTGAACGTCGGAACGTCATCGCAGAGCAAAGGGGAAACGCTGCTTGACACCGTGGCTAATCTGTCCGCGATGCATGCCGATATGTTCATCGTCAGGCATGCGCAAAGTGGCGCCGCCCATCTGATCGCGCGCCATGTCGCGCCCGATATCCATGTCATCAATGCCGGAGACGGCCGCCACGCGCATCCCACGCAGGGGCTGCTGGACATGTTTACGATCCGCCACTACAAGAAAGAGTTTACGGCGTTGCGGGTGGCCATCGTGGGCGACGTACTGCACTCGCGCGTGGCGCGTTCCCAGATTCACGCGCTGACAACCCTCGGCGTTCCGGAAGTTCGCGCCATTGGCCCGAGAACGCTGCTTCCCGCGAATCTTTCCGATCTCGGCGTGCACGTCTATCACGACATGGCGTCGGGACTTAAGGATGTCGATGTGGTGATCATGCTGCGCCTGCAGAATGAGCGCATGACCGGGGCTTTGCTGCCTTCCGCCCAGGAGTTTTTCAAGTACTACGGGCTCACTCCGGAGAAGCTCGGTTACGCGAAACCCGACGCGATCGTGATGCATCCCGGACCCATGAATCGCGGGATAGAAATCGAATCCAGCGTCGCCGATGGCAGCCAGTCGGTCATCCTGCCGCAGGTGACGTTTGGCATCGCGGTGCGCATGGCGGTGATGTCGATTCTGGCGGGCAACGCGTGAAAATCCACCTCAAGGGCGCACGCGTGGTCGATCCCGGCCGGGGATTCGACAAAGTCCAGGATATCTACATTGCCGCGGGCAAAATTGTCTCGATTGGCGCATCTCCGCATGACTTCCACGCCAATCGCGTCATTGATGCGGCGGGATTGGTCGTATGCCCCGGACTGGTCGATCTATCGGTCCGATTGCGCGAGCCCGGACTGGAATACAAGGCTACGCTGGAAAGCGAAATGGCCGCAGCCGTTGCCGGCGGCGTGACTTCGCTCGTATGCCCACCCGATACGGATCCCCCGCTCGACGAACCCGGCCTGGTGGAAATGCTCAAGCATCGCGCGCGCAGCCTCAACCAGGCGCACGTGTATCCCCTTGGCGCTTTGACCCAGGGCCTCAGAGGCGAGCGCATCACGGAAATGGCGGAACTGCACGATGCCGGCTGTATTGCGTTCTCGCAGGCGGATGTGCCGCTAGCCAGCAGCGAAGTTTTGTTGCGGGCAATGCAGTATGCGTCCACCTTCGGCTACCCGGTCTGGCTACGGCCGCGCGATGCAGCGATGGCGCGCGACGGCGTCGCGCACGACGGCCAGGTCGCCACCCGTCTTGGTCTGGCGCCGATACCGGTTATCGCGGAAACAGTGGCCCTTTCCACAATCCTGCTGCTGGTGCGCGAGACGGGTGCCAGAGTTCATCTTTGCCGCATCTCCAGCGCCGAAGGCGTCGACATGATTCGTCAGGCCAAATCGATGGGAATCGGTGTCACCTGCGACGTCTCGGCCAATCATGTGCATCTGAGCGAACTGGATATCGGCTACTTCGATTCCAATTGCCATCTGGTGCCGCCGCTGCGTTCCCTGCGCGACCGGGACGCGTTGCGGCGCGGTGCGCAGGATGGGACCATAGATGCAATATGCTCCGACCATGCGCCGGTGGATGACGATGCCAAGCAGCTTCCGTTTGGCGAGTCGGAACCGGGCGCGACCGGACTGGAGCTGTTGCTCTCACTCACCCTGAAATGGGCGCAGGAGAGCAAGGTTCCGCTGGCGGCAGCGCTGGCAAAAGTCACCAGCGAACCCGCGCGTATCCTGGGCATTCGTGCCGGCGCCGTCGCAGCCGGAGAAAACGCCGATCTGTGTGTGTTTGATCCGCTTGCACGCTGGAAGGTCGAGCCGGGCATCCTGAAAAGCCAGGGCAAGAACACGCCGTTTACCGGATACGAAATGAACGCGCGGGTGCGTTTCACGCTGGTCGATGGTCATGTCGTTTACGAAGGATAACCGGCGCAATCATGGCCGGGAACCCGGCCAAGACAGCTTGAACATGAATCCGCCCGCCACCAGATAGGGTGTCCGTTTCCAGATTTTCAGAGTCAATTGATGAATCCACTGCTTGATTTCTCCGGATTGCCACGCTTCGCGCAATTCAGTCCCGATGCGGTTTCTCCCGCCCTCGATCAGCTTCTGGATGAAAATCGGGCATTGGCAGCAAGTCTCAAGAACTTGAGCGAAGCGCCGCAATGGGACAATTTCGTCGCACCTCTGGACGACGCCAATGAGCGGCTGCGCCGCGCCTGGGGACAGGTTTCGCACCTGAACGCGGTCATGAACGGTGCGCAACTTCGCGACGTGTACAACGCCAATCTGCCGCGCATCACGCAATACTTCACCGGACTGGCGCAGGACGAAGCGCTCTACGCCAAGTACAAGGCGTTGCGCGATTCGACCGCGTTTGGTCGACTCACTGCCGCGCAAAAGAAGGTCATTGCCAACGAATTGCGCGACTTCCGGCTGGGTGGCGCCGAATTGCCGGCTGCGGGAAAAGCCAGATTCAGGACGATATCCGAAGAGCTGTCCGGCTTGTCGTCGAAATTCAACGACAACGTACTCGACGCCACGAATGCGTTTCAAGTGACGGTTGCGAATCAGGAAGGGTTGGCCGGCATTCCAGGCGATGCGATCGAGGCGGCGCGCGAAGCAGCGGCGCAGGCCGGCACGCCGGGTTGGAGATTCACGTTACACATGCCCTCGTATCTTCCGGTCATGCAGTATGCGCAGGATCGGCAACTGCGCGAGCAGATGTATCGGGCCTACTGCACTCGTGCCGCGGAATTCGGCGAACCCAGACTGGACAACACTGCGATCGTCGGTGAAATTCTGCGACTGCGTCAGGAGCAGGCGCGTTTGCTGGGTTTCGATAACTTCGGGCAATTGTCTTTGCAGCCCAAGATGGCGGATTCGCCAAAGCAGGTTCTGGAGTTTCTGGAACAACTCGCCAAGCGCGCGAAACCCTTTGCGCAACGGGACCTGGCGGAGTTGGCGGAGTTTGCCTCCCGGCAACTCGGAATCGGCGATCTGCAACCGTGGGATGTGACCTATGCGTCGGAACAGCTGCGGGTGGCACGCTACGCGTTCTCGGACCAGGAGGTGAAGCAGTATTTTCCCGAGCCGCAGGTGTTGCAGGGCATGTTTCGAGTGGTCGAAACCTTGTATGGCCTGCGCATCGATCCCGACGAAGCGCCCAAGTGGCATGACGACGTCCGCTTCTTTTCGATCCGGGATCGCAACGGTGCGCGGATCGGCCAGTTTTACCTCGACCTCTACGCCAGACCATCAAAGCGCGGTGGCGCCTGGATGGATGATGCCATCACCCGCAGGCGGGTACATCCGGCAGACAAGACCGGATCTTCCGGCATACAGACGCCGGTTGCCTATCTCAACTGCAATTTCTCCGCGCCATTGCGCGGAAGACCGGCCTTGTTCACACATGACGAGGTGATCACGCTGTTTCACGAATTCGGCCATGGCCTGCATCATTTGCTCACCGAGGTTGAGGTGCTGGGCGTATCGGGAATCAACGGCGTCGAGTGGGATGCGGTCGAACTGCCCAGCCAGTTCATGGAGAATTTTTGCTGGGAATGGGAGGTGCTCAAGAACATGAGCGCGCATGTGGAGACCGGTGCCGGTCTGCCGCGCGAACTGTTTGAGAAAATGCTTGCCGCGAAGAATTTTCAAAGCGGAATGCAGACCGTCAGGCAGCTCGAGTTCGCGATTTTCGACATGCGCCTGCATTCGGATTTTGATCCCAACGGGCCGACGCCGCCGCTGCAACTGGCGGACGAAGTGCGTCGCGGTGTGGCCGTCTTGTTTCCTCCTGCATACAATCGCTTTCCGAACAGTTTTTCACACATTTTTGGCGGCGGATATGCGGCGGGCTATTACAGCTACAAATGGGCGGAAGTTCTCTCGGCTGACGCCTACGGCGTGTTCGAGGAAAATGGTGTTCTGAACCCCGTGGTCGGCGGCCGCTTTCGCGAGCAAATACTGGCGGCGGGAGGAAGCCGGCCGGCGCTGGAGTCGTTTGTCGCATTTCGAGGCCGCGAGCCAACCATCGACGCGCTGTTGCGGCACAATGGCATGGCCGAGACGGTTTAATGCCAGTGCTGGTCCTTTCGGCCGACAGGAGGATTGCATGAAACGCTGGTTGCTATTGCCGATATTCGTACTCGCGGGAGTTGCCGCACAGGCCGAAATGTTTCGCTGGGTGGACGCCGACGGCAAGGTTCACTACAGCGATCTGCCACCCCCCGCAAACATCAAACAGGTGGAAAAAAAGAAAGTCAGTGGCGGCAAGCCCGGCGAAGCGCCACTGCCCTATGCGTTGCAACAGGCGGTCAAGAATTTTCCGGTGACGCTGTACAGCAGCGCTTGCGGCGAGGGATGTGCGCGCGCAAGCGCGTTGCTTTCAAAGCGCGGCGTTCCCTACACTGAGTTGGATGCAACGGATGCTGAAACGCAAAGCGAGCTGAAGACACTGACCGGCGGGCAGATCGTGGTTCCGGTGATGAAAATCGGCCGCGAGGTAGTGAAAGGCTTCGAAGAAGGCGCCTGGAACAGGTCGCTTGATGCCGCCGGTTATCCGAAAACCGCGCTGATTGCCCCCCGCGCGCCAAGCCGGCCTGCCAAGCCGGCGCCGACTGACGCGGCGCCGAATACTTCGAATTCTCCCGCCGACGAAGCGCGTTAATTCCTTGAAAATCGCGGCCTGGAACGTCAACTCGCTCAAGGTCCGGCTGCCGCAACTGCTTGAGTGGCTGACACGCGAGCAGCCCGATGCGATCTGCCTCCAGGAAACTAAAGTCGAAGATCATAATTTTCCGGCAGAGGATATTGAGCGCTGCGGCTATCGCGCGGTGTTCAGTGGCCAAAAAACCTACAACGGCGTCGCCATCCTGACGCGCGACGTGCCGGACGATGTCGAGCACGGTATCGAAGGCTTTTCCGATGTCCAAAAACGCGTCATTTCGGCCACGCTCGGCGATGTGCGCCTGGTTTGCGCCTATGTCCCAAACGGACAGAGCCTGGAGTCGGACAAGTACCGATATAAACTGGAATGGCTGCAAGCGCTGACCGCCTGGCTCGGTGGCGAGTCGAAGAAGTATGCCCGCATTGCCATACTCGGCGACTTCAATATTGCGCCCGAAGATCGGGATGTACACGATCCCAAAGCGTGGGAGGGACAGGTTCTGTGCAGCCCGGCGGAGAGAGTTGCCTTTCAGGGCTTGATCGCGCTTGGGTTCAAGGACAGTTTCAGACTGTTCGATCAACCCGAGCGCTCATTCTCGTGGTGGGATTACCGTATGAACGCGTTTCAGCGCAAGAAGGGCTTGCGCATTGATCACATTTTGCTCTCGGACGCGCTTGCGTCCGCATGCACATCGAGCCGCATAGACATCGCCATGCGCAGGAACGAGCGCCCTTCGGATCACGCGCCAGTCATAGCCGAATTCTGAACTACCCGCTGCGGGTATTGCCCTTACTTTCCCGTTCCGGTTCTTCGACCAGTCCCAGCTCCTGAATCTTGCGCGTGAGGGTGTTGCGTCCCATGCCCAGCAGTGTCGAGGCTTCAATGCGCCTGCCGCCGGTATGCGCCAGCGCGCGCGAAATCAGGGCACGCTCAAACTGGCGCGTGAGCTCATCAAGGATCGCGGTGTCGCCGCGTTTGAGCAGGACTTCGGCTTCGCGTTCCAGGGCCGCGACCCAGTTTTCGGTCGCCGCCGTGCGCGCTTCAGCGCGCAGTTCCGGCGGCAGGTCTTTGACGTCGATGTTCATGCCTGGCGCCATGACCGTGAGCCAATGGCACAGGTTTTCGAGCTGACGCACATTGCCCGGCAGATCGAGTGACGTCAGATACTTCATCGCGGTATCGGAGAGTTTCTTGGGCTCCACTCCTAGCTCGCGGGCGCTTTTCTGCAGAAAGTGGCGCGCGAGCAACGCGATGTCGTCGCGGCGCTCGCGCAGCGCGGGCAGTCGCAGGCGGATGACGTTCAGGCGGTGAAACAAGTCTTCCCGAAACAGACCGCTTTTCACGCGGGTCTCCAGATCCTGGTGGGTTGCGGCGACAATGCGCACATTGGCCTTGATCGGCTGGTGTCCGCCCACGCGATAAAACTGGCTGTCTGACAGCACCCGCAGCAGGCGCGTCTGCAGATCGGGCGGCATATCGCCGATTTCATCCAGAAACAGGGTGCCGCCATCGGCCTGCTCGAAGCGCCCGCGGCGCATCGCCTGCGCGCCGGTGAAAGCGCCGCGTTCGTGGCCAAACAATTCCGATTCCAGCAGATCTTTTGGAATCGCCGCCGTATTGATGGCGATGAAGGGTTTGGCGGCGCGCGGACTGTGACGATGCAGCGCGCGTGCCACCAGCTCCTTGCCGGTGCCCGATTCGCCATTGATGAGCACTGTGGCATGCGACTGGGTAAGCCGGCCGATGGCGCGGAACACCTCCTGCATGGCGGCGCCCTGGCCGAGAATCTCCGGTGACTCCTGGGCAATCTCCGCGACCTCGTCCTGGCGCAGGCTTTCCTCAATCGCGCGGCGGATAAGATCGACCGCGTGGTCCACATCAAAGGGTTTGGGCAGATACTCGAATGCACCGCCCTGGAAGGCGGCCACCGCGCTTTCCAGGTCCGAATAAGCCGTCATGATGATAACCGGAAGAGCCGGCAGTTTTTCCTTCATTTTCCGCAGCAGTTCCAGCCCGGATTCGCCCGGCATGCGGATATCGCTTACCACTACTTGCGGCGTAGATGAGGCGAGCGCGTGCAGCGCTTCCTGCGCCGAGGCAAATACTTTGAAGGCGATGTCTTCGCGTGCCAGGGCTTTTTCAAATACCCAGCGAATCGAGCGATCGTCGTCGATGATCCAGACTGGTTTCACGTTGTAAGTCATATTTTATTTTCCATTGCCGTTGTCTGCCTCGGTTGCGACCGGAAACAGGATGCTGAAACTCGTCTCGCCCGGCCGGCTTTCGACTTCTATGGTGCCGTGGTGCTGGCTCACGAAACTCTGCGCGATGGTCAGTCCGATGCCGTGACCGCCATCGCGTCCCGATACCAGCGGGAAGAAAATTTTTTCCTTGAGCTCATCCGGAATGCCGGGCCCGTTGTCGATGATGTTGACCATCAGCGCCAGCCGATGCATTTTCTTTGCCAGGGTTACCCGTCGCGCGACACGGGTGCGCAGGATAATTTTCCCCTTGCCCTGCATGGCCTGGGCGGCATTGCGCGCGATGTTGAGCAATGCCTGGATGATTTGCTCGCGATCAGCGCGAAGTGGCGGCAAACTTACGTCGTAGTCCGTGACAACCGCGATTCCGTCTGGAAACTCCACCAGGAGCAGACTGCGCACCCGATCCAGAGCCTCGTGAATGCTGAAGTGCGTAACATGCGGTAATCGGTGGGGCGTAAGCAGCCGGTCCATGAGCGATTGCAACCGGTCCGCTTCTTTCATGATGACTTGGGTGTATTCGTGCAGTTCCGGGCGTTCCAGTTCCCGCTCGAGCAACTGCGCTGCTCCGCGCAGTGCGCCCAGCGGGTTCTTGATTTCGTGCGCCAGATTGCGGATCAATTCCCGGGTTTGCGCACTTTGATCGAGCAGGCGTTCTTCGCGCACGATGCGAGACTGCTGTTGCGCCGGACTCAGTTCGATCAGGAACCCTTCGATCTGTGTGATTTCCATCGGCGTTACGGTGCACACGACTTCAAAATGCTTGTGTCCCGCCACCAGCAGCGGAAGTTCGTGTTGCGTATAGCTGCAATTGTTCCGGCTGGCATAGTCCACGGCCGCCAGCATCAATTCGGGTTCGGCGCTGAGTTTGTCGAGCGGTCCACCGACCAGACTCCTCGCGCTTGCGGCGAGCAGATTCTCCGCCGCCGGATTCACATAGCGCACGATGCGATCCAGGTCGAGCAGTACCACTGCGGTCGCCAGTACGTCGAGTCCCGGATAGACCAGCTGATTCATCCTAAAAACCTCACCACAGATACCCTACGTGCGAAGCACGTCGGGTATTCGCGAGGGTATCGGCGCCTAAAAGGGTACTCCACGCTACGCGAGGGTATCTGTGGTTCAACTGCGTTATTTAGGTTCATGGCAATTTCAGACGCACGAAAGGCGCCGAAGAGCGCAAAAAGCGGGCTACTATTGCGCGCCCGCCTGATGCGCGAGGGCAAGCCTGACTTACCGGGAAGGATCGCCGCTGTCGCGGCGAAGGGGAAAGCTACTTCAGATTGGCGATTTCGCGCTTGATCGCTTCCAGATTGCGTTCGTGACCCGCAACCGAATCCCGGAAAGGCTGAACGCGATCCAGAAAGCGCTGATAATTCTTCTCGTCGCCCGTGCGCATGGCCTCTTGTTCGGCCAGTTGCTGCCTGGCCAGTTCGAGCGCTTTTGTCTCGTCTGCGATTTCTTGTTCCAGAATGCGACGGCGGTCGTTGTCCCGCGCCCTCTGGGTGTTGCCGCTGACGCGCCCAGACCTTGCTTCGCCACCCGTTTCGGCCGCCCGCGAATCTGAATCTCTTGCAGCAGATTCCGGCCGCGGTGCCGGCGCCGGCCTTGGGGCCGGGGCGTCGAAACACTTTATCTTGGTTGCGCCCTTCGGCGGACTGTTGGGGGTGTTGGAATAAATCACTCGCCCCTCGGGATCCTGATACTTGCAGGTTTCCGCCCGGACGTTGAACTGAAACAAAGCGAGGATGAGGAATACGACGACGTGGTGAAAATGCATCGGGATCACCTGCCGGATTGAGGAAAAATTCATGGCCGCGGCAACACCTTGCCAACTGGTGGTGCAGTCTAAGGCAGGCGTATTCGATTATCAATCCGCAAGTTCCCCGGCAGGGCTGAAAGTGGCAGACAAAAAAGGGGCGGGAAGTCCCGCCCCTTTTATTGAGCGTGAACTCCGGCTATGCGCTGTAGTACATATCGAACTCGACCGGGTGGGTCGTCATCCGGAAGCGCGTGACTTCCTCCATCTTCAATTCGATGTAGGCCTTGATCATGTCCTCGGAGAAGACTCCGCCCTTGGTCAGGAAAGCGTGATCCGCTTCCAGACTCTCAAGCGCTTGGTCGAGCGAGTGACAGGGATGTGGCACCTTCGCGGCTTCCTCGGGAGGCAAGTCATACAGATTCTTGTCGATCGGATCGCCCGGATGAATCTTGTTCTGCACGCCGTCGAGCCCGGCCATCAACAGGGCGGCGAAGGCCAGATAGGGATTGGCCGTCGGATCGGGGAAGCGCACTTCGACGCGACGACCCTTGGGGCTCGCAACGTGCGGAATACGGCACGCCGCAGAGCGATTCTTCGCCGAGTACGCCAGATTGATCGGAGCTTCAAAACCGGGCACCAGACGCTTATACGAGTTGGTACCCGGGTTGGTAATGGCGTTCAGGGCGCGGGCATGCTTGATGATGCCGCCGATGTAGTAGAGGGCAAAGTCCGACAGTCCGGCGTAGCCGTTGCCGGCGAACAGGTTCTGGCCATTCTTCCACACCGATTGATGCACATGCATGCCGGACCCGTTGTCGCCGACAATCGGTTTGGGCATGAAAGTGGCGGTCTTGCCATATGAATGCGCGACATTCCATACCGTGTACTTGAGGATCTGCAGCCAGTCCGCGCGCTTGACCAGGGAATTGAACTTGGTGCCGATTTCGCATTGACCCGGAGCGGCCACTTCATGGTGGTGGACTTCGACTTCCACGCCCTGCTGCTCAAGTGCGAGGCACATGGCATTGCGAATGTCTTGCAGGGAGTCGATCGGTGGCACAGGAAAATATCCACCCTTTACCGGCGGACGGTGACCCATGTTGCCGCCTTCAAATTCCTTGCCGGTTGACCAGGGCGCTTCTTCCGAGGAAACTTTGACGAAGCTACCGGACATGTCGATGTTCCAGGTGACGCTGTCAAAAATGAAAAACTCGGGTTCAGGGCCGAAATAGGCTACGTCGCCAATGCCGCTCGATTTCAGGTAGGCCTCCGCGCGCTTGGCAAGCGAACGCGGATCGCGATCGTAACCCTTGCCGTCCGTGGGTTCGATCACATCGCAGGTTATGTTGAGCGTGACTTCGTCGGAGAATGGATCCAGCCGCGAGGAATCGGCATCGGGCATCAGCAGCATGTCGGAGGCTTGAATGCCCTTCCAACCCGCAATGGACGAGCCATCAAAAGCGTGTCCATCGTCAAACTTGTCCTGACCGAATGCATGCGCCGGGACCGTTACGTGTTGTTCCTTGCCGCGCGTATCGGTGAATCGCAAGTCTACGAACTTGACGTCGTTTTCTTTAATCGATTTGAGTACGTCTGCTACCGCCATTCTGATCTCCTGAGTTATTGAGTTGAGCGCGAGAAATTAATGTTGAGGCCACCGAATCTGCAGGAATCGTGCCTGGCAATAAGAGCCAATAAGCCTATGATCTACAGATGCTTAACCCACTTGTATTGCACTCGGACGCACTAAAAGCGAGCCAGAATTCAATGGGGGCTCGAAATTAGTGCATGAAGACAATCTTGGCAAGCAAATTCTGAATGGGGATCGAATCTGATAGTCTCAATCTGATGAGTGAGCTTGGCCCCTTGCCCAGAAACATCGCTAATCTTAAGTGCTTGTATAGGAAAAAATAATGACCGATACATCCCATATTCTGAATAAAGCGCGGCAGCGAGCCCAGGAGTTGAATCTGCCCTACGCCGGTGCACTATTGCCGTCCGAAGCGTTCGCACTGCTTCAAGAGGTTTCGAACGCGAAGCTGATCGATGTGCGCACCCGCGCCGAGTGGGATTTTGTCGGTCGCGTACCAGGCAGTGTACCGATCGAATGGCAAAGCTATCCCAGCTCCGAGCGCAATGCCGCGTTCCTGAGCGAGCTTGCCGCACAGGTGAAAAAAGAGGACCTGGTCATGTTTCTGTGCCGCAGCGGCGCTCGCTCGCATGCGGCAGCCGTGGTGGCATGCCAGATTGGATATGCCCGCAGCTACAACATTCTGGAGGGGTTCGAGGGCGACAAAGATGCACAGGGGCATCGCGCCTCGGTCGGCGGCTGGCAGTTCGCAGGACTGCCTTGGACGCAGGGTTGATGGCCGATGAATGTTGGATTGGCTGATTTACTGCCGGAGTTCTTCAGTCAACAGTCCAGTTCACCGCGCCAGTGTAGGCCGTCGCCAGGACAATAAAGCCGAAGGCAATCCGGTACCAGGCAAAGATCGTAAAATCGTGTCTGATGATGTAGCGCAGCAACCAGCGCACGCAGACAAAAGCCGAAGCGAATGCGGCGGCAAGCCCGACCGCCAATATTCCAAGGTCGTCAACCGAGAGCAGGTTGCGATGCCTGAGCAACTCGTACGCCGACGCGGCAAACAGCACCGGGATCGCCAGAAAAAAAGAAAATTCCGTGGCGGCCCGGCGCGACAGGCCCAAAAACAGGCCACCGATGATGGTGGCGCCGGCGCGCGAAGTACCTGGAATCAAGGCCAGCGTTTGCGCGAGTCCGATCTTCAGGGCGTCCGACCAGATCATGTCCTCCACGCTGCTCACCCTGATTTCGTGTTTGCGGCGTTCGGCCCATAAGATGATGAGACCGCCCACAATGAACGCCACGGCAACGGGCACCGGCTTGAACAAAGCGGCCTTGATTGCCGAGCCGAACAATAGTCCGAGAATGGCGAGCGGGGAAAAGGCGATCAGAAGATTGGATGCGAAACGCCGGGCTTGGGGATCGGAGGGCAGACGCGCCACGACCGAAGCCAGTCTTGCGCGGTACTCCCAGACAATCGCGAGAATGGCACCGCACTGAATCACAATCTCAAACAGCTTTCCTTTTTCATCGTTGAAGCCAAGCAGATCGCCAACCAGAATTAAATGACCGGTGCTTGAGATCGGCAGAAACTCGGTGAGCCCTTCGACGACGCCGAGGATAAGGGCTTTGACCAGCAGTGGCAGTTCCATGGACTCCCCGCGAACATAAAAAAAGCGGCGAATGCCTTAACCGCCACAAGTACGAACCGACGCTAAGCCTTGCGATAGATTTCTGCGCCGCCGGCGACGAATTCCGCTGCTTTCTCGGTCATTCCTTTTTCCAGCGCTTCGACCTCCGGAACGCCGAGAGCCGCGGCATAATCACGCACATCCTGAGTGATTTTCATGGAACAGAAATGCGGTCCGCACATTGAGCAGAAGTGCGCCAGCTTGGCGCCATCCTGAGGCAGCGTTTCGTCGTGAAACTGCCTGGCCTTGTCCGGGTCCAGGCCGAGGTTGAACTGATCGTCCCACCGGAACTCGAAACGCGCTTTCGACAAGGCGTTGTCGCGTATCTGTGCGCCCGGGTGTCCTTTTGCCAGATCAGCCGCGTGCGCTGCGATCTTGTAGGCGATGATGCCGTCCTTGACGTCATCCTTGTCTGGTAATCCCAAATGTTCCTTCGGTGTGACATAACAGAGCATTGCCGTGCCATACCAGCCGATCATGGCCGCACCGATCGCCGAGGTGATGTGATCGTAGCCCGGCGCAATATCGGTGGTGAGCGGTCCGAGGGTGTAAAACGGCGCTTCGTGGCACAGCTTCAACTGCAAGTCCATGTTCTCCTTGATGAGGTGCATCGGCACGTGTCCCGGCCCCTCGATCATCACCTGCACATCGTGCTTCCAGGCCACCTTGGTCAGCTCACCGAGGGTGCGCAATTCTCCGAGTTGAGCCTCATCGTTGGCGTCGTGAATTGAACCCGGGCGCAAGCCATCGCCCAGTGAAAACGACACGTCATACTGCTTCATGATCCCGCAAATGTCCTCGAAATGGGTATAGAGGAAATTCTCCTTATGATGCGCGAGACACCATTTGGCGAGAATCGAACCGCCGCGAGAGACGATGCCGGTCATGCGCTTCGCCGTCAATGGGACGTAGGCGAGCCTTACGCCGGCATGGATCGTGAAGTAGTCCACGCCTTGTTCCGCCTGTTCGATCAGGGTGTCCCTGAATATCTCCCAGGTGAGTTCCTCGGCGCGGCCATCAACTTTTTCCAGCGCCTGATAGATCGGTACCGTGCCAATGGGAACCGGCGAGTTGCGCACGATCCACTCACGGGTTTCGTGAATGTGTTTTCCGGTGGACAAATCCATGACCGTGTCGCCGCCCCAGCGGATCGCCCAGGTCATTTTCTCCACTTCTTCCTGGATGCTGGAACCCAGCGCGGAGTTGCCAATGTTGGCGTTTATTTTTACCAGAAAATTGCGGCCGATGATCATCGGTTCGGCTTCCGGATGATTGATATTGGCCGGAATAATGGCGCGCCCCCGGGCGACTTCATCCCTGACGAATGCCGCATTGATTTCCCTGGGCAGCTCGGCACCGAAAGACTGGCCTGCGTGCTGCCGTGTCATCAGTTCCGGAAGCGCATCGCGTCGCTGATTCTCCCGGATTGCGATGAACTCCATCTCCGGAGTGATGATGCCCTTGCGCGCATAGTGCATCTGGCTTACGTTCATGCCCGGCTTCGCGCGTCGAGGCTGGCGCTGCAGATTGAAGCGCATTGATGCCAGCTTCGCGTCGTCCAGCCGCGTGCGGCCGAAGATCGATGACGGCCCGGACAGCAATTCGGTATCGGCACGCGCATCGATCCAGCGCTCGCGCAGGGGTTTGAGGCCGTTGCGGATGTCGATTGCGGCGCCCGGGTCGGTATACGGTCCGGATGTGTCGTAAACGAAAAGCGGCGGATTGACTTGCGCGCCCATGCTCGCCGGAGTGTCGCTTTGCGAGATTTCCCGCATCGGCACCAGAATGTCCGCGCGCGAACCTTGAACGTACACCTTGCGCGAACGCGGCAGCGGCACTACCGCAGCCGCATCAACCTGCGCGTTGGTACTCAGAAATTTTGGATTGGCATTCATGCTGCGCTCCTGGAAGCTGTGGCGTGTCGGGAGAAGCGCGAGAAAAGAAAACTCCGGCGCGCTTCCCTGCATCGGCATTATCCGTACAGGTACAAAGGGTTTGTCTCACCCGCGCCACCCGTGCGCAGGACCCCCAACGCTTTCAGGACGCTAATTCAATTGTGTGATAATTGCAAGTCTTGAAAATTGGCCATCATCCTTATCCGTCAATGAACCTCGAACAAGCACGCCTCAACATGGTCGAATGTCAGATTCGTACCTGGGAGGTTCTCGACCAGAGCGTGTTGGACTTGCTGCTGACGCTCAAGCGTGAGGAATTCGTACCCGAACCGTATCGTGAGCTCGCGTTTGCAGACCTGGAAATTCCACTCGGTCACGGCGAGGTCATGCTGGCGCCAAAGATCGAAGCGCGCATGGTTCAGGAACTGAGCCTGCGCAAGACCGACAAGATACTCGAGGTCGGGACGGGAAGCGGCTACGTCACGGCATTGTTGGCGAAACTGGGCGGCCAAGTGGTGAGCGTGGAACGCATAGCGGAGTTTAGTCACGCCGCTGCCCGCAGGATTGCCGGGCACAGGCTCGAAAACGTGCGGTTTGAAATTGGGGATGCGTCAGAAGGCTGGCTGGCGCAACGGCCCTACGATGTCATCCTGCTGACCGGTTCGGTGCCGGTGCTGCCTGAGTCGTTTAAGCAGCAACTGGCGGTCGGAGGCCGGCTCCTCGCGGTCATCGGCGAGCTTCCGGTAATGACGGCCCGATTGCTGACGCGTGTTTCCGAGCGCGCGTTCAATTCGCTGGACCTCTTCGAAACCGTCATTCCTGCGTTGCGAAACGTCCGACAGCCTGAGCGCTTTGTGTTTTGAGCCGCTGTGTTTTGAACCACTCCGGATTTCGAGTCAGTGGCATGAGCGAAGCGGTGACATCAGCGAAGCGGTGACATCAGCATGAGCGAAGCGCAGAGAAAAGCATAGGCAGCGCCGTGACCCCGTCATCCGACGCGCAGTGGCATGCGCAAGGCG
Organism: Betaproteobacteria bacterium; assembly: GCA_031362885.1. Taxonomy (GTDB): domain Bacteria; phylum Pseudomonadota; class Gammaproteobacteria; order Burkholderiales; family JACQAP01; genus JACQAP01. The sequence continues at coordinate 77,365 of JANLTJ010000051.1, forward strand.
TGCAAGAAAGCAAGGCGGCGCTGCGCGAGACAATACTGGCGCGCCGGGACGCGGCGGATGGGGCAAGTCGGCGCGAAAGCGCGCGCATCGTCACGCGAAAAATGGCGGCGATGTCTGCTTATCGATCGGCGAAGCTGATCGCGGCCTATGCATCCTTTGGCAGTGAACTCGATACGGCGGAGTTTCTGGCCATGGCCCTCGCCGATGGCCGGCAACTGTTATTGCCACGCATCAACCGCGCACGGCGAATCCTGGAACTGCGTGAAGTAACCAACCTCGATGCCGATCTGGTGACGGGTGTCTGGGGGATTCGAGAGCCCTCGGAGCGCTGCCCGGTCATGCCCCTGGATCACATCGATTTCATGCTGGTACCGGGCGTCGCCTTTACGGCGCAGGGCGCACGCCTGGGCTACGGCGGCGGGTTTTACGATCGCTTGTTGGCCTTACTCGATCGGCGCGTAGTGCGGGTAGCGGCCGCGTTCGATCTGCAACTGGTCGACCATCTTCCGGAAGCCTCCCACGACCAACGGGTGGATCAGATCATGACCCCGACACAGGAACTTCATTGCATCACCACTTGAGCAGCTCCAGGGTTTTGGCGGTGGCGCCGCGATGCAGCTCGGTAAATCGTTTTCCGGCTTCGGACATGCTCTGTCGGCGGCCCGGATCGTTCAGCAATGCCTGAACCGCGCGACCCAACTCGCGCTCATCCTGCACTCGAATCGCCGCTCCTGCCGCAATCGCGCTGTTGGTTGCTTCCTCGAAATTGAAGGTGTGTGGGCCGACAATCACCGGGCGGCCGATCGCGCAGGCTTCCAGCAGATTTTGACCGCCCGACGGCCGCAAACTGCCACCGACAAACGCAATATCGCAGGCGGCGTAGTAAGCAAACAGTTCGCCCATGGAGTCACCGAGCACGACTTTAATCTCGGTCCCGACGGGCCGATTGTCACTGCGACGCATGAAGGGCCATTTACGCTGCCCGAGCAGGGTGGCAATATCATCGAATCGCTGCGGATGACGCGGTACGATGACGACAAGCAGTTCGGCTGTGCTTATTTCTTCAAGCATATCGAGAAGCAAAGCCTCTTCACCGTCTCGCGTGCTGGCGGCAAGAAACACTTTTCGAACCCCAAACCAGGCTCGAAACTGGTCTCCCAGCGACAGCATTTGCGGCGGTACTTCACGGTCAAACTTGAGGTTACCGGTGATGGTGACTGCTCCGGCGCCAAGTTTGGCGAGCCGCTCGGCATCGAGACCGCTTTGCGCGGCGATCCCGGCGAGTTTGCGCAGCGCGGCTGACGTCAGGCCAGGAAATCGCGCATAGCCGCGCATGGATTTCTCCGACATCCTCGCGTTGACCAGGTAAACCGGGATGTCGTTGCGATGGCAGTGCGCGATCAGGTTCGGCCAGATTTCGGTCTCCATCGTGATGCCGACTTGCGGGCGGAAATGGCGCAGGAATCGTTTCACGGCAAACGGAAAATCGTAGGGCAGGTAACAGCGAAGGACATCGTCGCCAAACAATTCGATACCGGTCTGGCGTCCGGTCGGCGTGGTGTGGGTGAGCAGGAAGCGATGCTTGGGATGGCGCTGGCGCAGCGCCTTGATCAGCGGTTCCGCAGCCCGCGTTTCGCCGACCGATACCGCATGTATCCAGATCAGACCGGAGTCCGCGGGCCCTTCCGGGAATCCGAAGCGCTCGGCAACATGTTTCAGATAGGCCGGCTGGCGTCGTGCGCGCAGCAACAAATGCAGTAAAGCCCATGGCAGCAGCAGGAATAACGCGATGGAATAGAGCAGCCGCATCAAATCGGAATCCCGGTGACCTGGAGGATGGCTTCGGCCACTGCGGCGACGGTCGGTGGCGCGCCGATGTGACCTCGGTAAGTGGTCGGGCCGGGTCCTACGGGGCAGGCATCCACCGGATTGGAATCGCAGAAAATGCCGACCACTGGACGCGACAGTGCCGCAGCCAGGTGCATCAGTCCGGTATCGACCCCCACGACGAACCCGGCTCCCGCTATCAGCGCTGCCATATCATCCAGCTCCAGGCGCGGCGCGACGATCGCCTCGCGGCTTGCTTCCACGATGCGTTCGCTGCGTGCACGCTCGGCATTACTGCCCCACGGCAGGATGCAGGTGTAGCCTGCGCTCTCGATGCGACGCACCAGTTCGATCCAGCGGTTTTCCTGCCAGAGTTTTGCCGCGCGTGCGGTGCCGTGGAAGGCGAGGCAGTAGGGCCCGGAGGCGATTCGAGGTTGCTCCACGCGCGGCGCGATCCCGTAGTCGATTTCGGGCGCAATGGTGTAGCCAAGGGCTCGCGCGGCGACCGAGCGGTAGCGCAGTATCTTGTGGATCTGGGGCGCGAACTCCGACTTGGTATTGTAGAGCGCGCAAGCCAGCGGCTCGCGCGCCGTGCCGCGTCCGAACCCGTATATCGGTCCGCGCGCCAGTTTTGCAACGACTGCGCTCTTGAGAAGTCCCTGCGTCTCGATAATCGCGTCGTACTGGTCGTCGCGCAACGCCCTTCGAAACGCACCGGCCTCGCGCCAGGTCGCGCCCTTGAGCAGCGAGCTTCGCCAGCGGCGAATCGCGATCGGAATGATGCGCCCGACCGCCGGATGCATCCGGACCAGTGGCGTGTATTGTTCCTCGACGACCCAGGCGATGGCTGCGTTCGGAAGATGGCGGCGAATGTCGGTCGCAACCGGAAGGTTGTGGATGACGTCGCCGAGCGAGGACATTTTTATTAACAGGATGCGTGGCATTGCCGGCGCCGCTGGTTCGACTGGATTCGGGATTATCCCTAGAATGGCGGCCTTTAGACAGACGTGACTGACCGGAACGGCATGACACAACCATCCATTATCGTGACCGGAGGTGCCGGATTCATCGGCGCCAACTTCATCCAGCAGTGGATCTCGACCGAAACGGCGGCGGTAATCAATCTCGACAAGCTGACCTACGCGGGCAATCCCGCCAGCCTGCGCCCGGTGGAGTCGAACGCGAACTATGCTTTCGTACACGCGGACATCGGCGACTTCGACGCGGTTTCCGCGCTGCTGGAACGCCGGCAACCGGTTGCGGTGCTCAATTTCGCCGCGGAGAGTCACGTCGATCGCTCGATCCACGGCCCCGGCGAATTTGTCATGACCAACATGGTCGGCACTTTCCAGTTACTTGAAGCCGTGCGTGGCTACTGGTCGAAACTGTCGTCCGGGGCTCAACGAAGTTTCAGGTTCCTGCACGTATCGACCGACGAAGTGTACGGCTCGCTGGGCATGCAGGACGCGCCCTTCACCGAGCAGACGTCTTATGCACCGAACAGCCCGTATTCGGCGTCGAAGGCGGGTTCCGATCATCTGGTGAGGGCCTATCACCACACCTACGGCCTGCCCACCATCACCACGAATTGTTCCAACAACTACGGCCCGTATCAGTTCCCGGAAAAGCTGATTCCGCTGATTATTTTGAATGCGCTGGCCGGAAAACCCTTGCCGGTCTATGGCGATGGACTGAACGTCCGGGACTGGCTCTATGTCGGCGATCATTGCACAGCAATCCGGCTCGCGCTCGCAAAGGGCCGTCCGGGCGAGACCTACAATATCGGCGGTAACAACGAGCGTGCGAATATCGATGTCGTGCGTACCATCTGCCGCATGCTTGACGAGTTGCGCCCGGCCGCAAGCCGCCAGCCCTATGAATCTCAAATCACGTTTGTTGGCGACCGGCCCGGACATGATCGCCGCTATGCGATCGATGCGTCGAAAATAAACCGCGAACTCGGGTGGCGCCCGGCGGAAAATTTCGATTCCGGCATACGCAAAACGGTGCGCTGGTATCTGGACAATCCGGATTGGGTGCAGGGTGTGGTCAGCGGCGACTACCGCAAGTGGCTGGAAAAGAACTACGGCAAACGGGAAGCGACGTGAAAGGCATCTTGCTGGCGGGTGGTTCGGGGACCCGGTTGTATCCGGCGACGCAGGTTATTTCCAAGCAACTGCTGCCGGTATACGACAAGCCGATGGTGTACTACCCGCTGTGCACCTTGATGCTGGCCGGCATACGCGACATCCTGATTATTTCCACGCCACAGGACACGCCGCGCTTCGAGCAACTTCTTGGTGATGGCGCCAAATGGGGCCTCAATCTGTCCTATGCGGTGCAGCCCTCCCCGGACGGTCTCGCCCAAGCCTTCATCATTGGGCGCGAATTCGTCGGCAGGCAAACCTGCGCACTGGTGCTGGGCGACAATATTTTCTATGGCCACGATCTGTCGGCAAATCTGCAAAAGGCCGCAAAGCAAACCTCCGGAGCGACCGTGTTTGCCTACCCCGTCACCGATCCCGAGCGCTACGGAGTAGTGGAATTCGATCGTTCCGGTCGCGCCGTGAGTATCGAGGAAAAACCGAAGCAGCCGAAATCACGCTATGCCGTCACCGGACTTTATTTCTACGACAATACGGTACTCGATGTGGCGGCATCATTGAAGCCGTCGCCCCGCGGCGAACTCGAAATAACCGACGTCAACAAATACTACCTGGACAGCGGACAACTCGAGGTCGTCGTCATGGGGCGCGGGCACGCATGGCTCGATACCGGCACGCACGAAAGCCTGCTCGAGGCCTCGCACTTCATTGCAACCATCGAACGCCGGCAGGGCTTGAAAGTGGCCTGCCCGGAGGAAGTGGCCTATCGACTCGGCTATGTCAACGATGATGAACTGAAAGTGCTGGCGAAAGCGATGGGCAAGAGCCCGTATGGCCATTACCTTCTGAGCATACTTGACGACAAGATCTATTGATGAAAGTTACCCCAAGTGTGTTGCCGGAAGTTCTGGTCATCGAGCCGCGCGTGTTCGGCGATGCGCGCGGCTTTTTCCTCGAAAGTTACAACCAGCGGATATTTCGGGAGGCCACCGGAATCGATGCGAATTTCGTGCAGGACAACCACTCACGATCCGCGCGCAATGTACTGCGAGGCCTTCACTACCAGGTACGGCAGCCGCAGGGCAAACTGGTGCGGGCCGTGGCGGGAGAGGTGTTCGATATCGCCGTGGATCTGCGCAAATCATCGCCGCGTTTCGGGCGCTGGGCCGGGATTCATTTGTCAGCCGAGAATAAATGCATATTGTGGATTCCTGCCGGTTTCGCCCATGGTTTTCTGGCCCTGTCCGAGGGTGCCGAAGTTCTCTACAAAGCGACCGATTACTACGCGCCGGAACATGAACGCAGCGTGTTGTGGAATGACCCCGACATCGGCATTGAATGGCCGCTGGCCGGCGAGCCTGTCATATCGGAAAAAGACAAGTGTGGTGTCGCTTTGAAGCTCGCGCAGGCCTATCCCTGATGCGCATTCTGGTCACCGGAGGCGCCGGGCAGGTGGGCTGGGAACTGCGGCGCACACTCGCTATTTTCGGTGAAGTCGGCGCACCGGCGCGCGACGTTCTTGACTTGGCCGAGGCCGACTCCATTGTCGCGGCCGTCCGCGGTTTACGCCCGCATCTGATCGTCAATGCGGCGGCCTACACCGCAGTGGACAAGGCGGAAGCGGAGTTCGATCGTGCCTTGCGGATCAATGGCGAAGCCCCGCGCATTCTGGCCGAGGAAGCGGCTTTGACCGGCGCGGCGCTGGTCCACTACTCGACGGACTATGTGTTCGACGGAAGCAAGTCCGAGCCCTATCTGGAAAGCGATGCGGTGGCGCCAATCAATGCCTACGGCCGGACCAAGCTCGCCGGCGAACAAGGTGTGATGGCCGCAGGGGCTGCGCATCTGATATTGCGAACCAGTTGGGTCTACGGGCCGCGGGGGAAAAATTTCCTGTTGACCATGCTCAAACTGGCCAACGAGAGAAAAGAACTCAAGGTAGTGGACGATCAGATTGGAGCGCCCACATCGGCGCGACTCATCGCCGAAGCAACAGCCGGCGCAATCGCCAGGAATATCGTTGACGGACGCCTTGATCTGGATGGTTTCCGGGCATCGGGCGGCCTCTATCATCTGACTGCCGCGGGTCGAACCAGCTGGTACGGGTTCGCGCAGGCAATCCTTGCCGGCAAGGACGGTGTGGTAAAGCTTTCGCCGATTCCTGCGTCGGACTATCCGACCCCGGCTCGGCGCCCGCAAAATTCAGTGCTCGACAACAGCAAGATGGAAAAGCAATTCGGATTTCGTTTGCCGGATTGGAAGGTGGGGCTGAATCTGTGCCTGGAAGAACTTAGCGCAGCCCCCGGCCTTTAGAGTCCCCCATCGGGGATCCGCAAACCCCTCGCCTTTAGGCGAAGAGACAGAATTTCGCCTGCCCATGAACCTCCCCGTTCGGACGGGGAGCACAACACTCCCTTCTCCCTCCGGGACAAGGGCACACTTGAAGCGGAGCAGAAGGGTCGGGGATGAGGGAAGAGATGCCACGACAAGTTCATGGCCGCAATTCGCGACGCACACGTCGTGGCGTCTCTCCCTCCGGGACAAGGGCGAGGCGAGTCGGCCGTAAGGCCGACCCTCACCGGCTTGAGCCGTAACGCGAAGCCCTCGCCTTTAGGCGAGGGTCGTTCACCCTCTTCATCCCCTCTTATAGTCATCCTCCAGCCGCACGATATCGTCCTCGCCCAGATAACTGCCCGACTGCACTTCAATCATATGCAGCGGCATTTTGCCGATGTTTTCCAGCCGGTGTTTGGCGCCGAGCGGAATGTAGGTCGATTGATTCTCGGTCAGCATCAGCGTTTCCTCGCCCCGGATTACCCGGGCCGTTCCGGAAACGACCACCCAATGCTCCGCCCGGTGATGGTGCATTTGCAGTGAAAGTTTGGAACCCGGTTTGACCATGATGCGCTTGACCTGGAAACGCTCACCACTATCGAGGCCTTCGTAATAGCCCCAGGGCCGGTAAACGCGCTTGTGGACCAGATACTCGTCGCGCTGCTTGGCTTTCAGCGCATCCACCACCCGTTTGACATCCTGGGAGCGGTCCTTGTGCGTGACCAGAACGGCGTCCGCTGTTTCCACGATAATCAGGTCCTTCACGCCCACTGCCGCGATCAGCCGATGCTCCGCGCGCACGTAGCAATTGTGAATATCGTCGGCATGAACATCCCCGACGGTGACGTTGCCCGTGGCATCCGGCACGCCGGCCTGCCACAACGCGGTCCAGGAGCCGATATCGCTCCAGCCGATATCGGCTTCGACCACGACCGCATCGCTGGTTTTTTCCATGACCGCGTAGTCGATCGAGTCTGAGGGCGAGGCCAAAAAACTTTTTTCTTCAAGGCGTATGAAGTCCATGTCCCGCGTGCTTGCGGCCCAGGCATGCCCAGCTGCTTCGAGAATATCCTCGCGATACTTGCCAAGCTCTTCCAGGTAGCGGGAGGCCTTGAACACAAACATGCCGCTGTTCCAGTAATGGCGCCCGGAAGCCACGAACTCGCGCGCACGTGCTTCGTCCGGTTTTTCGATGAATCGTGCAACCCGGTAGCAATCCGAAGAGTTCTCGACCGGTGCGCCGCGCTCGATGTAGCCGTAGCCCGTTTCCGGCTCGCGTGCGACGATGCCGAAGGTCACCAGCCTCCCGTCGGCCGCCGCTGTCGCCGCTTTGCCCACCATTTCATGGAAACGCGCCACATTGCCGATCAGATGATCCGCAGGCAGTACCAGCATGAGGCCTTCCGGATCCGATTCAATGACGCACATCGCGGCCACTGCAACCGCCGGAGCAGTATTGCGACCCGCGGGCTCGAGAATCTGGGCAGCCCCTGAAACGCTAATTTCGCGCAACTGTTCCGCGGCAAGGAAGCGGTGATCGTTGCTGCACACAAGCACCGGGTTGCCAAGCCCTGCGATTCCGCCAAGGCGCAGCAGCGTTTCCTGAAGCATGGTCCTGGCACTGACCAAAGGCAGGAATTGCTTCGGCAGCAGGGTGCGCGACAGCGGCCACAGCCTGCTGCCGGAGCCGCCAGAAAGTACAACAGGAAATATCATGACAAACACCTTGGTTTGGGTAGGAAAGCAGTGCAACAGTTTCTATGCGAGGCGACGCAAATCGCTTAGAATCCGCGCCCATGATAGCTGGTCAGCCCGCTGTCGAGAATGAACAAAAAGTTACTCGAAAACGCGCCTGGAAGTTTTGCGCCAAGAATTAACCGACGTATTTCACTGCCGGAATCCGCGCCATGAGCAAAGTCGCATTGATTACCGGTGTTACCGGCCAGGATGGAGCCTACCTCGCGGAATTTCTGCTGCGCAAAGGCTATGTCGTTCACGGCATCAAGCGCCGGACCTCGCTTTTCAACACTGACCGGATCGATCATCTCTATCAGGACCCGCACATCGAGCACCGAAATTTCATTCTCCATTACGGGGACATGACCGATTCGAGCAGCCTGGTGCATGTGATCCAGAAAACACAACCGGATGAAATTTACAACCTCGCCGCCCAAAGTCACGTCGCGGTGTCCTTTGAAGAACCCGAATACACGGCCAACTCCGACGCGCTCGGCACCCTGCGAATACTGGAAGCCATTCGTATATTGGGCTTGAGCAAGAAGACGCGTTTCTACCAGGCCTCGACTTCCGAGCTCTACGGCAAGGTTCAGGAAACACCGCAGAAGGAAACCACGCCCTTCTACCCGCGCTCGCCGTACGGCGTGGCCAAACTTTACGCCTACTGGATCACGGTGAATTATCGCGAGGCCTACGATATGTATGCCTGCAACGGAATCCTCTTCAATCACGAAAGCCCGATCCGTGGCGAGACCTTCGTTACGCGCAAGATCACGCGGGCGCTGGCTCGCATCAAGCTCGGACTGCAGGATTGTTTGTATCTCGGCAACATTGATTCGCTGCGCGACTGGGGACATGCGCGGGATTACGTCGAGGCAATGTGGTTGATGCTGCAACAAGCCCAACCCGAAGACTTCGTCATTGCCACCGGTGAGCAGCACAGCGTCCGTGACTTCGTTGATGTGGCCGCACGCAAGCTCGACATCAAGATCAGGTGGTCTGGCAAAGGTGTGGAAGAAAAAGCGATGAACCACAAGGGCGAGACGGTGGTAGCGGTCGATTCGCGGTACTTTCGACCGGCTGAGGTCGAAACCCTGCTCGGCGATCCGTCAAAGGCGAAAGCAAAGCTCGGTTGGTCGGCCAAGGTCAGCTTCGAGCAACTGGTCGAAGAAATGGTCACCGAAGATCTGAAATCCGCGGAGCGCGACGAACTGGTCAAGCGCCACGGACACCGACCCTACGACTATCACGAATGAGCATGCGCCCTGACAGCAGGATCTATGTCGCCGGTCACCGTGGCCTGGTGGGTTCTGCAATCATGTGCCGCCTGCAATCGGCGGGCTACACCCGTTTAATTACTCGTACCCATGCAGAACTGGATCTCACGCATAAGCCGGCGGTTCAGGAGTTCATGGCTTCCGAGCGGCCCGAATACGTTTTCCTGGCTGCGGCCAAGGTCGGCGGAATACTCGCCAACGACACTTATCCTGCCGAGTTTATCGAACAAAATCTGGCCATCCAGAATGCCGTCATCCATGAATCCTGGCGCGCCGGCGTCAAACGGCTGCTCTTTCTAGGATCCTCCTGCATTTACCCGAGAGATTGTCCGCAACCGATCAAGGAAGCCTATCTGCTGACCGGCCCGCTCGAATCGACCAACCGGGCCTACGCGATCGCGAAAATAGCCGGCATCGAAATGTGCTGGTCCTACAATCGCCAGTACGGCACCCGTTTCCTGGCCGTGATGCCGACCAACCTCTACGGCCCCGGCGACAACTACGATCTACAGAGCTCCCATGTCTTGCCGGCGCTGATCCGCAAGATGCACGAAGCGAAAGAGCGCGGTGATTCCGAAGTGATTGTCTGGGGGACGGGAAATCCACGAAGAGAATTTCTCTACAGCGAGGACATGGCCGATGCCTGCGTGATGATCATGAGCCTAAGCGATATATCTTTCGACCATCAGGCAATTCAATACCCGCAATTGATCAATGTGGGTTGTGGTAAAGATCATACTATTCGCGAGCTGGCGGAAATTATAGCGAGCGTCGTTGGTTTCCAAGGCAGACTTCGGTTTGATCCGAATAAGCCGGATGGCACTCCGCAAAAACTGCTGGATATTTCGAGGCAGACTGCCATGGGGTGGGCGCCTAAGATGGATATTAGGGACGGAATCGCAATTGCCTATAAAAATTTCCTGTCTATTCGGGAAAAGCGATAATTGTGTGAATGCCTCATCATTTCGTCAAAGGCAAAAATGATTGAAGCAAATATACTTGTTTTCGACCTTTCCCCGAGTTTCCCGGATTTATGCAGCAATGTTTCTTCCCAGGTCCGCCGGCTTAAGGAAGCTTCCGTTCTGGATTTTCAGTCTTTCTATTCTAGGTGTCGTCGCTTACAGTCGGAGTCCTAATACATGTCAAACATGACGTTCTTCGGATTGCCTGAGAAAGTCGAGTTTTGTACGAATTGTGTGATATCTAACCAACGGCCAAGCTCCACCGTCGAGTTCGGCAGCGACAAGAACGAAAAAAAATCTACAATTTCTTTTCACAACGGCCTTTGTTCTGCGTGTGCTTATGCATTCAATAAACAACGTGACATAGACTGGGTTAAGCGCGAGGCACAACTTCGAGCCTTGCTGTCGAATTTCAGGAGAGCCGACGGGTCCTACGATGTTATCGTTCCAGGCAGCGGGGGCAAGGACAGCGCGTATACGGCGCATTTGCTGAAATATGAATACGGCATGAACCCTCTTACAGTTACTTGGGCGCCGCACGTATATACGGATATCGGGTGGAAAAATTTCACAAACTGGATGCACATCGGTGGACTTGACAATATTCTGTATACGCCCAATGGCAAGTTACATCGTTTGCTGACCAGCCTAGCCTTCAGGAATTTGCTGCATCCGTTTCAACCATTCATCATAGGTCAAAGAATTATTGGCCCTTCTATGGCGGCCAAGTTTGGAGTTCAACTGGTCATGTACGGCGAGAATCAGGCAGAGTACGGAAACAACGTAGATGACAACAAGCGCCCGACTATGGACCCGGCATTCTATTCCACCGGAGACCCGATGGACATGAAATTCGGTGGCGTGGCAATGAGAGATATCATTTCCCAGCACCATTTTTTATTCGGTGATTTTGCACCATATGTGCCACCGCCAAAAGAGATTCTCGAAACGTCTAAGGTTGAGGTTCACTATCTTGGTTATTACCTTAAATGGGATCCGCAAGAGTGCTACTACTATGCGGTAGAACATACGGGGTTTCAGGCAAACCCTGAACGGACTGAAGGAACCTATTCCAAGTACAGCAGTATTGATGATCGCATTGACCCATTTCATTATTTCACCACCCTGATCAAGTTCGGGCTCGGACGGGCATCCTATGATGCGGCTCAGGAAATTCGCTGCGACAAGATTACTCGGGAGGAAGGGGTAAACCTTGTGAGAAAGTTTGATCGAGAGTTTCCAGCCAAGTATTTCCGCGAATTTCTGGAGTACGTAAATATCACCGAAGCGGAATTCTGGGGGACTGTTGACAGCTTTCGATCTCCTCACTTGTGGGCGAAAGTTGGGAACGAGTGGAAACTTAGGCATGTTGTTAGTGATTGAAGGAAGACAATGATCGAGTTTGAAATCAGAGGCCGTAAGATTGGCCAAAAGCATCCGCCACTGGTGATCGCCGAAATTGGCATTAACCACGAGGGAAATTTTGAAAAAGCGCTCCAAATGGTCGATGACGCAAAGTTGTCGGGCTGCGAATGCGTCAAGTTCCAATATCACGTTGTTGAAGATGAAATGATTCCCAACAATGTGATACCTGGCAACGCAAGCGTATCGATTTGGGAGATCATAAGCCGCTGCGCTTTGTCGAATGAGGAAGAGGAAAAGCTTAAACGGTACGTCGAGCAAACCGGCCTGATTTACCTGAGCACCCCGTTTTCACGCGCCGCATCTGATTGCCTCGATGCGCTAGGCGTTGACTGGTACAAGATAGGTTCGGGCGAATGTAACAATTATCCACTAATCGAGCATATCGCCGGTTTCGGGCGGCCAGTCGTATTAAGCACTGGGATGAACGATATTGAATCCATAAGCCCCGGTGTAAACATTTTGCGAGAGCATGGGTTGCCTTTCGCATTGCTGCATTGCACGTCGATGTATCCCACACCTTACGAAAAAGTGCGCTTGGGCGGTATTCAAGAGCTAGCAAGTGCTTTCCCGGATGCCGTGGTTGGACTGAGTGACCACTCAATCGGTAACTATACTTGCTATGCAGCGATTGCCCTTGGCGCCTCGATTTTGGAAAAACACTTTACATCTGATATGACGTGGCCCGGTCCGGATATTGAGATATCAATCAATCCGGAAGGTCTTTCGGAATTGGTTAGAGGCAGTGCTGCCATTCACGCTGCATTGGGGGGGGGGAAATCTATACTTCCAGAGGAGCAGGCCACCATTGATTTTGCCTATGCATGCGTGGTGACGATTCGATCTGTTGCTGCCGGGGAAATTTTCAGCGCGCAGAATATTTGGGTCAAACGCCCGGGCACAGGCGAAATCAAGGCAAAGAACTATAAGCGATTATTGGGCAAGCGAGCGACGCATGCGCTAGTCGAAAATGCACAAGTCGCATGGGCAGATGTTGAAGGTTTAGATTCAATTTGACGCCCGCAGATTCCCGGCAGCTTAGAGTTCTTCATCTTGCCAGTTTCGTAGGCAATATCGGTGACGTTGCCAACCATGCCGGGGCACGATGGATGTTCCAGCAGCATCTAGACTTCGCACTCTTATTTACGGAACTGGAGATCAGGGAGTTTTACTGGAAGCAGCGGGCGTTTGACGACGAGTTTGTCAGATGGGCAAATACCTTCGATCTGCTCCTGATTGGAGGGGGAAACTATTTTGAGCTGTGGGTCGAGAAGTCCGCGACGGGGACGTCGATTGACATTTCGTCAGTACTCCTTAAACAACTTTCGGTGCCGACCGTATTTTATTCGTTAGGCGTCGATACAGGTCAAGGGTACTCCAGTCAGTCTGCAGATCGATTCAGGGCTTTCGTTTCCACCGTGCTTGATCGAGACGACATGTTCATGTGCGTTCGCAATGATGGCTCGTCCAAAGCGTTGTTTGAAATATTGGCCAGTTCCGATGCAGCGACAATTCCGATTATGCCTGACGGGGGTTTCTTTGCCGGACGGGCATTGGCGGTCAAGAGTGAGCCGCGTTCCAATGTCCGCATTATCAGGATCAATCTGGCAGGAGACATGCTGGATCGCCGCTTCAATCGGGGAACGACTCACAGGGAGTTTCTTAAAGAATTGGCCGACATGTGTGTTGGGATTCTGGATTCCGATACTGACCTGAGAATCGAAGTATTGCCACATATCTGGCGCGACCTAAGTCTGATTGCCGAACTGCTACCCCTAATCCCGGATCGCTACCTACGTGGCCGTATTTCTATCGGGATGCTCAATCCAACCCGATTGGGTTTGACGGAATTCTTGCGTGCCTACAGCAGCGCTGTGCTCGTTTTGGGCATGCGTTTTCACGCGAATGTATGTCCGATTGGAATGAACGTACCGACCAGGGGATTATTGAACTATCCCCAGGTCGGTTTGTTGTACGAGGAGTTGGAGTTGCAGGAGCGCTTGCACGATGTGCGAGTGCCAGACTTCTCGCGAAAGTTGCGTGCGCAGTCAATTGCGGATATTGAAAACATTGATACGTTGCGAGTCAAGTATGCCGGAGTCAATACTCGGATAATGCAGGATGCAGGTATGGTTCTCCAGAAAATGAATTTCTGGATGCACGCTCGCTTCGATTGACCGCCCTTTGAGAATCCTGTTTTTTACTCCGCATGTTGCTTTGTGGGTACACACGGCCCCTGAAGCGTTCTTGGCCAGAGCGTTGGCGGCACTCGGGCACGAAGTGCAGTACTTGACTTGCGGACGAGCCCAAACTTACTGTGCGCCGATGACCGCTCAGCGCCTGGACCCTGGTTGCGATGCGGCGGAATCCAACGCTATATGCGAGTTGTGTGAGACGGGCACTCGAAGCCTAAGTCGGGTATATGGCTTTCCAATGGATATTTTGGCCAATCATCTGGCTCCGGCAGACTATGAAGAATGCGATCTAATGTCCGCAACAGCGGTGCAACAGCGTGATCAGGAAACCAATTTTCTCGGGGTGAACGTCGGAAAGGTTGCCTTGTATGAACTCACGCTGGCCCACAAGAAAATGTCAACGGAGCTGACCGATTCTCAATGGACCGAGTACGGAATTTACCTTCGAAACGCGCTAATTACGCTACGCGCCTTTGCGAGATACCTTGAAGGCAATGCAGTGGATGCGATTTCGACCTTTAGCCCGCAGTATTCCAACATTAACTCCTGCATGCAATTCGCGATACTAAAAGGCATCAGGGTGCTTTTCATGGAAAGCGGAACTAACCTCAGTCATCGACTGGGAACAATGCGCGTTTGGGATTGGAAGGTTCATCGATTGGTCAATCCTGCGCTCCGGTATTGGGGTGAAAGCGTCCGAAACCCCTTATCTTCGGAATCTGCCAAAGCCGTTTCAGCACACTTCCGTCAGTTATTGAGTGGGCAGCATTTCGCCGTATTTTCCGCGCCCTATTCGGAAACCGAGGGTGTCCGGAAAAAATGGTCGATCCAGTCCAGCCAGAAGATGATTCTGATGACGCTCAGCAGTTACGACGAAGCCTATGCTGCAATGTTGATCGATGCCTTTCCGAGGGAAAAAGCCATTGGTAGCGTGTACAGGACGCAGGCGGAATGGTTAAAAGCAACAACGCAATGGGTGAGGAAACGCCCCGATGTGTTTTTAGTTATTCGTGTTCATCCGCGTGACTTTCCGAATAAGCGGGAGCAAGTTCGATCCGAGCAATCTTTTGTGCTTGAGAGCCTCTTACAAGACCTCCCGGCGAATGTTCACGTGAACTGGCCGGCGGAAGGTGTCTCTCTTTACGAGTTGTTTGAAGACACTGACGTCATTCTGACGGGATGGTCCGTGACCGCGATGGAGGGTTTGGTTCTCGGGATACCCGTTGTGACCTATGACAAAAAATTGCCTTCGTATCCACCGGACATCATGTGGACCGGGAGTAGCGAACAGGAATATTTCTTGAATATCGACCGCGCTCTAAAGCAGGGCTGGAGCATTGAGAATGTAACCAATGGTTTTCGCTGGCTCGCATACAATTTCGTAAGGTCGACGGTCTGCGTGTCCAAACGGTTTGGACGGCATGAGTTAGCAGATCAAAACATATTTCGCAGACTGGGGACCCGCATCAAGAATCGGATCCCGCGTTTTGGACAACCGATCGACCTACTTGGATGGCGGGCCGCCCTTCCGGGCGCGACATTGGTGAGCCAGATGCTGATCGACGGCTATGATTCAATACCGGCGGCGAGGGCGGCGCTCGCTACCGATCAGGGAGCAGGCGATGATTCAGAGATCGTCGCCGCGGAACTCGGAATCATTTACACATTGCTGTATGCCAACAGCAAGTGGACGGCAGGTAAACCTGGTCTGGAAAAAAATATCAGGCGCTACTTGGAGAGCAGGACCGGTTTATGAGTCACAAAGTTCTTTTCCTCACCGGCACTCGCGCGGACTTTGGCAAGCTCAAGGCTCTGATCCAGTCCGTAGATTCCCATCCAGATCTTGAAGCCGCCGTCTTTATTACGGGTATGCATACCCTGAGTCGCTATGGCTACACGGTGGATGAAGTATATAGGTCGTTGTCGGAGCATCGGTTGCGCGATGGCACGCGGAGCGTTTATGTTTTTCACAACCAAGTTCAGGGCGAACCGATGGAGCGAGTGCTGTCGAACACCATCGATGGTCTGTCACGATATGTGACCGAATTTCGTCCGGATCTGATAGTCGTGCATGGCGACCGGGTTGAGGCGCTAGCTGGGGCGATCGTTGGTGCGTTACGCAACATTCTGGTGGCCCATGTCGAGGGCGGAGAGGTGTCCGGAACGGTGGACGAATTGATCCGGCATGCTGTGACGAAATTGTCGCATATCCATTTCGTAGCCAACGACTTGGCGTCAAAGCGGCTTCTCCAGCTGGGCGAACGGCCCGAGACAATTCATATAATCGGTTCGCCAGATATTGATCTGATGCTATCCAAACACCTGCCGGATTTAGCAGAAGTTAAGCGCTACTACAATATTGCTGCCAAAGACTATGGGGTGGTCATTTTCCATCCAGTAACGACCGATCTCGATGATACCAAGTCATCGGTGCAGGCGATCGTGGACGTCATGATCGATAGTAATCATGATTACGTGGTGATTTACCCCAATAATGATGAGGGCTGTGAACTGATATTTACTGAGTACCGCCGCATCGAGGGCGATGACCGATTTAAATTGATCCCTTCGATGAGGGTAGAGTATTTTCTGGTATTGCTTAAACACGCCCGTTTCCTGCTTGGAAATTCAAGCGCCGGAATTCGTGAATGTCCAGTGATTGGTGTTCCGGCAATTAACGTTTCCAGCCGCCAAACGGGTCGATCAGCATCGAAGTGCGTGATTCATATTCCGGGCATTCAGGCTGAAATAGCCAGGGCAATTGAGTCCGCCTGGAATTCTTCTACCGAGCATCATCCAGACATGAGTTTTGGCGTGGGAGACAGCGCCGACCTGTTTATCGCCGCGCTTTCCCGGGAAGCGTTTTGGAAAGTGTCAACTCAGAAGCTATTCAACGACATTTGAATTGGCGATGCTCAGAATTATCGCGCGGCTCGACATAAAGAACGGCCTGGTCATCAAGGGAATTCATCTTGAAGGGCAGAGGCGAATTGGCGATCCAATTGAACTTGCTCATTCCTACTACGCGCAAGGCGTTGACGAATTGATCTTCATGGATTCGGTAGCTAGCCTTTATGATCGCAGCAATCTATTTCATATGGTTGCTGATGCTTGTAGAAGCGTGTTCGTGCCGATCACAATGGGAGGTGGCATTCGATCAATCGCCGATGTTGAACAGGCGCTCGCTTGTGGTGCCGACAAAGTGGCGGTCAACACTGCACTAGTGCGAGATCCATCGCTCGTGGAACGTATCGCGACCGTTTATGGTAGTCAATGTCTGATTGGTTCGATTGAGGCAAAGCGCGTCAACGCAGGCTGGGAGGCATATATCAGTAATGGCCGTGAGCCAACTGGCCACGAAGTGCTTTCCTGGGCGAGGGAGTTGGAGCAGCGGGGTGTTGGCGAACTGCTGGTGACCTCTGTAGACCAGGAGGGGACGCAACGCGGTTTTGATGTTCCCTTGTATCAGCAGCTTCAGGACGCTGTCTGTATTCCCATCGTTGCGTGCGGAGGGCCTGGTAATGTGAATCATCTTGTCAGCCTGGAGCGTGTTGCGCAATTGCAGGGTATCGCGGTTGCCTCGCTTCTTCATTATTCGAAATCAACCATTGAAGAAATTAAGGCTGCATTGCCGCGAACGTCAATGCGCAGGAAAGTGACGGATGCTGGCCATTGTTGATTATGGACTCGGAAACGTTCGGAGCGTCCGAAATGCGCTGACGCATATTGGCGTGGAATCGGTTTTAACCCGCGATGCTGATGAATTAACGATGGCAGACGGACTGATTTTGCCCGGCGTTGGAGCATTCGGTGAAGGATCGCGAAGGCTGAATGCGTACAATCTGCAACCTGTTTTACGCTCCGCGGTAAGCGCAGGAAAACCGACACTTGGCATTTGTCTTGGCTATCAGTTGCTCATGCGCTCCAGCAATGAACTGGGTGCGCATGATGGTTTGGGGTTCTTGCCGATGGACGTAATCCGATTACCCGTGACGGTGCGACTTCCACATATTGGCTGGTCGGAAGTTCATACCCCGGATGAGTCGCTCGGCGCCCCGCGTTTGATTGATGGGCTTGAAGGCGAGCGGTTTTATTTTGTGCACAGCTATGGGGTAGTAGAACCGGCGAATCAACTTACTTATTGCACCGCCGTCTATGGCGATTGCGCGCTAGTAGCGCTTGTGGAACGGGAGAACGTATTCGGCACCCAGTTCCACCCCGAAAAAAGTGGAGAAGCTGGCTTACAGCTCTTGCGAAATTTTTCCAGTCTCACAAAGTAAGCATGGAACGATACTTAGCGATTGTGACAGCTCGTTCCGGAAGCAAACGCTTATCAGGGAAGAATATTAAGACCTTGTGCGGTAAGCCTCTGTTTGTGTGGTCAGTCCTCGCCGGCATACAGTGCCCCCAAGTAGCGGAGACGGTTGTGAGTACAGATTCAGAGGCGTATCGAGCCATTGCCATCGCTGCGGGAGCAAAGTGTGGGCAATTGCGTAGCGCCAGGCTAGCCTCGGATACAGCCACAAGCGCAGACGTGGTACAGGAAGTACTGGACCGGTGCCATGATGGCGCGAGCGGTTACCGGGCACTCGTGTTGTTGCAGCCGACATCCCCATTGCGCACGGCGGCAGATGTTTCGGCGGCTATTGCGCTTTACGAGTCGTCGGGAGCGCCGGCGGTGGTGTCGGTGTGCGAAACAGAGTGTCCTCCCGCTTGGACTGGGAAAATTGGCCCGGACCTCTTGATGGATGATTTCCGCCGGAACGAGGGAAAAACATTGCGAAGCCAGGATGCAGACGCTTGGTACCGAATAAATGGTGCGATCTACGTGATCGGCATTAGCGAATTTCGGACCGAGCACGGGTTCCTTCCTGCGGGTACGAAGGCCTACATCATGCCGCGTGCAAGGTCGATAGACATAGATAACGCCATCGACTTCGATCTGGCGGAAGCCATAATGACGCGAACCGCCAAGTGCTGACGCAAGCAGAGCCTTCAGCGTCGGGCATCGCCGATCTCTCGGGCGTGAGAGGTGGTGCGGCTCTTATTGTGTTGTTTGCACACGTCATTCAGGTTTTTTGGCTTCGCTTTAGCGGGCTTGATACTTTCTTGCACTTAAGCTCCTCCGCCGCGAGTCATTATGCGGTGGTCACGTTCTTTGTGCTCAGCGGTTTTTTGATCACGCACTCGATCGAGTTGAACGCCCGTCGCTACGGGCGGCTTCGACTTGATGTTTTTTTTGCAGCCCGGATAGCGCGACTTTATCCACCCCTGCTAGTCGCAATCGCCTTGTCGGTTGCGATTTACTTACTCTTGGGGTATTTCGATCTACCCGGTCGGGCAGGTCAAATGAAGCTCGTCAACGATTTATATTCGGCGAGAGAAATTATTCATGTGACTCCACGCGAGTGGCTCTCCGCACTTTTAATGTCGCATGGGATGCTTGAAATTAATGGCCCATTGTGGAGCCTCTACATGGAAGCAAAGCTTTATGTCGTGTTTGCTTGCCTGTACGGTATTGCAGCCGGGCATCGCACCCCTCTGGTTTTGGCGGGATTGATTCTGGCGACGTATTCTGGACTGCACTTCAACCCGGAGTTTAGTCGCTATGCAACGATCTGGTTAACGGGATGTTGCGCCTACTATGCTTTTCAAGGTGCGGACAGTCGTCGAAAAATACGCTTTGCGCTTTGCGCGGGCCTAATAGTGTTCATCGTTCTGGCCGAACTTGCGTTCTGGTTCTTGAATCACCCTCTGGAAGATGTGCCACGTACATGGCAAGACATTCTTATAGCCTTGGTGATCGCGTTTGTTTTGTTTCGCCGTTCGATTGAATGGCCTGGAAGCCGTCAAATAGCGGACTGTTCCTACTCTTTGTATGCAACCCATTTTCCGATTTTGTTGGTGTTTCAGTCTTTGCTGATATGGAATGGCGGCCAATCATTCTGGTTGGTTTTTTTTATGTCATTGAGTGCCGTCGCGGTTGCCCTCACCGTGGCTTGGCTTGGAGGCAGGGTAGAAGCCCAAAAGCAATCAATCCAAGAATACTTGCTGGCGTTGTATGCGATCGTTGGTTCTAAAATGCGACACTTGACTTAGCAAGCCTTTAGGAAAAAATTTCACCTATTGGATAGGGCATGCCTTGCTTCCGAAATTCGATTGCGAAGTTTCGCGTACGGTGCCCGGTCCGGTAGCGGAATCTGTAGTGTGATGCAACCCAGTGCATGTTCTGCCACCTTGCCAAAGTGCAGCCGACAATTGGTAATAAAGGCGAGACCTAAGAGAAATTCTCCTGCTCGGAAATTTACTGATGAATCGAACATTACGATCTTTCGCAACCATCAATGACGCCGATTTGTTTGTGCAAATCAGCAACTCGTCACTTTTATTTGAATCAAGTCGATTTTTGGGCTTGAAGTGCCAGAGGAAAATTCACCGCGATTCACGAGTGGACCTAGAACGTCTCCCAGCCGGTGAGACGGTGGCGACATTGCAGGGTCGATTGGCTTGAGAGATTCCGTAACCGTCGATAAAAAGGAAGCGACGTCCGACCCAAGGGACGGAGCACAACCGACCCTTACCTTTCTTTTTAAAACTGCGGGTGCTCCGACGATATTGGCACTGGTATTGACCGCCACGCTCAGCGCGCTACTCGATTTGACGGGGATCGCCATGATCTTTCCTTACCTCCACATCGCAATTCATCCAGAACTGCTTGATCGGTATGCTTCCGCAGAATGGGCAATGGGGCTTGGCCGTGGCATGGACGCGAATGTTCTATTGGTTGGCCTTACCGCAGGGCTACTTCTTGCCCAAGTGATAAAGGCCATACTGCAAACGGGGCTGCTGCGATACCAATACCGTTCTTTGGCGCGGTTTACCGCCGACCTTACCAATGACACAGTGGAACGCCTCCTCTACGCGCAATACAACGTGTTTCAGCGTACTCCTGCATCGGAGTTGGCAGGTATTGCCTATTCCAATACGGTCCATTCGACTATCGCGATTCAGTCTCTGATCCAGATACTCAGCGAAGGGGTCTTTCTGGTGTTGCTTGTCGGGGCTTTTTTGATCTGGCAACCCGTGTTGGCCTTGATCTGCCTGGCAATTTTCGGCGTTGCAGGTATCGTTCTCTATAGAACTGTGGTCCGCCGGATTTCCGTGTTGGGGGCGAATCAAAGCCGCGCTGAAATGCTTCGACACAGATTGCTTTTCTCGTTGATAAACGCCATGCGTGATATCCGCATAATGGGTCTTGGCCCACTGTTCAACGCCAGAAACCGCGAGATTTCGGCGCTCTATACCGATGCGGCGTGGCGATACAATTTTGCAGGTTCGATCCCTCGCATTGCGATTGAACTGTTAGTGATGTTGCTCCTGATAAGTGCGGTCGGAGTATTTATCGTGCTTCACGTTCCCCTTGATCAAGTTGCTCCTGCACTGGGCGTAGCCGCTTTGGGCGCGGCGCGGGCATTACCAGGGCTGTCGCGATTGATCGCAGCGGTAAACAATCTCCGATTCTATCGCGCATTCGTAGCCAGACTTATAGAGGTCCGGCAGGAGTTGAGCGCTGCCCGAATCGTCCGCGTCGAAGACCATCTGAGATTCGATTCCGTGATAACGCTTACAAATGTCGGGTTTCAATACGAGGATCATTGGGTTGTCCGCGATGCCAACATTGCAATCCGCAGAGGCGAGTCCGTCGGTCTGGTGGGAACATCTGGCGCGGGAAAGACGACGATTCTAGATATGTTCACCGGACTGCAACGCGCAAGCGAAGGCACGTTCCGCTGCGACGGCGTGGCGTATAACCCATTTTTGAGTCTGTCCATGACTCGACTCATCGGATATGTGCCTCAATCGATCGCTCTGCTCGATGCGTCGATTGCCTACAATATTGCGTTCGAGCACAATCCGGACCCGACCCGGATTTCGACGGCGCTTCATACCGCCAACCTGGCGACCTTCGTAGGGTCATTGCCCAATGGAAGCGAGACGCAGGTCGGGGAGAACGGTCTGCGGCTCTCAGGTGGGCAAAGGCAACGGATCGGCATTGCGCGAGCGCTTTACCGGAACCCTGCAATCCTCGTTTTTGACGAAGCAACGAGCGCGTTGGATTCAGTTACGGAACGAGAATTGTCGGACGAGATCGCAAAGATGCACGGTAACGTTACCACACTGATTGCCACTCATCGTCTTTCGACGGTCGCGCGCTGCGACCGCATCTATGTCATGGATACTGCCCGCATAGTTGACAGCGGCACGCATGATGAACTGCTTGTACGCTGCCAGGTTTACCGAAGGTTAGTTGAAGCAACGGACAAGGCCGGATCATCGAATGAGTAAAGCGAACCCGAAAAGTGCATTTAGCCGGGGGATCCGTTCCATTTTAGACTCCACTGCTGGAATTTTTGCTAGCGTCGCCAGGTCGCTTGATAACAATCACCAGATGTCATACTCCCAAGAGGGCGAGGATATGGTACTGAGTCGCTTTTTGGAAGGGCGGCAGACTGGATACTATGTTGATGTGGGCGCGCATCACCCGATTCGGTTTTCCAATACTTACCGGTTTTACCAAAAAGGCTGGAGGGGCTTGAACATCGAACCATCCCCGAGTTCCATCGAGCAGTTTAAGCGAAAGCGCGAGAGGGACGTAAACCTCAGCTTGGGCGTGGGTGAGTCGCCCGGAGAACTAACTTTTTACATGTTCGATGACCCCGCGCTCAACACCTTCGACATCAACTTAATGCGACAACGCGAGACGCAGACTTCTTACCGGGTTATTGGGAGCGTTGGTGTCGCTATCGAGCGCCTAGCGCAAATCCTTGATCGGAATTTACCCGAGGGGCAGGTGATCGACTTTATGTCGATCGATGTCGAGGGATTTGACCTTCAGGTGCTCCGCTCCAATGACTGGAGCCGATACCGTCCCGAGTTCGTGCTGGTCGAGGCATTGGACTTCAAGCTCGAGAGAGAAAGTCAGCATCCCGTTCACATTTTCATGAACGGCATTGGCTATGAACTGGTCGCCAAGACGCTGAACACCCTCTTTTACCGCGAGGCGAAATGAGCCACTCGGACTTGGCTCCGATCGCCTTGTTTGTCTACAACCGGCCGGACCATCTGATCCGGGTTGCGGCGGCGCTCGCGCATAACCGCGAAGCCTCGGCAACCAAGTTGTTCATCTATTCTGATGCCCCGAAAAGCGCTACAGCGAAGGAAAAAGTCGAGGCAGTGCGATCCGTGGCCCGAACCATAACTGGCTTTCAATCGGTCGATGTGGTCGAACAGTCGGTAAACTTGGGTGTCGCAAGATCTGTCGTTCAGGGTGTCAGCCGTCTTGCGGAGCAGTTCGGCAAAGTGATCGTTCTTGAGGACGATCTATTGCCTTCGCGCCACTTTCTCGGTTACATGAATACAGCGCTTGATCGGTATGAGAATGATGACCGGGTGGTCAGCGTACACGCCTATTCTTACCCCGTAAGGGATCAACTCCCGGAGACTTTCTTCCTTCGCGGAGCGGACTGTTGGGGCTGGGCAACGTGGAAGCGCGGCTGGGATATCTTTGAAGAGGATGGCCGGAAACTGCTTGGGGAACTGACGCGGCGCAAACTGACGTACGATTTTGATTTCAACGGCAGTTACCCCTATACGCAGATGTTGCGAGATTGTATCGACGGCAAGAATGACTCTTGGGCAATTCGCTGGTACGCGTCTGCATTTCTCCTTGGAAAGTTGACTCTTTACCCGGGATCAGCTCAAGTTCAGAACATCGGAGCAGACGGAAGCGGTATCCATGTCGGTGCCATACGATCCTTTGAGCATCAACAGTGGGGCGAACCTGTATCGGTTGGCAATGTTCCAGTCCATGAATCCGAGTCGTCGCGAAGGGCGTTCGCCATCTATCTGTCAGGGTTACGTTCGTCACCGGTGAAGCGGGCCCTCAGCCGAGTTGCGAGCCTGTTCCCACGCAAGACCTGAAGACGTGACCTTGCGTGCAGCACTGAAAGATTTGGTTCCACCCGCGATTGTGCGGATTGTCAGGCGCTTTTCCGGAAGAGGCATCCGATTCGAGGGAAATTTTCCGACCTGGCGGGATGCGCAACAGGCTTCCGGAGGATACGACCACGAGGAAATCGTGCGTCGTGTATACGAGTCAGAGTGCAAAGTGATGAGCGGTGAGGCTGCAGATGAGCGCGATAGCGCACTGTTCGACACCGTTCAGTTCTCAATACCCGTCATGGCCGCTCTGGCGCGTATTGCGTGCATGCTCAATGGTCGATTGCGCGTATTGGATTTCGGTGGAGCATTCGGAGGAATGTACCGGCAATACCGGGCATTTGGATTGCCCGAAGTCCTATCTTGGAATGTGGTGGAGCAGCCCGAGTTTGTCAGACTTGGACGCGCGTTCGAAAACAAGGAGCTTCGATTTTTTACGTCTCTTGAGGAGGTCGTGACTGGAGGATTGCCAGATGTGTTGTTGTTGTCCAGTGTCATGCAATACCTCGAGAATCCGTTCGAAGTTCTTCGCAAGATTTTGGCGACTGGCGTATCGCATGTGGTGATAGACCGCACGCCGATCTTTGACGCTGAGCATGATCTGCTTACCGTTCAGCGGGTCCCTGCAGCAATTTACAAGGCGAGCTATCCTTGCTGGATATTCTCCCGGGCAAGCTTGCTTCGAAACTTTGAGCAAAATTACCGGATGGTCGCCGCGTTCACGGATTCCGCCAATCTGTGGCAAGGACCGGGAGTCAAGTTTGATCTCGCCGGGTTCATGTTTGATCGCAAAATCTGAGACTTTTACGAATCATGCTCGCAGCGCTCAAGGCGTACTATTTCCACCAGATGATGCATCCGGGGTTGTTGGGCCTACTGGTGAATCCATTCTATTTTGCGCGTCGGGGTCTGCTGGTGGCTGTTCGGGACTTGGCGTCCGCTATCCATGGCCGGGTACTGGATGTTGGTTGCGGAAACCGGCCTTACGAATCGCTGTTCGATTCGACCGAATATGTCGGTCTGGAATTGGATACACCGCAGAATCGCCAAACCAAGAATGCTGATCTTTACTATGACGGCAAAACCTTTCCGATTGCGCCAGGCTCTTTCGATGTGGTGGTCTGCAACCAGGTATTGGAGCATGTGTTCGAGCCGGACGCATTTATTCGTGAGATCGGACGCGTGCTGAAGGATGACGGCCGGCTGCTATTGACTGTGCCTTTCGTTTGGGATGAGCATGAACAGCCCCAAGATTTCGGGCGATATAGCTCCTTTGGCCTGACGGCACTACTTAGCAGAAACGGGTTCGAAGTGACAGAGTTGCGTAAAACGGTCTGCGATATCCGGGCGATCTTTCAGATGCTGAACGCCTATATCTTCAAGAAGACGAACGCACGCAACGCTTACGTAAATCTGGCCTGGACTTTGATGCTTATGGCGCCGCTAAATGTCTCTGGAACAATATTGAGCTGGATAACACCACGCAATGTGGATTTTTACCTCGACAATGTTGTTCTCGCCCAAAAAGTGCCAGGCAAATGAGTAGTGAAAAGAAGTTCGACCGCGTTGAGGCGCTCATTACCGGAGGCTTGGGTTTTATCGGCTCCCATCTCGCCCGCCGACTGCTTCAGGAGGGCGCAAAGGTGACAATCGTGGACAGCCTGATCCCGGAATATGGGGGAAATCTATTCAATGTCCACGATATTCAAGACCGTATCGCGGTCAACATCACCGACGTGCGTGACCCGCATGCGATTGAATATCTGGTTCGAGGAAAAGATTACATATTTAATCTGGCAGGCCAAACGAGCCACCTTGATTCAATGCTGGATCCAAAAAACGATCTGGATATCAATGCTGGTGCACAGCTCTCTATTCTTGAGGCGTGCAAGAAACACAATCAAGGTGTGAGAATCATCTTCGCGAGTACTCGACAGCTCTATGGCAGGCCGCAGTATCTGCCGGTGGATGAGAAACATCCCATTCATCCCGTGGACGTAAATGGCATCAACAAGTTGGCGGGAGAGTGGTATCACCTCCTGTATAACGATGTCTATGGAATCAAGGCCTGTGCACTGCGCCTGACCAATACCTACGGCCCCGCGATGCGTGTCCGGGACGCCCGCCAGACTTTTCTTGGCGTCTGGATTCGCAATTTGCTTCAAGGCAAGGCCATACAGGTTTTCGGAGACGGGTTGCAGGTGAGGGACTTCAACTATGTTGACGATGTGGTTGACGCACTTCTGGCTGTGGCATCCAACCCGGCATCCGATGGAGAAGTATTCAATCTAGGCTCTGAACAGGTTGTCAGTCTGAAGTGGCTCGCCGAAAAACTGGTGACTTTGCATGGTTCTGGAAAATTCGAGGTCGTGCCTTTTCCCCCGGACAGGAAGGTCATCGACATTGGTGACTACTACTCAAACTTTTCCAAAATTAGCAACGTCGTCGGCTGGACACCAAAAATAGATTTGGATGACGGCTTGACCCGTACGCTTGAATACTTTTCCAGGCATGGAAAAGAGTATTGGGACGCATGATGATTCCCATGAACGCGTTCCAGCGCGAGCCCGAATCGTTGCGCGCAGAAGAAATGACGGCCGCGCGTGCCGTCCTGGAATCTGGTTGGTTTATTCTCGGCGAGCGGGTGCAAACTTTTGAATCGGAATGGGCATCACGTATTGGCGCGAAATACGTCATCGGCGTCGGCAATGGAATGGACGCCATCGAAATCGGACTACGTTCTCTGGATATCGGCCCCGGCGACGAGGTCATCACCACGCCAATGACGGCGTTTGCCACCGTGCTGGCCATTTTTCGCGCCGGTGCGATCCCGGTGCTGGCGGATATCAATCCGGACACCGCGCTCCTCGACCGGCAAAGCGTTGAGCGGTGCATCAGCCCGAAAACCAAGGCAGTGCTATTGGTTCATCTGTATGGTCAGGTTCGAGCAATGACCGATTGGCGCAGACTGGCTTCACAGGAAGCATTGCATCTTCTCGAAGATTGCGCTCAGTCCCATCTCGCGATGCATCACGATGCTTGCTCTGGAAGCATCGGGACTTGGGGCGCCTTCAGCTTCTATCCGACCAAGAACCTGGGCGCTATTGGAGATGGCGGCGCCCTCTCGACCAGCGACGAAGAAGTGGCTGTGCGGGCCAGGATGCTTCGCAACTATGGCCAATCCGAAAGATATCAGCACCCAGTGCTCGGGCTGAACAGCCGGCTGGATGAACTGCAGGCAGCCTTGTTGTCGGTACGCCTGGGGAGGTTGGATGAATTCACCCGGCGCCGCCGTCAGATTGCTGGCGCATATCGCGAGCGATTAAAAAATCCGAAAATTCGTCTCCTCGCGGACCCGGAGAGCAAAGACAGTCACGTCTATCATTTGTTCGTGATCCGCTGTAACGAGCGCGACCGGCTTGCAAATCACATGAAAGCGCGCCTAATCGAAACGCTCATCCACTACCCTGTCCCTGTTCATCTCCAGTCCCCTTGTCGAGATGTCAGGCGCGATCCCTCAGGTCTTGTCGAAGCGGAGCGTCATGCAGCAACTTGCCTATCAATTCCGTGCCATCCGTTTCTGTCGGACGCCGAAGTGTCGAGGATCATCGAGACTGTGAATGAGTTCAAGTAGAAAGGTGGAGCACTTCGTTACGCTCTTCGACAGTCACTACCTGCCGCAGGGGTTGTCCCTCTACAAGTCGCTCGAGGCTCACGGTCAGCCATTTGTGTTGTGGATCATCGCAATGGATGAGGCATGTGCAGTGGCGCTTGAGAAGATTTCTCCCAAATTCGTCCAGATCATAAGACTGCCGGAAATTGAATCAGATCGACTGATTGAGGCAAAGAGTGATCGATCAATGGGGGAATACTGCTGGACATTGACACCGTTTCTGCCGTCGGCAGTGTTCGAGCGGCAACCTGGACTAGAGCGGGTGACCTACGTCGATGCGGACTTGTATTTCTTCGACCAGCCTTCGAAACTGCTCGATGAATTCACCGAGTCTGGTAAGCATGTCATGATTACCGACCACGCCTTCGCACCCGAGTATGCGGCTAGCCTACAATACGGAAGATTCTGCGTGCAGTTCATGACATTCCGGAGCACAGAGGGCGGCTTGAAAGTTCTCCACTGGTGGCAGGATCGATGTGTAGAGTGGTGCTATTCCCGGCTCGAGAACGGCAAATTTGGCGATCAGAAATACCTCGACATCTGGCCGGAGATGTTCGGCGAAGAGGTTCATGTTCTCTCGCAAATCAACCGCACAGTTGCACCTTGGAACGTTCACCACATTGGTCTGCTCACGGGCAGGATCGAACCTGTCTTCTATCACTTTCACAGTCTTCGCATCGTATCGCCGACCCGTGTGGTTCTGCATTACCACGACTACAAGATCGGACGATCCAATCGATGGATATACGATTCCTATTTGGGCGTGTTGCGAAATGCGGCATCAACCATGCGCAGTTATGCTATTCCAGTCCAAGGCCTTCCGATGCCTAAAGAATCTTGTCGGGCGTTGCGTTACCTAAAGAGATGGTTTTCAGGAAGACTGGCCTGGGCTCAACTCTAGTGCCGCAGCTTACAAATATCGTCATGTCTGGGGCGATCGAGAATCTGTTGCGAAGAGTCGGGATCAAGCCTTATTGACATAGGGCACACCGCGGTGGACGCAGAGCTTCAGAGCTTGATCGAGCATTGCGGTATGGGTCACTTATTGGGTGACGGATTTAAGACTCTTGCGCGCCGCTGGATAAGACGCCCCCGACCTAATCATCTCTTCGGTCTACGAAGGATTTAAAGTTTTGCCACCGGGGCGCGATCTCGATGAGTTGCCCGGTGATCCGCAGTAACGGTAGTTTACTGCCGGAAGTTGAGGGCGACGCGACGGAAATGGTCGATCCGCTCGATGAGGAGAGCGGTGAGGCGCGCCAAAGGGCGGATTGTCAATTCGGAAGCGTTGTGCAATGAGATCATCGATGGAGGAGCGGCGTTGCGCGCTGTCGTCGTGGAGAAGGTGTTCGGAAGTGACGCTAGCCATTTATCGGCAATTGAAAATGGAACAGAAATGAAGCGTGCTTTGATCTGCGGTGTTAGCGGGCAGGATGGCGGCTACCTCGCGCGCCATCTGCTTGCGCTCGGCTATGAAGTCCATGGAACCTCACGTGATGCTCAGATGGCCTCCTTTGAAGGCCTGCGAAGGCTTGGCATTCTCGATCGGGTCCAGACCTGGTCCATGGCTCCCAACGATTTCCGCAGTGTTCTGCATGTCGTGAAAAAGGTGGAGCCCGGCGAGATCTATAATCTGTCGGGCCAGAGTTCAGTCGGACTGTCCTTCGAACAGCCCGTCGAGACGATGGAGAGCATTACGGTCGGGACGCTGAACCTGCTCGAAACGATTCGCTTTCTGGCGGCACACATCCGTTTTTACAACGCCGGATCAAGCGAATGCTTCGGTGATACGCGTGGTCTGCCCGCCGATGAAAATACGCCATTCAACCCACGCAGTCCCTATGCCGTTGCGAAAGCGGCGGCGCATTGGCAGGTTGCGAACTACAGGGAAGCCTACAACCTGTTTGCATGCACCGGCGTGCTATTTAATCATGAGTCTTCGTTGCGGCCTTCCCGATTCGTTACAAAGAAAATCGTCGAGACTGTGCGCCGCATTGCGGGGGGGGCTAAGGAGAGGTTGACGCTCGGCAACACGAAGGTGATCCGCGACTGGGGCTGGGCACCTGAGTATGTCGAGGCAATGCACCTCATGTTGCAAGCCCAAGCGCCCGCCGACTACGTCATTGCTACGGGCCATAGTGTCAGCCTGGAAGATTTCGTGGCAGCCGCATTCGCTGAAGTGTCGTTGGATTGGCGTCAATACGTCGAGAGTCAATCCGAGCTTTTCCGTCCCTCGGATCTATCTGAGAGCCGCGCCAATCCGTCGAAGGCGGCCGCGGCCTTAGGTTGGCACGCGAAGTCGGATGTATCGGCAGTCGTTAAGCGCATGATGGCAGACCAAGTCTGATGAGCATCATTCCCGCCGTTCGTGTCGTCGGGATGTTTGAATGCATCCGAAAATCTCGATATCTACGCCGTAAGCGATCAATAGATCCCATGCTTCCTTACTTGCGGTCGATGTGATATTCGGGATTTGGAGCGCTTAGTCGGGGAGAGTGAAGTTCCAAAACAGCAGGGCTTTGTAGTCGTCGATGCTGTTGGCGACGGGCAAGGCGTGGAGCAGATGGCGCAGGTAGTGATACGGTTCGATGCCGTTGGGCGTGGCCGTTTCGATGAGTGAGTAACGGTTGGCGCTGGCGGTAGCACCGACCACGCTGTCCGAGAACAACCAGTTCTTGCGCCCCACCACGAAGGGGCGCAGAGACGTGACTCCACTGTATGCTGGCCAATCTTTATTCGACGAGATGCGTGAAAAAGTCAATGCATTGGGGTTCGTGTTGTTCGTCATCTTCCCGGCGTATGTACACGACCAGACCGGACAGACCCTGCAGATCGACGGTTTTTTCCTTCGCCGCGAACTGGCGAAAGACTCGTGATGGTGAACAATTGCAACTGCGGTCCGGCCGCATGATTGGGATTGTCCACATTGCTCACGCGATTCCAAGCACCTCGCGGTAGACTGCGAGCGTCGCCCTCCCCACTGCGTCGGAGGTGAACTCGCTGTCGGCGCGGCGGCGACCCTGCTCACCCAAGCGAGCGCGCAACACCGGGTCACGTTGTAGCCGCTTCAGCGCTGCGGCGAGCGCCGCCACATCCTTCGGCGGGACGACGAGTCCGGTTTCATCGTCCCGATTCACCCAGGTGACGCCGTTGCCCAGCTCACAGCACACGACCGGCTTCCCGCAGGCCATCGCCTCGACCTGGACGATGCCGAACGCCTCCGCGCGCTCGACCGAGGGCAGGCAAAATGCGTCACACGCGTGGTACCAAGCGGGCAGATCCTTGTCCGGAATGCGGCCGACGAACCGGACGCGGTCGGTGACTCCGCATTCCCGCGCAATCCGCTGTAGATCCTCCGTGAGCGGTCCCTGCCCCCCGAGTGCAAGCGCCGCATCGGGCATATCGGCCAGGGCGCGGATCAGGAACTCGAATCCCTTGTAATAGACGTGCCGCCCAAGCGCGAAGACCAGGAACTTGGTGCCGAAGCTGCGGCGGATATCGCCAGCGAGGGGCGGCCGTTGGCTGAAGCGTGAGAGGTCGAAACCGTAGGGTACGACCCGGAACCTGGCGGAATCGCGCACCGGCGACAACTGCTCCGAGGAACTGATATGCGCCGGGGTTGCCGCAATGATCGCGTCCGCGGCGCGCAGCGAATGGTTGAGAAACGGCCGGTACATCTTCAGCATTCTCTGCTGCCGCACGATATCGCTGTGCCAGCTGATGACGCGCTTCACACTGCGCGGCAGTAGTTCATAGGCGAGATGCGCCATGGGATCGGCGGGAAACTGAAGGTGCGCGATGTCGAAGGGCGTACGCCAATGCCTGCGCAGTGCCTGCCATGGCATGGTGGGGCAGATCGGTGTGCCGCCCAAGCTCGCCAGCGGCTTCGCGTAGACGGTCTCTCCCGCCGTTGGAACGTCGGGCCTCCGGCCCCTTCGTGCAACGATGTTTACGAAATGCACTTCGCCCTCGAGCGCTCGGCCCAGTTCGAATACATAGCGCTCGATGCCGCCGAAACTGTCGTCTGCGAAACGCCCGAAGGTTAGTACCCGGATCACGATCGCGCTAAGCGGTCCAAATTCGCGGCTTGCCGCGCACGATGCGGTACAGATCGGCAACCAGGCGGTAGGCGCGTTCTCCGAAAAACCGGTGAATCCAAGAGCCGATCCAGGCAGCGGTCAGCGCCTGACGCAACCGCGCCGGCTTGCCATGCAGGCCGTGTGCTGCGCGCGCGCGCTGCACCTCCTGCAAGGTGCGGTAGATCGCGGTCGGCCGCGAACTCATTCCACCGAAGCGCATGTCGGCCACCACCCGATCGACGAACACCGGATCGCGCAATAGCAACTCGCGTAGTACCAGTTCGTAGTCGCCCGCGATCCGATAAGACTCGTCGAACAACCCGCGCTCCTCGAAGATTGACCGGTGGTGCAGGCTACCCGGGTGTGGGATCATGAATCCGGCGAAACACGCCGCTTTAGACGACTCCCAGGTACCACCCCAGGCTTCTGCCACGACACCGCGGGGTGTGACCCGGTTGACGCGCCCGTACACGATGCGCGCCGTACTGCTGGTGGCTGCACCATCGAGGAGATGATGCAGCGCGAAGGCGTCGTGGAACGCGTCGTCGCAACCTAGAAAGCAAATCCACTCTCCGTGACTGCGGCGCACGGCCTTGTTCCAAGCCTCGTAGAGCCCAGTGTCTGGCTCGGAGACATACTCGCTCACCTTACCCGCACGCGCGTTCGCTTCCAGCAGCTCGCGCGTGCCGTCCGTCGAGGCGCTGTCAATAACGATTATTTCTCGAGCGGAGACGCTCTGTGACGCGATGCTGTCCAAGCAGTGCTGCAGGGTGCTGGCGCCGTTCTTTACTCCGATGATGATGCTGACGTCGGGTTTCGTGCCAAGCGTGACGCCTGTGCTGACTGGAATACTCATTCGATAAACGAGATCATAAGTTCAGTAACTACTAAGAACATAATACATCATCGCTCACGAGCGGACCTTCTGCGACAATCGCGTGACGTTATCAGCGAATTGGGCGTGATTTGCCAAACACCTCTTCAGCGCGTCAATGCCGTTGAGAAGGATCAAGA